>JBILDS010000170.1:0-6848 GCA_044352505.1 Phycisphaerales bacterium
GGTCGAGGCGCGGCGCGTCATCCTCTTCCTCAAGCCGCTCAACCCCGAGCTCGAGAAGTGGGACGGCTTCCGCGAGGAGATCTCGTCGAAGCTCAAGACGAAGTACGGCGTTGGCACGATCATGCGCACGACTGCGTTCGCGCGATTCCTGCTCGAGGCGACGAAGCGCGCGAAGCGCTTCGCGCTGCTTCACCCGCTGTCCGCGCACACGGCGCCCGTGTCGCCAGACCTCGATGTCTTCCGCAAGAGCGCAGAGCGCATCCCTGGTTCGTTGTTCGTCGACCACACGCAGCTCCTCGCCGTGATGCGCGCCGCGAAGTCGAAGTCCGAGCTCGCGCTCATGCAGCGCGCGGCCGACATCACCGCGAAGGGCTACGACGCGGTGCTGCGCGGTCTCAAGCCCGGCATCACCGAGTTCGATGTGCAGGAGCTTGCCGAGCACGGCTACCGCACGAACGGTGCGCGCAAGCCGGCCTACGGCACGATCGCGGGCGGCGCGTTCAACGCGACGGTGCTCCACTACCACGCGAACCGCGAGCCGCTGCAGGATGGCGATGTGATCCTCATCGACTCGGGCGCCGAGTACATGGGCTACGCGTGCGATGTCACGCGTACCTTCCCCGTGAACGGCAAGTTCACGCCGCGCCAGCGCGAGATCTACGAGATCGTGCTCAAGGCGCAGCTCGCGGCGATTGCGGCGACCAAGGCCGGCACGACCTTCGCCGCGATCGACAAGGCCGCGCGCGATGTGATCACGAAGGCGGGCTACGGCGACGCGTACTTCCACGGCACGGGCCACCACCTCGGGCTCGAGGTGCACGACATCCTGCCTGAAGGCCCCGTTCCTGAGAACGCGGTCATCACGATCGAGCCGGGCATCTACCTGCCGAACGAGAACTTCGGCATCCGCATCGAGGACGACATCCTCGTCACAAAGAAGGCGGGCGGCGTGAACCTTACGGCCGCGATCCCGAAGACGATTGCCGAGATCGAACGCGCCATGCGCGGATGACACAACTGCGTGTTCCGCCCGTCGCAGCCGCGTGCATTGACCGACTCTTGACCGAAACTTCATATCGTGCATGAAGAGATGGTCGATGCTGCTTTCGATGCACGGAAGCATCAACTCCGATCCTCCGACAGAAACCCCGCTCGGGCGAGCACTTGTCCTCACCGGCTCTGTCGGTTCTGGTCACACGCGCGCAGCCCACGCTGTCGCGGAAGCGATGCTGCGATCATCGCACGCTACCGACGCTGAAGTCGTCGACGTTCTGTCGCACGCATGGCCTGCGTTCCGAGCGCTCTATCGCGACGCCTACATCGCACTCATCGAACGTGCGCCGGGCCTCGTGGGCTGGCTGTATCGATCAAGTGACACCTCAGAGGGAGGGAGAGCACGACGGCTCCTGCAGCGACTTGCGCTTGCTCGGATGAGGCGACTCATCACCGATGAGCAGCCAGACACCATTGTCTGCACACACTTTCTCGCCGCTGAACTTCTGAACGGCATGGTTGAACGTGGTGAGTGGCGTGGGACGTTTGGCGTTGTTGTCACAGATCTTGACGCACATGGACTCTGGGCTGCGTGCCCTCGTGCCGATCGCTGGTTTGTGGCGCTTCCTGAAACCGTCGAGATCCTTGTTGGGAAGGGCGTCGCACGCAACCGCATCGTGGTCTCTGGCATTCCAATCATGGACGCGTTCTCTGCGCCTCTTCCAGCGCGCGAGGAGATTCGCGAGAAGCTCGGGCTTTCGCCAAAGCATCCAATGATACTTGTGTCAGGTGGCGGCGTCGGTGTTTCTAATCTGGCTTGGACGCTGCGCGCACTGCTCGACCTTGATCTTGATTGCGGCATCACGCTGGTGTGTGGAAAAAACGAAGCGCTGCGCCACCACGCGCACGATGTGGTTGCGCGCGCCGGAGCGCGCGAGCGGGTGCGCTGCCATGTCCTCGGCTTCACCGATCGCATGCACGAGTTGATGCACGCCGCCGATCTTTCCGTTGGAAAGCCGGGCGGACTGACCACGAGCGAAGCTCTCGCCATGGGCCTTCCCATGGTGATCATGAACCCAGTACCTGGTCAAGAAGAGCGCAACAGCGATCACCTTCTTGAATGGGGCGTTGCGATTCGACTGAACTCTCCGGAGAGCATTCGCTGGCGCATCCGTGCGCTGCTTTCCGATTCCAAGCGCTTGCGTGCCATGCGAGAAGCGGCACGCGAGCGTGCGCGCCCGTTCGCGGCAGATACAGTCGTTGATGCGCTTCGCCGACTGCGCCTCGGTGAGTCGGATGAGCACGCGGTGCTACCGTTCACTCCGGGAAGAACGTATGCACGGAAAGCAGGATCAGTGACCAGACCACGGGGAACGCGCTGATCACGATGGCCGTGATGGAGAGGAATCGACCCGCGCTTCGCCGCAGTCGCGCGAGAACTTCGCACGCAACAATGACCCACATCATGAGCGCGAACTTGAACGCAATCGCGCCGTGCATTCCCCACGCATGGATCACCATTGCTGCAACAGGATTCACCTCCACACCACCAAGGGAGAGGATCTTCCACGTGAGCATGATGTCAAGGCTTGAGACAAAGATGATCCAGACGTACGCGTTCTGGAAGTGCATCTCCGGACTGCGCGCAAATCCAAGCGGATCGCGCGCGAACGCGGTGCCGCATTCCGGGCACCGCTCGGGTCGCTTCACGGCGTGCGGGTCACTCAGGTAGCCGCACTTGCCGCAGCGCCCATACTTCTGGCGGCGATGTCGACGAATTGCAAGCGGGAATGCAACAGCCGCCCATGAGATGCTTGACCAGAACACGATGTCACCGATGACGCCAAACCAAAGTGGTCGCAGCGGGATGCGAAGCACGTGCCCATCGACGAGACCGAGATTCCATCCATTGCGAAACTCTGGTACAGCATCGTGTCTCATCGCGTTGTCCGCCGCGCGATACCACGCCTCGCTTGCGAAGGCACGGAACGGCCAACCCGAGAGACCGGTATCGATGCGCTTGAACTTCGCTTCCTCGCCCGTTGGCGGCGCAACAACAACCGCCGCAGAAGGGGTTCGGTGTACCGTATCGATCGAATGCTCAAATCGGGGCTCGTGCAGCTCGCCATCAGGCCAGATGTGGCCGGCATCGCTTGATCGCGCGATATACCAATCTGAGAGAAGCCCACGTCGAACTTCGATGGATGACATGGTCGCAGCGGTGGCGGCGATATTGAGCCCCATCCCAACATCATCCATGGGAGCCTCACGCGGCATCGAGAACCAATAGAGCGTGGGTTCACCCCACGCCCCTGAGCCGCGTGCTGTCAGAATCAGCGGCAATCCCCACGCGAAAAACAGCGTGCAAAGAACGCCACTCACGAAGAATGGAAAAACGTGCCGCAGCCGAGTGAAGGCGGACCGCATGCGTTTACTATCGCATGAATCACGGGACGTGTCGCACAAAGAACTGCCCCGCCTGGCGCGAGACGCGCGCGAGGCGGGGCGTTGTTCGAAGAATCTGCACAGATCAACCGATCAGCGACGGCGACGCGCCACAAGACCGGCAAGACCCACGAGCGCGAGTGCACCTGGTGCCGGAATGCCAATTGCGGTTCCGAGCGAGCCAATGTCGCCCGACGACGCAAAGCCGACCTGGGTACCGATCGTGCCAACCGTGCTGAATTGGGCGACGTATGCCGGGTCGAGGTTGCCGGCGCTGTCGTAACCCCAGAAGAAGCTTGAGCCAGACGTTGCGGCGCCAAACTCGACGCGCGGCGAGATTTCGCTGCCGGTCGCATCGAAGAGCACCATGCCGTCACCGCCCGACGAGAAGCTCACGCCTGAGCCTGAGTAGTAGCCCACTTGCACTCCCGCAAGGCCACCCCAGAAGGTGCGGAACGAGTCGACCGCGGCACCGGCAGCAGTCTCAAGGAAGATCACGGTTTCGCCAGCGCCGATCGAAGTAATACCGAGGAGCGCGCGCGATCCCGCGAAGCTGAAGCTGTTGTCATCCATGCGCAGACCATCGACGCTGATTGCGCTCGAACCAAAGTTCGTGATTTCAAACCAGTCGGGAGTCGCCGATCCGTTGCCATTACTTGAGCTCATCACTTCGGTGATACGGAGACTGGCGCTCGCTGCGTTGGTGACTGCGACAGCGGCAACGAGCGATACGAGGACGAGATTGGATTTCATGTTGAGACTCCCGATTTGGTTGGTAGAGACAGAAGAGGGTGGTCGTTTGGTCAATTGCGGAACCAACAACACCTCGCGCGACAGACGCACGTTGCGTAGAGCCACCACATAGTTCATCGAGCAACGGACATGAGCAATGGCGTAGGCGGTTGGTGAAGTCTGTCAGTCAAACTGGCCTCTTCACAACATGCTCACGCGACGCTCACAGACGCGCGGCTCAAATCTGTTGTGTTCAGAATTGGTCAGTGTGCGCCGATCGGCGCAGCGTCTCGGTTGATCAGAGCGAGGTGCGATGTAAGAACTTCCGCTACGCGCCGCCAACTTTGGCTGCGCGCGTGTGCAAGACACGACTCGCGCGAAACTTGCAGCGCGCGCGCCGCCGCAACCGCGAGATCCTCATCGAGCCATCCGTTGACGCCCTCGCGGACAACGTCAATTGGTCCCGTGACTGGATACGCAGCGACGGGCAGTCCGCATGCGTTTGCTTCAAGCATCACAATGCCAAACGTATCCGTGCGGCTTGGAAACACGAACACATCTGCGGCCGCGTAGTGCGCAGCCAGTTCGTCGCCGAATCGATAGCCAGCGAACATGATGTCAGGGTGCGCGTGCTCGAGTCGCGCGCGCTCAGGTCCGTCGCCGACCACAACTTTCGAACCCGGTAGTTTCGCATCGATGAATGCGTCGATGTTCTTCTCGCGCGCGATACGGCCTGCGTAGAGATGGATCGGACGCGGGAGGTCGGCAAACAACGCGCTCGTGGTTGGACGGAAGAGATTCGTGTCGACGCCTCGACACCACGTTGCTGCACGCGTGATGCCGTTGGCGCGGAGCTGATCCGTGACGCGCTGCGTTGGCGCAAGCGTTGCGCGTGCGCCGCCATGAAACCACCGCATGAAGCGCCAAGTGATGCGACGCGGCATTCCGAAGTACTGCTTGAGGTACTCAGGAAACTGCGTGTGGTAGCTGGTTGTATACGGAATGCCGCGCGACTCGCAGCGGCGACGTGCTTCGAATCCGATCGGGCCTTCGGTCGCGATATGAACCGCGTCGAATGGGCGCTCCATGGCTCGACCCACGATCCGCCACGGTGCGAGTGCGAGACGAATCTCGTTGTACCGCGGCGCTGCGATCGTGCGTCCGAGACCCGGGTGCACGACCTCAACATCATGGCCCATCGCGTTCAACTCGCGGATCGTCTGCTGCCAGGTGCGCACAACGCCATTCACCTGCGGCGACCAGGCATCGGTCGCCAGAAGCAATCTCACTTGCCATCTCCCGTGAGGAAAATGCGGCCATCGAGCGCAAATCCTCGCGCAAGCCATGGATCAGTTTCCTCGGATTCATCGCCGTTTTCTTGGATCGCTTCCTTCACGGTGTCGCGCGCGGCGAGAAAGGCCAGACCATCGAGCAGTTCGATTCGGCCATCATCATGCTCGACCAACGCAGTGCAGCTCTCGACCCAGTCGCCACAGTTGAGGTATTCAAGATCTCCAATCCGCCGCTGTTCTGCCTTGTGGATGTGCCCGCACACCACACCGTCAAATCCGCCCGCACGCGCCTCCGCAACAAGTGCTTGCTCGAAGTTTGAGATGAAGTTGCACGCGCTCTTGACGCGTGCCTTGATCGCTTGCGAGAGCGAGTCATACGGAAGGCCGAAGAGCCGACGCCCGAAGTTGTAGACGCCGTTGATCTTCAGCAGCATCTCGTAGCCAACGGTGCCTGCGAGTGCGAGCAATCGTGAGTTGCGCACCACCAAGTCGAACTGGTCGCCATGGGTCACGAGAAGGCGTCGCCCATCTGCTGTGACATGCGAGGCTTCCTTCGCCATTTGCACGCCGCCGAAGGAGAGGCCGCAAAACTGTCGCGCCGCTTCGTCATGGTTTCCCGGGACGTACACAATTGTCGTGCCCTTATGCGACATCTTGAGCAGGCGACGCATGACCGTGTTGTGCGCGTCGGGCCAATACCAGCGTTGTTTGAGGCGCCACATGTCGATCACGTCGCCGACGAGATAGATCACGTCGCACTCGACGTGCTTGAGGAATCGCGCAAGCTGCTCGGCCTTTGCGCCACTCGAGCCGAGATGGCAATCGCTGATGAAGAGTGTCCTGTATCGCGCCTTCATGCGTCGAACCTCGCTGGCTTGGGAAGCCAAGGCCACCATCCGTGGCAACCTGTGGACACGGAGACGATCACCCGCCTGTGTTCAGGCAGGGATAAAGAAGTGCGAAGGCGTGGTGAGGGGTTTCGAGTGAATGCGCGCAACCCGTGCAGGCGATTTGATTCACACCACGCGGTCACCCGAGGGAATGTTGAATGCCGGGCCGAGGTTCACCTGGACGAGCTTCTCGACGAGCTTGTCCTCGACTTTCTCGGCCTGAACGGCCTGCGCCGTTGCGGGGTCAACGAAGTCGGAGTGGCACGACGCCTTCTCGCCGGTCGCGGCGCCGACGGCCTTCTTCGTCTTCGACGCGAGCCTGTGGATCTCGTCGGGGCTGAGGACGCCGCGCTTCGCGAGGATCTCCTGCTGCTCGGGTGTGAGCGCTGCGCTCATCACGGGCTTGCCGCGCTGGTACTCCTCGTCCTTGCCCGACGCGAACTCCTGGATCTCCTTCGAGATGCGCACGCTGCACCAGTCGTGGCCGCACATCGCG
>JBILDS010000023.1:0-21951 GCA_044352505.1 Phycisphaerales bacterium
CCCGTGTTCAAGCCGGATTTCACGAGTCCGACTCTACTCTAGGGCTGGCCAGCTTCTGCAGTACAGGACCGTCACCTTCTTTGGTTGGCCTTTCCAGACCATTCGTACAGACTGCTGGTTGATCCGCTTTCGCTCGGCGCTACTCGCGGAGTATCGGTTGATATCCTTTCCTCTCGCTACTAAGATGTTTCAGTTCACGAGGTTCGCTTCACACGGCCTATACATTCAGCCGTGGATGACTCATAAGAGCCGGGTTGCCCCATTCGGAAATCCTAGGATCATAACTTGGTTACCAGTTCCCCTAGGCTTATCGCAGGTTCCTACGTCCTTCATCGCCTCTTGACGCCAAGACATCCATCACGTGCCCTTTATGACTTGATCGCGTCTACCGAGTGCCGTGCTCGGCTAGGCCGGGCTCGGTTCGATAGTGCATGCTGGCTTCAACCAACATGCGATGATCATGGCTCCACTGCATTTGTGGAGGCAACACCCGACGGTTCGCGATGCGACGATCTCTAGTGAACTAGAAGACCGGAACTTCGTGGATCGAAACGCGGGCGCAGTCGCTCAGTGCTCATATGCTCATATCTCGGTGCGATTTACGCTGGCGATTGCAGGTTCCTTGCACAATCCCATTCAGGATTGGCTCGGTCGTTGCAGTCGCTCAGCATCGCGACACATTTGCACGCTTTCACTCGGTTGTCAAAGATCCGCTTTGCGGAACCGCGGTTGCGGTCGCGCTGACGGGAGGGACAAGGATAGCGATTTCGGCAAGCCTGTCAACGCCTTCGCACCGCTCATGGTGATTTTTTCTTGAACTCCCTGTTTGCGGAAGCATTTTGTGTGTCTCGGAGCGCTGGATCTGTCGCACCGCCCTGAAATTTGTTTTTCTCGGACGCTGTGATTCCGAGAACATTGTGCCGGTTTCCGAAGGCAGTGTTCTTCCTGAGTTCTCCACATTCGATCCGGGAGCCGTGAGGTGCTGCTGCCCACATTGGCTCACCCGGTGGGTTGAATGGTTGGTGGTGTTTGCTCCGATCGCGGTGATCGAGAGAAACGCACGACCGAAAGAAAACCCCGCGGCTTGCGCGGGGTTTCGGGGACTGATGCGGCGACAGGCGTGGTAGCGATCGAATCGTGCCTCCCGCGCGGGTCACGAGCCGCCAGCGGCCGGAGGACGCGCCTTCGCAGCTTCCTCTTCGGTGCGGGCGAGGTCGATTTCGTCGTCGAACGCAACGCGCATCGGGCTGGCGGATTCTTGGCGAGGAACCCGCACTTCGTAGCGTGCGCCCGTGGCACTCTGCACAATCACGAGCGCGGGTGTGCGGCGATCATTTGCCGCGCGTTCTGCAGCCGGATCAGGAATGACGTCAACGAGGAAGAAGCCGCTGTCGGCGCCTCCGCCATCGCGCCCGCGTCCGGAGGAGATGCTCTCGCCCGGCTGCACGTTCACGCGCTCTCGGCGACGCTGGCCGTCGTAGTAGCGGTAGATGTCGATCGTGGCAGTACCGAGACCAAGACGACCTTCGCCCGGAGCTGCGTCGACCACGAAGAACGAGACCGATGGGCTCACAGAGAACGGCTTGCTCCACTCGGCTTCCGCAGTCTTCAAGGCGAATGGGTCACCAAGCGTCTTCTGCGAGTCGACCAACACGCCGCCGTTGGTGAAGAACGGGTTGTATGGGCGAAGCACGGCGCGATAGCGGTACGTTTCGCCGGGCTTCACGCCGAGGTCATGCGCCCAGACGACGAGTTGATCGCTGGCCGTGACGCTTGCCGGGGTATCTGGCTTGGACGTGCCGTCGAGACCGAGCTCCTTCAGCTTCCGCTCAAGGCGCTCCTCGGCCGCGGACAGTCGACGCTCCGCTTCAGAGACAAGTCGGGTGAGTTGGATGCGGCGCTTGCGCGACTCTTCGTCTTGGGGACCCGTGTTGCGCCCCGGTCCACCGCTGCCGCCGAGTCCGCCGCCTGGCGGCTTGCCGCCCATGCCGCCACCGGTTCCTCCGCCGCCACCGCCGGGACGATTGCCGCCGCCGCCTGGTCGACCTCCCGCAGATCCACCACCCTTGCGGTCGTCGCGCTCTGCGTCTTCGAGCGGGCCGCCGGCGTCCTCGAGGTCGCCCGCGAGTCGATCGCGTTCGATGGTGCGCCGCGCAACCTCGCGGCGATAGCGACGCAATTCGGGATCCTCTGCGCCCCCACCGCTTCGGTCCTCAATCAGCATGGCACCGGGCGAGAATGTGTTGCGGCGAGCCGGAAGGAAATCTGGCTGCACAATCTGGCGCTGCTGGGCGGAAACGGCGAGATACTGCCACACCGAGTCACGGAGGCCGACATCGGGGTTCTTGGTGATCTCTGTGCGGAAGCTGAAGTTTCCGGGGACGGGCTCCACCAGGGTGTTCTCGCCCCACGATCCGTCTGGCAAGAGCCTCTGGCGCTCAAACTCGACATCGACGATGAAGATCGAATCGCGGTACCAAAGACGCGGAATCTGTGCGCCTTCGCGCGATGATTCGAGCTCGGCGCGCATCGAACGCAGATCGACCACCGCACTCGGAACCGTCCACGAGAGATCGAACGGGCCAGCGGCTGACGAGAACGCGCTGCGGAGATCGGGCAATCGCTCGAGTACCGTCTCGTCGATCGTGTCATCGAACTGCATGGTGTCCCGCATCACAACCGCTTGGAACGCCGGCACGTGGAAGGGTTCACCGGTCGATGCTCCGTCTGACTGCAACACCGACGCGAGCCGGGGCTCGCTGCGGGGCAGCACGCGGGTTGGGCCAACCGGCGCGGTCAGACGACTCTCGAAGAGCGGTGCGGCTGGCTGGAGTTTGTCGCCGACCAACGTCGACAGCGGATCCTGCCGAGCCTCGAGTTTGCCTTTCAGCACGGCGGCCTTTTCGGTGAGTCGCTTATCGATCTCGCCGTACGAGACTGTTTCACTCCCGAGCGACACGCTGCTTGGGAACAACTGCCAGACGACGACGCTGAGAAAGACAGCCCCGGAGAGTCCGAGGACGAGCTTCTCGACGTGCTGCTCGAAGAATGAGATGCCGTTGGTCTTCATAGGTCCTTCTGGATGATTGGGTCTTCTGGTTGGTTCAGAATGATCCGAGGGATTTCTGTCGTCTGTGCTTCCGTCAGGAGAGTGTTCATCGGCGCGCCGAATCCGCCTACGCGGGGACGCGGAATACTCCGCTCACTCCATGCCCATTTCAGGGTTCGAATCCGTACCGTCGCCTGCACCTGGCTGCGCCGATGGAACTCGCAGCGCGGTGCGAACCACGGCTGGCATGAATGGAGCGGTCCACTCGCGAAGCCAGATGGTTTCGATCGTCGCTGTCACGAGGCTCACGGGCTCGGGGCCGTAGAGGTAGCCGTTGCGCGCGTCGGTGAACGGATCAGCTGGCGCGACCCGAACGTTCGTCACCGTCATCAGGTTGTGTGCCGCGAGGGCATCGAACACCTTCGGGAGTTCTGCGGTTTCGGCGACGAAGACGACCTCTGTGACGACGACGTCGTACACCGAGTTACTCACGCGACCCGTGAGCGCGGTTGCAAAGTCGCGGGGCGCGGCCGCTTTCGGATCGATTGCTGGGGTGCCGAGAAGAACGTCGGGAACCCCGGTGTTCGAAGGCGGCGGTGTTGATCCGTCGCCAGATCCGGAACCATCTGTGGTGCCCTCAGCTGTCATGCCGTCGCCGGACATACCTGATCCATCAAGTCCGGCGAGACCGCCTGCGGATCCGCCGCCGCTGCCACCGGCTTCAACCTTCGGAAGTGCCGGCGAGATTCGAATCACGCGCTTCACCGGTGCTTTCAAGACTGCTGGTGTGCTTGCATTTGCTGCCGCGAACGCGCGAAGCACGTCGGACACAACCCAGTAGTTCCATTGCCACTGGAAGAGTGCGGCATCTTGGCGATCGAGCGCCGCTGGGCTATCTGCGGGTCCGCCGAGGGCTGCGTTTGCGTCGGCGCGAGTTGGCACCGGGAAGGCCTGCGGGTCGACGTAGAACGAGATCTTCTTTGCGGTCTCGAAGTACTGCTCGATACGGGCGCGTCCGAGTTGCCGCTCAAGCGCCGCAAGTTGCTCTGCATCGAGCTTTGCACGCGACTCCTGCTTGAGCTGACCTTGAATGATGCGCTTTTCTGCGGCCATCACCGCTGCACCAACCCCCGCCGCTTCGGGCGGGCGCCCAACGCGGCAGCTTGCCAAGAGGTCTGCATATCGCGCTTGGAGCGCGTCGACAAACTTCAATCGCACCGACTCGCGCTCGGTGCGCTGGCTGCGCTTGTAGGCCGGGAAAATGCCGGCCGGAACGATCGCGCGATCGGCCGCGATCGCGCCACGACCGCGGTTGAACTCAACCGCCTTCGCGTAGACGGCCTGCGCATCTGTGGAGACCTTCGAGAGGAGCCCCTCGTACTCGCTCACGGTCGATGCGTTCGGCAGCCCCGGAAGCGGGAACTCTTCGCCGCCCGGAAGCGGCAGCGCAACGCGGGCGTCGACGGTGGACCGGAGATCGTTGAACACGGTGGCGCGCTTCTTGGCCTCTGTCTCGATGCCAGCGCGGAACTCTTTCGCTGCGAAGTACGAGCCCACCGGCACCACGAGAACAATCGCGGAGAACACCACCACGATGAGATTCGACTTTGACCAAAGGAGTGCCGCCTGAACTTGCGGCGGAAGTTGCTTTGCCATCACTCGCCCTCCGCGGCAGGTGCCGCCGACACAGTTCCCGACGCGTTTCCTTTGAGCCGAGCCTCAAATGTGACCTTGCCTACGTAGACCTCGGAACCCGGCGGATAGAGCCCCGGGCGCTGCGGAACCGGCGCGACCCGGTCGAGATCGACCGAACCCTCGCCCTCGCCCGATCCCCCGCGGCGCGTGAATGTGCTTCCACCGGAGTCGGTACCCGATCCGGCGGTGCCGGTCGGCGGGGCAACGCCTGTGACGTCACCTTCTGTGGACCCTTGCGTTCCGAGGAGTCCGCCCGGGCGATTCTGCAGCGGTCCGCCGCCGCGACGACGACCGGGGACACCGTCGCCGGAACCGGCGGCCGACATGCCGGAGGTTCCCACCGAACCCGGAGCGTTGGACCCGGGCGTGGATGCCCCACCGCGATTCGCGTCAGACGCGAGCGTGCCGGGATCAGGAGATTGCTGCTCCAACGTGCCGCCGGGGCCAACCTTCATCGCCACGATCGCGTTGTTGTTCGAACTCACTTTGGTGATGACATACGGTGCATCATCGCGGTTGGCGTTTTGTTCAAGCCAACCGCAGACCGTTGAGTCGAGGTGGCCGTACGAGTCGGCGCTGCTGAACTCGACGTCCATGGTGACTTCGATCACGCGCTCGCCGGTTGGGGTGAGTTTGTAGACACCGCTCAGATTGCGCAGCCGAGTTTGCTTGCGCATCTGTGTCTTCGAATCGACAAGATCGGCGAAGTCGTCGTCGAGCATCGCTGGCGAGTTGCCGGCGGCTACCGACGCAACCGCATCGTGCACGAGGAACGGCCACACTTCACGATTCTCAACGGCCTCGATCATGTTCTTCGCAAGCGAGCCGACGTCGGCCGCGCGGCTACTGATCTGCGACTGGAAGTTTCGAGCTGCGGCAACCTCGGCCTGCGCCGCGTTCAGCGCGGCCACGTCGCCGAACGCGCCGTTGTCGAGCACGCCCCGCACAAACATCAGGCCACCCGCCGCGCATGCAACTGCGGCGGCGGCGGCGAACCAGCGCGTTTTCTTCGACCAAACCTGCTGACGAACGTTTGCCACCGGCAGCAGATTGACGTCGACCGTCGCCATGCCGAGCCCTTGCAGCGCAAGGCCGTAGGCAACGCCAAAGGCCACGATGTGCTGCGAGAAATCAGCTGATGCGGGGCCTTCCACCGAGATGCGCTCGAAGTGGTCAAGACGCTCAACCTCAAGGTTGAGTTGAAGGCCGATGAACTTGCGGAGACCCGGGATTTTGAGCGTGGAACCCATCCCGATGACGTTGCGGAGTTTGACGCCTCGGTTCTGCGACTCGTAGAACTGCAGTGACTTCTGCACGTCGCCGATCAGGTCGCCGAACACTGGCCGCATCGCGGTCATGATCTGCTTTGCGTACTTGCTCGTTGCGCTCTCTTGCTTGAGCGCGTCGGACTGCCGGTACGGGAACTTGAACTCAGCTGCGATGGCCTCAGTGAAGTTGTGACCACCAAGCGGGAACGTGCGCATCCAGCAGCGCGAGCCGTGGGCAACGATGAGATCGGTGGACGAGGTGCCGATATCGAGCAGCACGAAAGGCTCGGACTTCTCCGGAATGCCACGGTCGAAGGCGAACGCGTTGTAGAGGGCGATTGGGCCGAGCGTGACGGCGGTTGGGTCGACGCCGAGTTTCTCGCTCACCAGCGCGAGATACTCCGAGAGCGGCTCTTTCTGAATGGCGAAGAGCCCCACCTCGACCTCCGGCGACTCCGGGGTCATGAACGTGTGGAAGTCCCACTCGATGTCGTCGACCGGGAATGGAATCTGCTGGTCAACTTCGTACTTGACGAGGTTGGGGATTTCCTTGGGGGAGACCGCCGGCAACTTCGCGAAACGGGCGAAGCCGCGCCCCTGCATCCAGTTGAAATTGACAACAACGCGCTGTCCGGTCAACTGCTTCTGCGTGGCGAGCGCCGCGAGAGACATTTCAAGAACAGCCATGTACTTTGAGGCTGCGCCAACGTCTCCGTCGGCCGAAATCTCCGGGTCGGTGAGCACTTGCACGTGCGGAATGACCGCGAAATCGCGGACGCGCACCTGGTCGCCGACTTGCTCGAGTTGGAGCGCCTTGACGGCGTACTGCCCGATCTCGATGCCCCATGCTGTGTTCAGTTTTGCCATGCTGGCTGCCTCCTACGTTCGCGACTCCCCGACAACGCGGGGCTCGGATGATAACGACCTGAAAGAATCCCGAACGACCACGCGCCGCATTCTCGGACGCTCCTTGCGATCCGGCGCTGATGTGCTGAGGGTCAGTGCGGGTTGGGCTCGAAGCGCGAACCGAACTGCGAACCGAACCGCCAACCCGTGTGAAAACTACGCGGTCGAACGGTTCTCGGACTACGTGAGGAGTCGGAGAACACAGCGCGCTGCGCGCCCGTTCGCCATCCGCGGTTCGACGACGAGCGGGAAGCGAGGTCAGCGCACCTTTCGCGGAAGAAATCCGTGCGTTCGGCACCGTACCTTCGGCCGCGCGCTCTGCAAACCGTGCGTCATCAGAACTCTGTGCCCGCCCGACTGTGCCTGACGGCGCCGTGACCGAAGCGTCTGGCCTCCACCGCGCCCCACCACGCCAAACCACACCACGCCACGGAAACTGGTTCCGTCCGAGTTGTGCGTTGAAGGGTTCGTTGAGGTTCGGCGGAAGTTCCGGTCGCGTCTCAAAATCCGCGCGGACGCTTGGTGGGTTGCGTCGTCGCAAGGTACGCTGCTCGACCCGAGATACACACCATCATGTCGACCGATCCACTTCCCCCAGCGCAGTCCCCTTCTTCCGCACGAACCACAGGCCGAGCGACAAGCTACGACGCAGAACTCGAACGAGAGATCGAGGCTGCACTCGGCGGCATGTCGGTTGAGGATCTTGAGAACGCGTCGTCGCCTGCCGCGCGCGGTGCGTCGCGCGGGCGACAGGTTCGTCAAGGAACGATCATCCGCGTGCACAGCGGAGACGTGTTCGTTGAGTTTGGACCGAGGTCACAAGGCGTATGTCCGCTTGCGCAGTTCCTTCAGACTGGCGACAAGATCGCGCCCGTTGTTGGCAGCGAGCGCGGCTTCGTGGTCGAGCGTTTCGATCCGTTTGAGGGCCTCTCGATTCTGAGCCTTGAGGGAGCGACGCAGAAGGCCGACTGGGGCACGCTCGAGGTCGGACAGATCGTCGAAGCGCGCTGCACCGGCATGAACAAGGGCGGTCTCGAGATGGAGGTCGCGCATCATCGCGCCTTCATGCCCGCCGGGCAGGTCGACGTGCGGCACATCGCCGACATCTCTGTCTTCATTGGTGAGAAATTCCCGGTGCAAATCGTGGAGCTCAACAAGGACAAGGATCGACTGGTTGTGAGTCGCAAGGCCGTCGTGGCTGCGGAGCGTGCGGAGCAGCGGGAAAAGCTGTTGGCTGTGCTGGAACTTGGCCAGACGCGCACCGCGACGATCACTTCAGTGCAGGCGTACGGCGCGTTCGCCGACATCGGCGGCGTCGATGGGCTGATCCACATCTCCGACCTGTCGCACGAGCGCGTGAAGAGCGCTGCGGATGTGGTGAAGGTTGGACAGGTTGTGACCGTGAAGGTGCTCAAGCTTGACTTGGCGATGACCCCGCCGAAGATCGGCCTTGGCCTGAAGCAGCTGGTTGCCGATCCTGGCGCGGCGGCACTCGAAGCGGTCGAAGCTGGCGCGACGGTGACCGGTCGCGTGACGAAGTTGATGCCGTTCGGCGCGTTCGTCGAGCTTGCACCCGGTGTCGAAGGGCTCGTGCACATCTCGGAAATCAGCCACGAGCGCATTCCGACCGTCGACAAGGCACTCCGCAAGGATGAGGTGGTGACCTGCAAGATCCTCTCGATTGATGCAGGCCAGAAGCGGATCAGCCTCTCGATCAAGGCGCTCATCGAGCCCCCCGCGCGTCCGGAACCGCAAGCCGCCGGTGGCGCTGGCGGCGGCAAGGCACCGCGGGCAGACGAGGGCTTTGGCACAGCGTTCAACCGCCGTCGCGGGAAGGATGATGTTCCCACAACCGCCCGCCCGGAAGATGGATCGCTGAAGCGTCTGCGCGCCGCGTGGGGTTCAGACAAGCAGCTGAAGGGTGGTCTGTCGTAAGGGCAGACTTTCCGACGCGGCGCTCGTCCACACGGGTGCTCTCGCGTGCGGACTTCCGCAGACAGGCTCGTCACCGTTGACCGAGATCAAAACCGCCCTGCGCGTTGCGCGCGTTCGGCGTTTATTCCTTGCGAGTTTCGGTGCGGCGCGCATCCGCGCGTCGGGCGGCGAGTTGGTCGAAGGTCGCGTGTTCGATTGGGCGGCCGTGGATGACGTCGCGCGCCGGATCGACCGCCATTCCGGGCGGAATCCGCAGCACCCGGTGCATAGCCTCGGCGCCCTCAAACGCGATCTCGTCGATGCGTCCGTAGCGTGTTGCCTTGCTTCCGCACGTTGGATCGCTGAATCCTGCCTCAAACAGCGCCTGCGCGAGAACCGCTGCGGACGCCGACGTCGTGACGCGCACGTGGGTGGTTGGATCGAGATCAAACTGCGCGAGCGCCGCGCGGCCATACGCGGCGGGCTGCGGTCGCGCGGAACCCTCGGGATCATGGACGAGAACCGCGCGCTCAAGCACCGCAAGAACCTCAAGCAACTCTTCTGTCGCCGCTTCGATCCGTGCACGCCTGCCCTGCTCGCCCTGCGTGGATTCCTCGTGTAGCCGGGCGTGCGCCCGAAGCTCGGCGAGCGTTGGGCGCCGTGCACGCGGATCGGCGCCGGTCTCGTGGATCGCGCGCTCGACTGCGTCCTTGCGTGTACCGACGCGCCCCTCCGCAAGCGCACGCACGGCGGCCTTCGCCACATCGTCGGAGCGCCCGGAGGTTTGGTCTCCATGATCTGTCTCGCGTTCCATACCTGAGTGTACGCTTCCGTCATGATGGAACTCACCCCCGATGAGTGCCGTGTTCTTGGCACGTTGATCGAGAAAGCGATGACGACGCCGGCGCAGTACCCGCTTTCGCTGAACTCGCTGGTCACTGGTGTCAACCAGAAGTCAAACCGAGATCCAGTGGTCGAGATCGATGAGACCCGCGCACTGTTGGCGCTTGACGGGCTCCGGCGGAAGGGTCTCGCGCGCGACGTGTCGTTTACCGGTTCGCGGGTGGAGAAGTTCCGTCATACGGCTGGGGAAGCGCTGTCGGCGCGCGGGCCAGAGCTTGCCGTGCTCGCTGAGTTGCTGCTGCGCGGCCCGCAAACGACCGGCGAACTTCGGGCGCGCGCATCGCGCATGGCTGCGTTTGACTCGATTGAAGCGGTCGAGGGAACGCTTGCGTCGATGGCGACGGACTCTCGCGGTGGCGAGTCGGACGCGTCGGTGCGCGGAAGTTTGGTGCGCTCGGTGGCGCCCCTTCCCGGATCGCGCGCGCCGCGATGGGCGCAGTGCTTGTGCCACGACCTTCATGCGATCGGCGCGGGCGCTGAAACGCTGGCTGCGGAGATGGGGCGCGCGTCGACAAGCCGAGCGGGTGACAGTGTTCGCGTTGACGCCCTTCAGCCACGCGTTGACGCTCTTCAGCCACGCGTTGACGCTCTTGAGGCGCGCGTCGACGCACTCGCGGCGCGCGTGGATGAACTGGAGCAGCGGCTTCGGGCGCTGGAGTCGCGCGGTCAACCGATGCCGTAGCCCGCGATTGTTGCGGGGCTTTCGCCATCGAGCCGCTCGCGCACCAGAAGGTACGCGCGGGTTCCAAGGTCACACGCGAGTGAGAACGCGTAGGCCGCACCGAGTAGCTCAAAGATGCCGCCCCACACACTGAGGAAGAACGCGACAAGGCGATCGGGGCCAGTGAGGGTGGCGATGAGCGCCGAGTCGCCAGACGCCAGAATGGCGCCGACGCTTCCACCTGCGAAGCTGAGCGATCCTTCGATCACAAACGTCGCGAGCGCGAGCACACCAGAGACCACAATCGTGCCGAGAACAAGCACGACAATGGCAACACCGAGGGTGCCAATCCATGCGATTGGTCGACCGAGAACGAGCGCGCAGCCGCGCGTGATAGCGTCGCCCGCGTCGCAATCTTCAACCGCAATCGCGGCCGGCATGATGGGCGCGGCCGCAAGCAGCACAATGACGAGAATCGCGCCGAGCAGCGCAACCAAGAGCGGCAGCGCGAAGAGCAAGCCGCTGAGGACGTTGAGGACGGGGACTCGAAGGAGCAGTGCGAACAGAACGACGAGAATCCCGAGCGCGAGGAGCACCGCCGTCGGCAACACCGGAAGGACGGCGAGATTCACGATCCTCGCGCGGGCGAAGGCGGATCCCTCGAGGATGCTGAGACGGGCGCTTCGACCTGCGTGCACCGCTGCCATGCGGCAGAGTCCGCCAGCGCAGATCGAAAGGAGCGAAAGCGCAACGATGAGTCCGAGCGGAAACACCATGGGCGCCGCCCGAATCGCGGCGGCCGGTACGGTGAACACCGCAGCGAGTACGCCGGTCACGAAGCCCTCAAGATCGAGGTCAACAACCGCCGCAGCCGTCTTTGCGAGTGCTTGACGCTCGTTCTCGAGGAAGACCTCCGCAACGCCGCGCGGCGCCGAGTCTTCGATGGTGCGAATTGCAGACGCAGCACTCTGCCTGAGCCGCCGTTCCTCGGAAACCAACCAACCCTCGTCGCCCCCGCCGGCCGCGGATCGGGTTTCTTCGAGCCGCCGCGCCAGACCGTTGCGCACGGCCGCGATGAGTTGCGCTGGCGTGGGGTCGCTCTCTGATGCGTTGTCGCCACTTTGTAGCGCGGCGACCTCGAGGGCCGCGAAGCGCATGGCGGCAGATCGCGCCTGCGCGCGATCCATCGCAAGGTCGGACGCGCCCAACGTGTTGCCACTGAATCCGCGCGAGCCGAAAGACTTGCCTGCGGCGAGGTCAACCAGCGGAGCCAACGCCGCCACAAGCAAGACCGCAAGGAGCGCGAGCGGAAACCGCGCTGGCTGCATGGCGCTGGTGATGGCAGAGAACAATGAGGAGAGACGCCAGGTCGAGGCCGTCGGGCTCGGAAGCATGGGGCGGATCGTACGGAATTGTGCGCCGCGGCGGTGGTCGGTTGCACGGAGGCTGTCAACGGCGCCGGAATCCCCGCGCGGGGACTTCGGGGGCGCGAGCTGCGATGCGCGAAACCAGTCGGCGCGCGGCGGTGGGCGAGGCGGTGGGCAAGGCGCCGGGATTACACAAGAAGCCGCAGTTCGCGCGACGCGTCGCGCAGAATCCAACGGGAAAGTTCCTCGCTGCGGGCGTCGGTTGCCAGCATGTTGCTGAGGAGTGTCTCGGCGTAGAGCGCACACTCAGCCGGGTCGGGCAAGTCGAGCGCGTGCTGCGACGTGTTCTGGGGGCTTGAACTTGCGGCGTCTGAGGCCGTACGCGTCGACCCCGACACGATTGAAGCCGCCAAGAACACATGGATTGCCCATGGGCGATTCGTGGCGTTGTCGGGCTGCGTGTGAACAAGATGCCAGCGGACGGCTGCATCAAGGCGCGCGCATCCGGCCGCCGCGGTGGCTGGGTGACGCGTGCGAAGGAGTCGCCACAACGCGTGCATCGCCGACAACTCGCACTCGGTCCAAACCTCGATCGCGAGGTAGCCATCGGTCGGGAGGATTGGCGCACCCTCTGGCGGGATCGACGGCGCAAAGAGATCACTGAGCTCCACGCGTTCTCCGGCAACTGCACGCCAGAGCCGCTGCTCACCCCGGCTACCCGCGCCGAGCGACGGGTCGGGCGGCAGCAAATCCGGGTCGCGCGCGCTGGCGCGCCCAAGGTGTTGAAGGTGGTCGGCCCACTGTTCGATGCGCATGGGAATCGGTTCGGGCCGCGTTCGCCCGAGGGGTGGATGGTACGTGCTCAGGTTTCGTCCGTCGGACCCGGGGCGGCGATTCGGCGGAGGGAACCTGTCCACTCGCCTGAGGCAGAATTCCGCAGAGACTCAACCTGCGAAAGGTTGGGCGCGTGTCCGCGAGGCGTGAGTTCGCCCCAGAAAGGATGTTTCCGTTTGGCGTTGACGGGTGCGGTGCTATTCTCTGAGTATGGCGATCCGCGCCCGAGACCTTTCGAGGCTTCACCAGCGACAGTGCGTCGCCTGTGGCTATGCGGGTCGCTTCGTCGAGCGCCCGAATCAGGCCAACTGCCCGCGTTGCAACTGCGACTTCGGCGAGCGCCCTCCGCGCAGCTACGCGGAGATGGAGGGTATCGATCAACTGGAGCCCCGAGCCGCGCGTGCGGCGCGCGTGCGCGTCCAGGATCCGCCAGCGCGCGAGTGGAGACTGGTCGAACGGTGGCTCTTGCTCCTGTTCGGAATGGCCGCGATCGGCGTGGCCGTTCTCGCGCTTGGACTCGCGGCATTTGTGCGCTGAGTTGAGCGAGCGTTGTTTGAGCGAGCGTGATTTGAGCGGTCGCGGTTTGAGCGGTCGCGGTTTGAGCGGTCGCGGCTGCGGCCGCTTCCTTTCGTGCGACTGACGGGGCCGGCGCTGTACGTCGCGCCTCGTCGTACACTTCGACCCCATGACCACGAGCACTTCGTCACAACCCGGTGCAGGTTCGGCTTCGTCGCAACTTCCGACTGTCGCCAGCCTCTGCGCGGAGGTCGACCGCGGGTTTGCGCGCTCTGTCGAGCGCCTCACGGACTTTCTGCGTATTCCGAGCGTCAGCACCGATCCTGCGTACGACCACGAAACCAAACGCTGCGCAGAGTGGCTGGTCACCGAGCTCCGTGGTCTTGGCTTCTCAGCGGAGGCGGCGAAGACGATCGGCCACCCGATGGTGGTCGCTCATCATCCCGGCGTGGGGCCCGATGCCGCGAAGCGGCCACGGATTCTTTACTACGGTCACTACGACGTCCAGCCAGCGGATCCGATTGAGTTGTGGCACAGCCCGCCATTCGAGCCCGTTGTGGTCGAGGGGCCCCGCGGAAAGCGGATCGTGGCGCGGGGCGCGGTTGATGACAAGGGACAGGTGATGGGCATCGTTGAGGCGCTGCGTGCATGGCATGCGCTTGCGGGCGGGCCACCTTGCCCTGTCACGCTCATGATCGAAGGCGAAGAGGAGTCGGGCAGCCGCAGCCTTGAGCCGTTCCTCCACGAAGCGAAGGAGCGACTGGCGGCCGACGTCTGTGTTGTCAGCGACACTGGCATGTGGGACATCGAAACGCCCGCCATCACCACCCGTCTGCGTGGGCTGGTCTACATGGAGGTCACGGTGCACGGCCCATCGCGCGACCTCCACAGCGGAATGTACGGTGGCGCGGTTGCCAATCCGATCAACGTCCTCGCGACGATCTTGGCGGAGCTGCACGACCGCGAGCGCCGCGTGACGATCCCCGGGTTCTATGACGGCGTGGGCGAGGTTCCGCCGACGACGAAGTCGCAGTGGGATTCACTCGGCTTCGATGAGGGCGAGTTTCTCGGCGATATTGGGCTGTCGAAGGGCTACGGCGAACTCGGGCGCTCGACGCTTGAGCGAACGTGGTCGCGGCCGACCTGCGATGTCAACGGCATTTTCGGCGGTTACACCGGCAAGGGCGCGAAGACTGTGATTGCGGCGCATGCGACCGCGAAGGTGAGTTTCCGCCTGGTGTCGAAGCAGGATCCTGAGAAGATCGCCGAAGCGTTCGAGGCGTTCGTGCGCGCGCGCCTGCCGGAGGGTTGTCGCGCCGAGTTTGAGCGGCACGGAACGAATCCTGCGATTGAGGTGAGCGAGCGTTCGCGCTTTCTCGCCGCCGCTGACGTCGGCTTGCGCGCCGTCTTCGGCAAGGCGCCGCTCTTGATCGGAACAGGCGGCAGCATTCCTGCTGTTGGCTCGATCGGTCGGATTCTTGGGGTCGACTCGCTGCTTGTTGGGTTCGGACTCGATGACGATTGCGTGCACTCGCCCAACGAGAAGTTTGAACTTGCCTGCTACCAGAACGCGATCCGAAGCCACGCCGCAATGCTCGAGGCGTTTGCTCGGGTGTCGTAGGCGCGGCGGATGTGTCCGAGTGGTCTGAGCGCGACTCAGAGCGGTTCCGGCCAGACGTCGTCATCTGAACCGTCGCCCTTCTTCTTCGCGTCAAGCGGCGAGGCGAACTGTCGGCGGAGCCTTCGCGTTTCGACCACGAGGCGGACAAAGCGGTGCGAGTCATCGATCCGAACCGCCATCACGCCGAGTACAAGTACCGCGCACATGTACGCAAACCCGAGTGAGAGCAGGATCGTGATTGCGAGCATGGAGATGAGATCGGCGATCCCCGGGGCTCGGTTGAGGCGAAGCGGCCAAGTGGCAGCTTGCCCGGTGTACACTCTCCCGGCTATGTCGATTCGCGGACGTTTCCGCAGCATTCTGCTCGTCTGCGCGTGGCTTGCAGCCGCGGTGTTTGCACACGCTTCCGCGTTCGCGGCCGACATCGGTGTCAAGTTGCTCCATTTCGGTGTTGGTGACGTGGCTCGGGGCGGCGGACCGATCGCCATGCAGATCGAGTTTCGTAGTGCGCTTGATCGCGTGGTTGAAGTTGAAGCGGCATGGGAACTGCCGAACGCCGACCTCGACATCGCGGAGTACTCGCGCACGTTCGTCCTGAACCCCGGGCAAGCGCAGCGGCGATGGATCTACGGTGTCCTTCCGCCGGTTGGAGAGGCCTCGATCGACGGTGCCGTATTCGAGTTGCGGCTCTACGAAGTCTCGGGCGGTCGACGCGTGCGCGACCTGGGGACCGCGCGCGTTGGACCGGGCGTTGCGGAAACTGCGCCGCGCGCGCTTGCGCTTGACACCGATGCACTGCTTGTGGTCGGCACGCGTCTCCTTGGCCTCGACATCTACGGCGCCCAACGGGACGGCGTAAATCCCGCGATGCATGCGATTACGGCGACTGCGCGCATCACGGATCCCGCTGCGTTCCCAGATCGTTGGGAGGGCTACGCAGCGTTTGATGCGGTGATTTGGTCAAGCGGCGCGATTGCGCCAGCGGGTCTGACAGAGGAAAGCGGTCGCGCGTTGACAGAGTGGGTTGAACGCGGAGGGAACCTCATCATTGCACTCCCGAGTGCGGGTGACCCTTGGGCGATTGGCTCCTCTGGCGCGCACGTACTCAGCGGAATCCTTCCGCCCGCACCGCCGCGTAAGGTCGACGACGTTCGAGTGCTTGATCTTCTGCCGCTCCTTTCGGTGGACGAACGACTTCGCAACCCCGACGCGCGAACCAGGCTTGCGGTGTTCGAGCTCGACGCGCTCACCGGCGGATGGACGCCACTTCTGCGGGTGCCAGCGCGGCGGAACCCTGATGGAACGCCCATCACGAGTGCTGGCTCGATCGATGGCGCGGTGATTGCCGTGCGCAAAGCAATCGGGTTCGGTCACGTCACGGTTCTTGGAGTTGACGTTGACGCGCTTGCTGCGAGTGCGCTGCAGACGCCACCTATTCCGCAGGGCGATGCGTTCTGGAATCGCCTTCTTGGACGCAGATCAGACACGCCGAGCGGCCGTGAACTTGAAGCGCTAGATCAAGCGAAGCGGCTTGCGCGCCTTGGCAGCGGGTTCTCGCAACGCATCGATCTTGGACGCGCGGCGGCAGAGCGAATCGGCCTCGCGGGGCAGGCTGCGGTTGGGGTGCTCGCTGCAACGGCTGTGTTTGCGCTGTACTGGCTGTTGGCGGGGCCGCTCGGATTTGCGGTTCTGAAGTCGATGAAGCGCGAGCGGTGGTCGTGGGTTGCGTATGTCGCGATCGCCGCGATCTTCAGCGGCGCGATCTTTCTGATTGGCCGCAGTTTCAGCGGACAACAGGCGCGGATTCAACATCTCACCGTGCTCGATGCGATTGAAGCCGTGGCCGGAGAAAGCGATCCACTGCAGTCGCAACGACGACGGGCGGTCGGTTGGCTCTCGCTCTTTGCTCCGACCTATGGAACGGTTGAAGTTGCGCTTGACCCCAATGGTGCGCGCGATCTGCAGGGATCGCAGCCGCTTCGCAACACGCTCGCGTCATGGCGCGCACCTGAGGCGAACCCCACCGGTTTTCCAAGCCGTGAGCGATATGCGGTGCCGCTCGATGTTCCGAATGCGGTTGAAGCGCCTTCGCGCGCGACGGCGATCGACTTTGAAACCCGTTGGCTCGGCGCGGTCGATCCACGTTGGGGTCTGCTTCCGCGCGCGGATTCGCCCGTTTCCGTGCGCATCGATCGATCGACAAACCCTGCGACCATCAGCATCTCGGGAAGCCTCACCCACAAACTGCCCGGGCCGCTTCGCGGGGTGCAAATCGTGCACATTTGGCCAGTGCGGAACCCGCTTCAGTCGCTTTCGGGCGACGAAGAGCCGCGAACTCGGCGCTTCAGCGGGCAGATGCCAAATCGGGGAGCCATGGTCAGTCTCACATCGTGGGATCCCGACAAGCCGCTTGATCTTGCCCAAGCACTTCCCGCGCGACCGGTGTCCGATCGAGGCCTCCAAAACACGCTCACCCAACGCTACTACGACCCGCTCTTTCAACAGTCGCGCGCGGTCGGGCAGGTGTTCGCAAGCGAGCGCGTTGATCTACCGAAATCGCTTGAGTTGTTGTCGTTTTACTCGATGTTGCCGCCGCCGCCGTACGTGGCAAATCCCCCGACCGATCCGGCGGTTCTGCGGATTGTGCGCGCCGTGGGTCGTGAGCTTGACTTGTCGGAACGCTTCACTGAGCCCTGCCTGATTGTGATGGGCATGCTTGAGAACGTACCGCTCCCCTACCCCGTGACGCTGAATGGCGAGACAGTTCCCTCGACGGGATCGGTGTTTGTGCGATGGGTGATGCCGCTTCCGGATGATCCGGCGCTGTTGGTGGCCGAGCGCGCAGCGCCGATCAAGCCCGGCGCGGATGCGATTCGAGATGCCGTGAGCGAGGAATCGAGCGAGGAATCGAGCGAGGAATCAAGCGAGAACTCAGGCGAATGAGAACGACCGCGGGTGCGGATGTGTAAGGATTCAACATGCCGATGATCGAAACGGTCAACCTCACGAAGAAGTACGGCGAGTTTGTCGCATTGGACAATCTCAATCTCGTGATTGAGGAAGGGACATGCTTCGGCTTCATTGGACCGAACGGTGCGGGCAAGACGACCACGATCAAGATTCTTGCGACCCTCCTCAAGCCGACGTGGGGCGAAGCGCGCATCGACGGCAAAGTCGTCGGCTACCAAAACCATCTGATTCGCCCGCTGATTGGCTACGTGCCCGACTTCATGGGTGCGTACCAAGACATGACGGTGAGTGAGTACCTCGAGTTTTTCGCCGCCTGCTATCAGGTGCCCGCTGCGAAGCGCGCGCGCACGATCTCTGAAGTTCTCGCGCTCACCGATCTCTCACACAAGACTGAGAGCGAGGTGAACGGACTCTCTCGCGGCATGCAGCAGCGACTCGCGGTGGCGCGCGTTCTGATTCATGATCCGAAGGTGCTGCTGATGGATGAGCCGAGCTCGGGTCTCGATCCGAGGGCGCGCATCGAAATGCGCGAACTGCTCAAGGAACTGCGCCGCATCGGTAAGACGATTCTGATTTCGTCGCACATCCTGTACGAACTCGCAGACCTCTGCAACGCCGTTGGTGTGATCGAGCAAGGAAAGTTGGTGTTCGCCGGTGCGGTAAGCGAGCTCATGCGCAAGGCGAAGGTTGGAAAGGTTGTGCAGATCTCGGTTGAGGCGCGACATGAAGATGCTGCGCAGCTTCTTCGCGGCGTTCGTGGTGTGGCCAAGGTCGAACTCATGCTTGAAGATGGCGGACAGCGGATGGATGTTCAACTTGAGCCGAACGCGGAGATCGCCGCGAGCGAACTCGCAGCCCGGCTTCTGGCACAGGGCTTCCGGCTGACGCGGCTCCAGCCCGAGGAAATCAGCCTCGAGACCGCTTTCATGCGGCTCACCAAGGGGCTCGTGAGCTGAGGACTCCCATGCCGAACACGCTGCTCATTGTGAATCGTGAGAAGCCCGAAGCCGCGCGCGCGGCCGATGTCATCCGACCCACCATCGCGCGGTACTCGGAGATTCGCGAGATCGACGCACGCGATGAACCTCTCGACGACGCTGGTGCGTTCGATCGAGCTGTCGTGGTCGGCGGCGATGGAACACTCATCGCGCAGACGCGCAGGCTGCTTGAACACGGTCGGCCGATTGTCGGCGTGAACGCCGGACGCCTTGGGTTTCTTGCGGAGTTCGACGCGGCGGATCTGGAACGCCACGCTGCGCTCGTCTTCAGCGCGAAACCTCCGCTGCGCGAGCGCATGCTGCTTGCGGTTGAGGTGGAACGCGCCGACAGAATGCGCGAATCGGGGCGCGCGATCAACGATGCAGTGATCACCGCAGGTGCTCCGCATCGAATGATCGAGATGTCGCTCACCGTCGATGCAGATGACACGGGCGTCGACATCATTGGCGATGGCGTCATCGTGGCGACGCCCACGGGTTCGACCGCGTACAGCGCAAGTGCGGGTGGGCCGATCGTGCATCCGAATGTTGGCGGCGTCACGATCACGCCGATTTGCGCGCAGAGCCTTGCGTTTCGCCCGGTGGTTGTGCCGTCACACGATGTCATTGCATTCGCGATGCGCCGCGTGAACGAAGGAACCTGCGTGGTACTCGACGGCCAACGGCACATTGCCCTCGGGCGCGGCGACACCGTACGCATGCAGGAACACAGCCGAAAGGCGCTGTTCGTGGCGAATCCGTCGAACCGCTACTGGGATGCGCTGCGCGCGAAGATGAAGTGGGCGGCACCGCCGAGCTACCGATCTTGAGCGGTCGCGGCTGCGGTCGCTTGAGATCGGCGCTATCTTCCGCGTTCCATGATCGACCTGAAGGATCTTCGCGAGAACCCCGACAAGTACCGCAACGGCGTGCGCGACAAGTGCATGTCCGTCGACATCGACCGCCTCCTGGCGCTCGACGAGGCGCGCCGCGCGATTCTCTCGCGCCAGGAGAGCGCGAAGGCCGAGCAGAACCGGATCTCGAAGGAGATCGGGCCGAAGATCGGGCAGCTGAAGGGCAAGCTCAAGGGCGCGGCGGGCGACGAGAAGGATCGGCTCGAGATGGAGATCGCGTCGCTCGAGGCGAAGCCGGCTGAGCTCAAGGCGCTGGTTGCGGAGGAGGAACGCCACCTGAACGCGATCGAGCCCGAGTGGCGCGCGCTGTGGCTTCAGGTGCCGCAGCCCCCCGCCGCCGATGTGCCGAAGGGCAAGGGCGGCGAGGACAACAAGGAGATCCGCCGCTGGTCGCCCGCGGGCTGGGACTTCTCGAAGAGCTTTGCCGAGAACCGCGGATTCAAGCCGCGCGCGCATCTTGAGCTCGTGAAGCTGCACGGGCTCGTCGACTTCGAGCGCGGCGTCAAGATGTCGGGCACTCGGCACTATGTGCTGACGGGCCTCGGCATGCGGCTTCATCAGGCCGTGCTGCGCTACGCGGTCGACTTCATGGCCGATCGCCGCGGCTTCAAGCCGATGGGCGTGCCCGTGATCGTGAAGGAAGAGTGCATGGTCGGCACGGGCTTCTTCCCCGCGGGCCGTGAGCAGGCGTATCACATCGACGAGGCGGCGCGCGGCGCGGGGCACGATCTCTTCCTCACGGGAACCGGTGAAGTCGGCCTGATGGGCCTGCACGCCGACGAGATCCTGTCGCTTGACCAGCTGCCGCTGAAGTACTGCACGGTGTCGACCTGCTTCCGCCGCGAGGCGGGCGCTGCCGGCAAGGACACAGCGGGCCTCTACCGCATCCACCAGTTCGACAAGGTCGAGCAGGTCGTCGTCTGCAAGGCAGACGAAGCGGAGAGCCGCGCGTGGCACGCGCAGATGATCGAGACGGTCGAGATGATCCTCCAGTCGCTCGGCCTTGCGTATCGGCTGCTCCAGTGCTGCTCAGGCGACCTCGGCGTGAAGAACGAGGACATGATCGACATCGAGAGCTGGATGCCCGGCCGCGGCGAGGTCGGCAAAGACGGCGCGCCGACCGGCGAGTTCGGCGAGACCCACTCCGCGAGCCGCCTCGGCGACTTCCAGTGCCGCCGCCTCAACCTGCGCTACAAGGATGAGCACGGCAAGACGCGCTTCGCGTACGCGCTCAACAACACGGTGATCGCGAGCCCGCGCGTCCTGATTCCGCTGCTCGAGATGCACCAGCAGGCGGACGGCTCGGTCGTCGTGCCCGAGGTGCTGCGTCCGTACATGGGCGGCATCGCGAAGATCGGTTGAGCGCGGCTTGGCTGCAGGCGTGCGTTGAGGTGCGGACGCGCCTAAGGTCTCTCACGGAGGCACGGAGGCACAGAGGATGAGGGGAAGGGAGGGATCGGGATGCATGAAAATGACATCGGCAGCGTGATAGTCGATTGTGCTGTCGAGTTGCACAGGGATCTTGGTCCTGGTCTTCTCGAGTCGGTCTACGCAGTAACCCTGGCGCGAAAGATTGAGAGGCGCGGACTTGAGGTCCATCGCGAGGTCGTCATTCCGATCGAGTACGAGGGCGAGCAGTTCGACGAGGGATTCCGCGCCGACATGATCGTCGGCGCCAAGGTGATCCTCGAGCTCAAATCCGTCGACAGAGTGCATCCTGCTCACAAGAAGCAGCTACTGACCTATCTCAGGCTGACGGGACTGCGGCTCGGATACCTACTGAACTTCGGCGACGAACTGATGAAGCACGGGATCACCCGAATCGTCCACGGACAGATTTGAATATGCAGCGTCCTCCTCCGTGCCTCCGTGCCTCCGTGAGAAAAATCCAATGCGGGATCGCATCTATCACGCGTTCGTCCAGCCTGTTGGCTTGACCGCGAGCGTGAACGAGCCGTCCGACATCAGGTCGACGAGGCCGTAGCACGGGTCGCAGTAGGTCTTGGTCGCCTTCCACCAGCCGCCGCTGATGGCGCCGCTGCAGGCGTAGGTGATGCCGTCGGCCTCGCAGCGGTCGACGAGATGCATGTGACCCGAGAGCACGAGCTTCACGCGGCCGTTCGTGCGGAAGAGCGCGTGCACGGCGTTTGAATCGAGATGGAGAAGACCGCCGTCGATCTCCGACTTCTCACCGCGCGCGTTCCCCTTGCCGCGCATCATGGCGGTGACCGAGACGATAGGAATGTGCGAGACGACGACGGTGGGCAGCGTGTTCTTCGCGAGGTCAGCCTCGAGCCACGCAAGCTGCTCGGGATTCAGGCGCGCGGTGTAGCCGCACTCGTCGTTCGGATCGGGC
>JBILDS010000171.1:0-6745 GCA_044352505.1 Phycisphaerales bacterium
GAGGATCGTGCCGCCGGTCTTCGGCGGTCCGTGGTTGAAGTCCTGCGCGCGCGTCGGATCGATCTCGGCCGCGAGCTTCGCGAGCGCCGCGCGGTCGAGGAGCGCGTCGGTCGTCACGCGCATCGCAGCTGGGTCGCCAACCTCGCGGTGCACGGTGCGGAACGCAAGCTTCATCGCCTCGGCCGCGAGATGTACGGCGTCGGCGCAATCGGGCGAGAGATCGGCAAACCGCGGATTTGCCCGAGAAACCTCGAGGATTCCGCGCGCGATCTGCGCGGCGATCCCCTGCCCGTTCGGCGGAATCGCGCACATCGTCGACGCGCCGAACGGCGACTCGAGCGGCGTGACCCACTCGGATTTGTGCGCGGCGAGATCGCGTTCATCGAGGAACGCGCCGTCTGCGCGCGCAGCGTCGGCGATGCGGCGTGCGAGCAGCCCCGTGTAGAACGACGCGCCCTCGCTGCGCGCGATCTCCTCGAGCGTGCGCGCGTGGTCGGCGAGCACGATGCGCTCGGCCGCGCGTGGCGCGCGCCCGTTCGGCGCGAACACGCGCTTCCACTCTGCGAACGGCGCAAGCGCGGGGTACGCGCGCGCCCAGAGATCGGCGGTGCGCGGCGCCACGAGATATCCGTCGCGCGCGAAGCGGATCGCGGGTTCCATCAGGTCTGCGAACGGCAGACGCCCGAAGCGCTTCCACATCGCGGTCCAGCCCGCGACCGCGCCTGGCACCGTGACCGGCTCCCAGCCTCGCACGGGCATGCCGCGCTTCCCGTCGAACGCGCTGCGCGGCTGCCGCGCGGGCGAACGGCCCGACGCGTTCAGCCCCACCACTTCGCCGTTGAAGACCGCAAGCGCGAACGCGTCGCCGCCGATCCCGTTCGTCGTCGGCTCCAGCACCGCCATCGCTGCGGCCGTCGCCACCGCTGCGTCGGCTGCATTCCCGCCGCGGCGCATGATCTCGATCCCCGCCTGCGCCGCGAGCGGCTGGCTCGTCGCCACCGCCATCGACCCACACACGGCGGGCCGACGCGCGTCGTACGGCAGGGTCCAATCGAACTCACCGGCTGCTTCCGTCGCGTTCTCGGCTGTTTCATGCATATGGACATCCTCCGTCGCGCGGTCGTCGCGTGGCCATCGCGCGCCGCGCAGCCTACCCTCCCTGCCTGCCGCGGCCACCTGCTGTGGTACAACACGCCTCGCGCTACTTTCGGCGCGTGTGAGGATCAACGATGGCCGGAGTCAAGCAACCGTCGGACAAGAGCCACTTCCTGCTTCCTGACCTCGGCGAAGGCCTCGTCGAGGCGGAGCTCATCAGCTGGAAGGTGAAGGCGGGCGACACCGTAAAGGAGTCGCAGACGCTCGCCGAGATGCAGACCGACAAGGCGCTCGTCGAGGTGCCGTCGCCGTGGGCGGGCACCGTGACCGAGATCACCGGCAAGCCCGGCGACATCATCAAGGTCGGCGCGGTGCTCGTGCGCTACGGCGCTGCGAAGGCCGCCGCAGCCCCCGCGCCCGTCGCGGTCGGCGCCGCCAGCGCGAGTTCGAACGGCAACGCCTGCATGTCGAGCCAGATCGCGGCCGGCGCGCCCGCCGCTGAAGGCGACAAAGTTGAAGGGGATCAGGGCACCGTCGTCGGCACGATGTCGGGCACCCTCACCGTCAGCGACCGCTTCGCGCGCCGCGCGCCCGAGGCCGCCGTCGCCGTGCGCGACGGCAAGGCGATGGCGACCCCCGCCGTGCGCGGGCTCGCCAAGAAGTTCGGCGTCGACATCCAGAAGGTCCCCGGCTCCGGCCGCGGTGGACGCGTGACCGCGAGCGATGTCGCTTCGTTCGCGGAAGGCGGCGTCGCCACGATGGTCGAGCCGAGTGCGGCCGGCGTCGCCGGCTTCGCGCCGCGTGCGGCCACGATCGCGCCGGGCTCCGTCTACATCGACCAGAACGATGTCGCGCAGCGCGTGCCGTTCCGCGGCGTCCGTCGCAAGATCGCCGAAGCGCTCTCGCGCAGCGTGCAGACCGCCGTCCACTTCACCGTGGTCGACGAAGCCGATGTCACCGCGCTCGAAGCGAAGCGCCGCGAGTACTCGAAGGTCGTCGGCGAGAAGCTCTCGATGCTGCCCTTCATCATGACCGCGATCTGCCGCGCGCTGAAGAAGCACCCGAGCCTCAACGCGGTCGTCGACGACGCGAAGGGCGAGATCATCCTGAAGAGCGCCGTGAACCTCGGCTGCGCGGTCGACACCGACGCGGGCCTCATGGTGCCCGTCATCAAGAACGCCGGCGCGCTCGCGCCCGTGCAGATGTCGCAGAGCGTGAAGACGCTCGCGGCGAAGTGCAAGGACCGCACGATCGCGCGCGAGGATTCGCTCGGCGGAACCTTCACGATCTCGAACGTCGGCAGCTACGGCGGCATGTTCGCAACGCCTGTCATCAACTACCCCGAGGTCGCGATCCTCGCCGCTGGCCGCGCGAAGGAGCGCGTCTGCGTGAAGGACGGCAAGTTCTACGCAGGCCTCGTGCTGCCGCTCTCGCTCTCGTGCGACCACCGCGTGGTCGACGGCGCGGAAGGTGCGCGCTTCCTGAACACCGTCGTGAAGCTGCTCGAAGACCCCGACGCGCTGCTTGCGTGAGGCGTAAGAGATGCGCGACAAGCGAGCGTGTGTGGGGATAGGCCATGCAGAACACCCTGCACAACGCCACGATCGCGAACCTCGCGGGTGAATGCCGTGCATTCTTCGCGTTTGAGGCCGCATTCTCAATCGACCTCTCACGCGCCGCGGCGCGCTTCTCCGCAAGCGCGCGCGAGGCGCTGCCGCAAAGCCGCCGGTTGCCCGCAGACGCGGATTTCTCGCAGAAGCCGCTGCGCATCGTTGTCGACCGCGCATCGATCGCGCTCGGCGCCTGGCGCACCGAGCGCGCGGTCGAGGTCACGCTCTACGACTTCGGCGCGATGAGCGTGTCGTTCCGCATTGCGATCGACAACGCACCCGCGGAGCTGCGCACGCTCGCTGCAACGCTTTGGAACAACGCAGTCCTCGCCGCAGCCGCGCGCGCGTGCGTCGACGAAATGCTTGCAACGCTCGGTGATTCGGCGCTGCGCCCCGACGTGCGCGGCGTGCCTGAGGATTACATCGTGTTCGTGGTCGACCCCGCGCGCATGGGCGGAGCCGCTCCCACGATCGCAGCGTTCGGCGCGGCAAACCTTGCGGCGCTTGTGCGGCTTGAGGACAAGCCGCTCTCAGCCGAGGAAATCGCCGACGCAACCGCGCAGCCACTGGCCTACGGCGAGCACGACCTCGTGCTCGTCGACTGGGCTGCGGCGTTTGTCGTCGATGCGGAACCTGCGGCCACGCTCGCTGTGCTTGAGTTCACAAACGTGCAGCTTGTCGAGCTCAAGCATCTCGACAGCGAACTCGATCACGGCCTCGACCAGGTGTGGTCGATGGCGAACGACCGCAGGCTCTTCTCGCGCCTGCGTCTGCGCGCGAACCTACGCAAGCTTGCCGAGCTCGAGCTCGAGGGCGCAGCGCTCTTCGATGGCATCACGAACGCGCTCAAGCTGTTCGGCGACGCGTTCCTCGCGCGCGTGCAGCGCGCCGCGGGGCGCCGCTTCCGCATCGACGACTGGGAGAAGTCGATCGCGCGTAAGCTCGAGACGCTCGGCTCTGTGAGCACGCGCCTTGAGAGCCGCCAGTCGCAGTACCGCAGCGAACTTCTCGAGTGGATCATCATCGCGCTGATCGCGTTCGAGGTTGTGAAGGCGTTTGTGGTGTGAGCGGTCGCGGCTGCGGCCGCTCCCTCTGGCGGGAAGCAGGCGGAGTGAATCCGCCGGCTTCCTGGGATGCGTTGCTTGATCGATGACGAGCGCGAAGCGCGAGCTGATCGCGTACGAGTCGACAGCAGACTGAAGCTGCCGGCACCCATGTCGTCCGCACTCCATCACGCTAGCCTTTCACCATGCCCCCCGCCCACCACCGCATCACGCCGCTCCGCACGGGCTCGTTCCGCCTCGACGGCGGCGGCATGTTCGGGCTCATCCCGAAGTCGATGTGGTCGCAGTGGACGACGCCCGATGCCGACAATCGCATTGCGCTTGCCACGCGGTCGCTCGTCGTCGAGTCTGCGTGCGACGGACTCGTTCTTGTCGAGGCCGGATGCGGCGACAAGTGGACCGACAAGGAACGCGCGATGTACGCGCTCGAGCGCCGCACTGCGGTCGACGCACTCAGAGAGATCGACGTCGACCCGAGCGACATCGCGCATGTGATCGTGACGCACCTTCACTTCGACCACGCAGGCGGGCTCACGCGCGGCGGCGACGGCGGACCCGTACCGACGTTCCCCCGCGCGCGGATTCATGTGCAGCGCACCGAGTGGCACGACGCCCTTGCGAACAAGAGCACGATGACACGCACATACTTGCGCACGCATCTCGACCCGATCGCTGCGCAGGTCGAGCTTCACGACGGCGAGTGTGTGCCGCTCGCGGGCTTCACGCTGCTCCCGACCGCGGGCCACACGTGGGGTCACCAGTCGATTCTCGTCGACGGCACAAGCACCGCGGGCGGAACCGCCCCGCACCTCTTCGCTGGCGACGTCTGCCCCACCATCCACCACGCCCATCCGGCGGCAAGCCTCGGCTATGACATGATGGCCTACGAGGCAATGTTGTCGAAGCGGCGCGTTCTCGGGCGTGCCGCCGATGAAGGCTGGATTGTCGCCCTCGACCACGATCCGCTGCACGCGTTCGCACGGGCCGTGAACCGTGATGGTCGCATCGAACTGCAGGCGTGACGCGTGATCGCACCAACCACGTCGCACGAACCACTTTGACACGCGGCGCGCGCGACCGCGCACACACTCCTCACATCTCACGCGTGTAAATCCGTCATCGCGCGCCCACATGGGCGCCGCGTCCCTTATCCTGTCGCCATGCGAAATCTGCGCCTCACTTCCGCCGCGATCTCTTCCGTTGCCATGCTCGCACTCGCCGCAGCCGCCACGGCCCAGTCAGAGGCGCCACCCACTCCGCAATTCACCCCGAATACAAGTCCCGTCATCGGGTACCTCGTCGGCGCTGTGCTCTTCGGCATCATCGTGGCGATTTCGCTCATGCCGTCGAAGCGATCGCATAAGGATCTGTGATCGGCGGAAGTTTCGGTCGAATCGTTTGCCAGCGGGTTCGCCCGACATGCACAGAAGCTCCCTGCGTGATCGGTGCAGCCAAGTGCATCGTCGACATAGATCGAAAATCGGCAGAATCACGGCAGTTCTCCCAGTTGGCGGCATGGCTTGTGCGCATAGATTCTGAAGTATGCCGTTTCAGAATGCGTCGTGAACGACTTTTGCAGACGACATTCGTGGACGGCGGAATTGCACTCGCCGCAACGTGCGCGAATCCGGTCAATCCGGAGAGACGGAACACAACGCCATGACTGAGTCAGCCGAACCAACACCACGCCCTCGCATCAACTCGATGACGCTTCTCATCGCCGCCAACGTTGCGGCGCTCGGGTTCCTTGCCCTTGTCGAACTCTCCGCGTCGGCCCGGGCGCAAGGACGGCCGCGAGCGACCTACACCGCCGCCACGGGGCGCGTTGATGGCTTCCAGCCGCATGCGCTCTTCATCGTCGACGAGACGTCGCAGGAAGTCATTGCGGTGCAGTGGGATCCGCAGGCAAAGCAGATCAAGGGCCTCGGCTACCGCAGCTTGGCGAACGATACCGGCGAGATCCTCCGACCGAGGGCGAACTAATCCCATGCAAGTCTCAAAAGCCATTCTCGCCGCGTCCGCATGCGCAATCACAGCGCTTGGCATTGTCGAAGCCGGTCGACTCAACGACGCCGCGCACGCCGGAACAGCGCTCCTTGGTGCAGGTGGCGTCATCGCCATCACCGGATCGATGGGCTCAGGACCCGATGCGGATCCGTACCAAACGCTCTACGTGATCGATACACGAACCGAGATGCTCTTCGTCTACGGGGTCGACGGGCCGCTGAACCCGCGACTCAGCCTTCGCGGCGGAATGAGCCTTCCCGTTTTGTTCCGCGCCGCGCGCGGCGGGTGACCGACGCACGTTCGCCGCATGCATTGCGCGCCATGTGTCTTGCCGCATTTCGTGCCCAGCCCACTTCGCCGCTCTCACGCAGCCTTGCACGCCATGGAACAACTCGCCACGCATCGCATCATCGACGTTCCGCCGCGGCGACCCGTTGATGCCGTCATGGCTGCGCGTCGCGCCGAGAGTTTCGGCAAGCGCTCGATCAAGAGCACTTCGAAGGACGCCGCGCTACGAATGGCTGTGGCGATGACTGACCTCACGACGCTCGAGGGGAAGGACTCTCCGGAGCGCGTCCGTGCGCTCTGCCGCAAGGCCATCGCGCCCGCGCCGCATCTTGATGCTGAACTTCGCGCTGCCGGCCGAGCACCGGTGCCAAGCGTCGCGGCGGTCTGCGTCTATCCGAATCTCGTGGCCGTGGCGCGCGATGCTCTCGAGGGCTCCGGTGTGAAGGTCGCGTCGGTGGCGACCGCCTTCCCGAGCGGCCAGTACCCGCTTGACCTTCGGATCGATGACACCCGGCGCGCAGTGGAGGCGGGCGCGCACGAGATCGACATGGTCATCAGCCGGGGAACCTTCCTCGCGGGCGACTACCGACGCGTCGCCGATGAAATCGCTGAGGTTCGAGAGGCGTGCGGCAACGCCCACCTGAAAATCATCCTTGAAACCGGCGAGCTCGAAACGCTCGA
>JBILDS010000172.1:0-6719 GCA_044352505.1 Phycisphaerales bacterium
CTCCTTGCCATCCGGGCGCCGCGCGAATCTTTGGTCTTCGGGGATCCGTCAGACAGAACCTAGCCGGGCCTGTGTCGAACTCGATTTAGTTGGGTTCACGGGGCGTCTCGCAGCCGTATATTCACCGATCGCTGGGCTTGTCCGTTTCTACTTCTACAGACCGGTTTCCCATGAAGACCATCGTCCTTCTCTACGTCGCATCCGTGATCTACTCATCGATCCGATACGTCGTGTTCGCGCCGAAAAACCTTGAGAACCTCCCCGTGTTTGTCGTGAACAAGGGCATCTCGATGGCGGCCGCGCTTTGCTTCGCAATGGGCTTCCTGCAGGCATTCCGCCAGGGTCGCGGCACGTTGGTCGGGATCGAGCCTGGCAGTTGGTTCCGCGCTGGCGTGTTCGGTGCGATCTGGCACGTTCCAATGTCGCTCGCGATTCTCAAGCCGGCATACTTCAAAGAGTTCTTCCACCCGGTGACAGAGGCGAACCTGCATCCGCGAATGACTTTTTCAGGCGAGATGGTGTTCATGTTCGGAGGCTTGGCGCTTGCACTTGTGTATCTCCTTCTCAAGCCGCAGTGGAGTCCGATCGCGCGTTGGTGGCTCTCGCTTGGAGCGATGGTTGTGCTCCTCTTCCATGTTGTTGCAATGGGCTACTGCCGTGGACTCAACATCAATGCGAGCCATGCCTATCTTCCACCGATGTGGCTCTTGAGTGCGATTGGAATTGCGGTCGGCATCGTTTGGATTCTCCGAAGCAAGCCCTCCGCTGAGTTCTCGCGTGGTCTGCACGCGAAAGACTGATCCTGCGCGTGTGCGCTCAATGTACTCCCGGGGAGGACAGCAGCTTCGTGCGTGAGCGCGATCACGTCGACATGCTGTGGGTGCGCTTCTTCGATGCTTCGTGACGGAATCGAAATGCCTCGCTTCTGTGACACACGAATGTTGTCCGCTGCTGGAGTACGACGGCGCGCGCGCGTTGCTGAATATGCGTGTTTTGCCGATGATTTGACTCATTTCTTTGGTCGCTGTGACTTGTCGCGCGCCGTCTTTACGTGACTCTTGCACAAGGACGCAGCCGAAGTCGACATCTGGAAGTTGTCGCCGGGGGGCGTGCATCGCATCCAACTGAGGCAAGGCCTCAAAGGAAACATCATGACCAAGGGAACCTTCGTTCAACTCTCCGCGGCTTCGGCAGTTCTCCTCAGCGCAGTGAGCGTGGCAGAGGCCGGCGTTGTTGCCGTCCCGATCTACTTCAACACGGTCAACATCAACATGGCAGACGACGGCTTGAACAGCTACGACACGAGCGGTGTCGCCATGAACGGCCCGACTCTCTTCAGCAATCCGACCTACGGATCTGCGCTGGTGACCCAGTTCCTCCCAACGGGCTTCGAGATGTCCCTCAACTCGACCGCTGCGGCCAACAATCAGTACTTCGTCATCATCCAGCACTTCAACGTTACCGATGCGGTGAACTACTCGCTGCTGGGCGGAGCGGCGAACGGCGTGAATCGAGTCCAGATCCGGCGCATCACAGGGGCGCAGTTCGGCGTGCCGACAGGCCCTGCGGTGTTCGACACCAACTACATCTCGACAGGATTCGAGTTTGCAGGCGTCCTCGACGTTGGCAACTACTACCTCCAGTTCGAGTTCGCCCGCAACGGCGCGACGAACGCGACGATCTTCGACCTTGACTTCACGCCCGTTCCTGCTCCTGGAGCGCTCGCGCTCCTTGGGCTTGCTGGGCTTGTAGGCGGTCGACGTCGGCGCGCGTGAACGCGCGTGTCGACGCTCGTGGCGAACTGCATGATCCCCCCGCGGATTTCCGCGGGGGGATTTCCATTGCGGGCAGCGCTGCGATGGGCGCAATGCCTCACTGTCCGACGCTGTCGAGCCACGCAGAGAGATCGGCGGCCGAGCGTTGGCCGCGCAACTCGGCGATGACTTTGCCCTCGCGCAGCGCGTAGGTCATGGGAATCGCGCGCGTGCCGAGATGCGCGTCGGCAAGCGCGGGAAAACGGTCGACCTCAAGATGGGTCGCGAGGAACCGCGCATCGGAGAGCTTGGCGACGACACCCGCGTCGTTGAGTGCGTCGCGTTTGTACTGCTGACACGGCGCGCAGCGGTCGGCGGTCACGAACGCGATCACGATGCGGCTTGATCCTGCCTGTGCGATCGCCGCGTCGAGTGGCGGTGCTTCGGCGATGAGCGGCGGAAGCGAAACCGTCTCGCGCGCCACGATGAACCCCGTCTTCGGGTCATACGCATGCTTCACCGTCAGGCGGTCCATCCACGCCTGGATGCGCGGAGGCGGCGCGGACTCGGACGTCGCCGGGGTCGTCTCTGCACTCTTGTTTGCCGCTGGTTGCGGCGATGAGCACGCACCGGCGAGGAGCACTGCGAGCGAGAGACACGAAAGCAAGGCGAGGCGGGTTTGCATGTTGGCGTTCTCTGCGGCTGTTCGCGGCTCGTGATGTTGAAGCGCTCAAACTTTGACGTGACGCGTCGGAACTTCCGGTTCCGCGCGGTTGCGGCGAGCGTAGGCGAGAACCCGTGCCAGAGCGTGGTTTCTTGGTTCCGCCAGGCGCGTTGCGCAGCTGCAGCGCAGGCCGTTCGCAACATGAGGCAGAAATGAAGAAACCCCCGCGAGCGCGGGCCCGCGGAGGTGGTGAGGTTTCAGGAATCGCAGTCTTCCTGCGGGTCACGCGGGAGGGCGGTTCATCGCCGACGGCGCGCGCCGACGAGGCCTGCGGCCGCGAGCAGCGCGAGGGTGCTGGGCGCGGGTATCACGCCGAACTCGCCCATCGATCCAGAGATCGAGCTGTTCACGACATCCGCAGAGGTCTTCAGGCCGAGGAGCACGCGGTTCACGCTGCCGTAGCTTGAGTCCCACCCCTGCATGCCGTTCATCAACTGGCTGAAGTTGACGAAGTAGCGACCGTTCACGAGCGTCCCGACATCCGAGATGATCGCGTCATAGTTGGTACCCGTTCCGGAACCGATGTTGACGCGGATCAGCGACTTCCCGTTCGTCGGGTCGTCGACGAGTCCGTCGAAGTAGAAGAAGTCGTCCTTGCCGCTGAGGTCGAAGTTACCCACGTAGCGGTAGGAGACGGAAGGGTTCGGGCTCGTACCGATCGTGCCTGCACTCGGAGCGGTGTTGACGCCCATCGTGAGCGTGCCGCCCGCCTGCGTGGCGGTTGCTTCGCGCTCTGCGAGCTGCTCGACTGGGTAGGAGCAGAGCTTCCGTCCGGCGAACTCGCGCTCCACGATCTGATCGCGAGGCTTCGGACCGCGCGGTCTGAGTCATCGGTGTGGCTCTCGCAGTTCCTCTTCGAGGAGCCGAGGCGAGCGAAGGAGAAGGCGCGGATCGTGCGTCTCGGTACGTCGACGCCGCCGCAACAGAAACCCCGAGACTTCACCGTGCTGGCATGGTCGATCGTCGATCGGTCGTTCGAACAGATCTTCGGCGTGCGCTGATCAGGCGCCTTGGCTTCGGCCGCTGTTGGAAGTAGCTCGAGCGAAACAGTTCTCGAACGGACGAGTTGGGGCTTGGATCTCTTTGAGAGCGAGACGCCCCTCGCGCGCGATCGGAATCGGCTTCCGGCTCGCTTGTAGAGAGCGGGATGCTTGTCGCATCTGTCGTCGTCACGTACATCCGTCGACGAGAAGATCTGCGGTGATGCAGGCTTGCGGACGCGCTACATATCCCAGAGCCGGGCCAGCGGCACGGCGAGATCGCGGGCATTGCCGAGCCCGAACGTGCTGGACCCGGCGTACAGCACCACGCCACCCCGGTAATCCGAGCCGCACTGCTCGGCCAGGCGCCGAAGGCCGTGTCCATCGGCAGGCGTCGCAGTGAGCGCGGACTTCACCTCCACGCCCCACGTTTCGTTCCCGCGCGTGATGACTAGATCCACCTCCACGAGATCCTTGTCGCGGTAGTGCCAGAACCGCAGATCGGGATCGGTCCAGCCGGCCTGAGCGATGAGCTGCTGCACCACGAACGACTCGAGCAGGTGCCCGAACTTCGTGCGCTGCGCCGTGTGATCGTCCGCTGACAGCGCGGACAGGGTGGCGGCGAGGCCGCTGTCAACCACATGCACCTTGGGCGACTTGGTCAGGCGCTTGGCGTGGTTCCGATGCCATGGCTGCAGGCGGCGGACCAGATACAAGCGCTCGCAGACCTCGAGATGATGCTCGACCGTCTCGCGGCGGATGCCAAGATCCTGCCCGAGACTTGAGACATTCAGCAATTCTCCGGTTCGAAGGACCAACAGTTCGAACAGTCGGCCGACCGCCGTGGCATCGCGGACCCGAGCGACGTCCTTGACGTCGCGCTCAAGCAGCGTGCGCAGATACTCGCGATGCCAGGTTCGGGCGCGGGCGGGCGACCGGCGCACGGCCTCGGGGAATCCCCCGGCCACGACATGCTCCGCGAGCGCCATGGGCCTGGTGGGAGGGGCGGCAACGATCGCAGGCTTGAGGCGCCCGCCGAGGAACAGTGACAGGAAGCGCCCTGGCTTGCGCATCCGTTCCGCCGCCGTCAGTGGCTGCAGATGGATGATCTCCATCCGGCCTGCGAGCGAGTCGCCGAGCCCAGGCAGAAGCAGGAGGTTCGCCGAACCCGTGAGCACGAAGCGGCCAGGTCGACGATCACGGTCGACGGCAGCCTTGATGGTGCGAAGGAGCTCGGGGACGCGCTGGATTTCGTCGAGGATCACGCGCTTCGGCAGTGCCGCCACGAATCCCGCCGGATCGCTGCGTGCGAATGAAAGCGCCGCCTCGTCATCGAAGGTCACGTAGGCGTGGCCTGGCTCAAGGGTGCGCGCCAGTGTCGTCTTGCCCGACTGCCGCGGACCGAGCAGACATACCACCGGCGTGTCGCGCAGCGCCGCCTTCAGGCTCGAAAGCACCGGTCTTGCCAGGATCGTCGTCATGAGAGTGCGTCCATATGCCTAGTACGGTATCGGCTATTTGCCTATTTGCCAATCGGCCATTTGCCGAGCCGCGTGCGCTCGGCCCCTACGCCGGATCGCTCGCTGGTCGCCGTCATCGTGCCTCCTCCGGCTGCGGGTTCCCCGCGCCGGGCACAGTGACGCTTGACTCGGCCACGAGATCAAGGCATGTCGCACCCGAATCCGCAAGGATTCGCTGGCGGCGGATGTCGAGCGAAGCGGCGGATGCTGCTGGCGGGGAGGTTCCCGAGGCCGCGCAGGCGCCGAGGATCGGTGTCGGGTTCGTGGTGGTGCCTCAATCGCCGGCGAGGGCGCGGTGCCTCTACCCCTGTATGTCCGCCTCGCGAGAGTCCCGTGCAACCAGGCGCTTGTTGGAAGGGCGCGAGCGCACGCTGCAACCCATGAACCTTCCGACGGGAGGCCAGCGCGTTCTCTCTTCACCTGCTGGCGCGCCAGTTTCGCGCGAGCCTCCTCGGTTTCACGCGACCTTCGGCCGCTGTTGGAAGTAGTCCGAGCGAAACAGGCCTCAAACAGAAAGTTGGGTTTCGGCTCCCGAGGCAGGCTGGATGACCCCTCGTGGGACGCTCAGAATGGAGTTCCGGGCACCAACGGGGCTTCCCTGACCCGTCCGCCTTCGACGCCGAGTGCGGACACTCGCTCGTTCTTGACTTGTATATCGTTTTCGATATACTTCCCGCATGCTTTGCCCGATCCACTGGGTCGGCTCGTCTCTTGACGACATCCGCGGGATGCCGGAGGAGGCGCGGCGCGACATCGGCATCGAGCTCACGCTGGTCTAGGGCGGAGACCTCCCGACCGACTGGAAGCCGATGCGCGGCATCGGCCCAGGAGTCATGGAGATCCGAGTCCACCGTCCGGGCGAGTTCCGCGTCCTGTATGTGGCGAAGTTTGCGGAGGCCATCTACGTGCTGCACGCCTTCGCCAAGAAATCCCAGAAGACCGCCAAGTCCGATCTCGACCTGGCGCAGCGCCGATACGCACAGATGACCGCCATCCGACGGTCCATCGCCGAGTGAAGGAACCCTCATGCCCCGCGCCACCCCGACTTCCAAGCGCCCCCGCACCCGCACCCACCGCACCACTAAGGCGAACAGCAACGTCTTTGCCGACCTCGGCTTCTCGCCGCTCGAATCAGCCAGCCTGCAGCTGCGGGCGCGGCTCATGGCGGAACTGATCCGGATCGTCCGGGCGCGCAAGCTCACGCAGGCGGCGGCCGCACGGCTGCTGGGCGTGAGCCAGCCGCGGATCAGCGATCTCATGCGGGCGAAGGTCGACAAGTTCTCGAGCGACGCCCTCGTCGAGATGCTCGCCTTGGCCGGAATTGAGCTTGAGGTGACCCCCCACGCCGTGCGACGGGTGGCCTGAACCGGAACGCCTCCAGCCAGCCGCCGATCGCGCGGACGGGACTACCGCCACGGACCGTCCTTCGTGACCTTCACGAAGGACTCGCCGTCGCGTCGAAACAGGCCGTTGGTTCCGCCCAGCCACACTCGTCCGCCGCTGTCTTCGAGAATGACGAATGCGAGCGTCGTGACTTCGTCCTGTTCCCGCACCATGGCGAATGCTTGACCGTCGTATCGGTACATCGGGGAGCGCTTGCCGGAGATCCAGATGTCTCCGGATCGACCCTCATGCATGCACCAGATCTCCTTGCCCTCGACGATGCCCAGCTCGGTGAAGTTCGTGAAGGCGATGCCGTCAAACCGACTGATGCCTCCATGAGTCGTTCCGAACCAGATGT
>JBILDS010000173.1:0-6693 GCA_044352505.1 Phycisphaerales bacterium
TAGAGCGCAGGTCCCGTGCCGTCGTCATGCACATGACTCGTGAAGATGATGAGCGGCACATTGCCCGCGATCGGCGTGGAGCCGAGCGCATGGAAGCCCTTGCCGTCGTAGCGCGCGATGTAGCTCGCGGTCGTGCCGCCGATGTTCTGGAAGTTGCCGGCGATGTAGAGGTTGTCGCCCTGGCCCGAGTTCCACACCGTGAGGCCCCACAGCTGGTTCGAGAAGAGCTCGAGCTGCGCGCCGATCGAGTTCCACGCGGAGCCGTCCCATCGCGCGAGCTTCGCGGTGCCAGGCACGCCGCCGGCGAGGTCGAAGTACCCCGCCGCGTAGAGGCTGCCTTGGAAACTGGCGAGCGCGTAGCACTCGGCGTTGCTCAGGCCCGAGCCGAGCGAGACGAACTCGATGCCCTTCTCGTCGGTGACGGTCTTCACGATGCGCGAGGCCGCGACGCCGCCGATCGTGGTGAAGCTGCCGCCGATGTAGATCTCGCCGCCGCCGCCGTCATCGTGATACGCGAGACCGCCCGCGAGGCCCGAGTCGGGGCCGACTGGTCCGACGAAGGGAATCCACCCGGGAATGCAGTCGTCGCCTGCTGCGGCGGCAAGAGAAATAGCCATGGCACCAAGCGCTGCGGCCATCGGGGCGAGGCGCGCGCAACGGGACTTCATCATCATCAAACTCCTTGTCGTGGGAACTTTGTCGTGGGAACTTTGTCGTGGGGGCTTTGTCGTGGGGGCTTTGTCGTGGGGACTTCACCGCGCTGCATGCACGCCCGACGGGCGCGCAAAATCGCGAAGCGCGAATGTACAAGCGGCCACCGCGAGGCGGCGCATCATTCCCAAGATACCTGCGAGTTCGAACACAACGCACTGCGGCATAACAGGTCACGATCGCGACGAATCGCCGTCGAGCCGCCCGAGAACCTCGCGCAACTCGGTCGGCTCGATGCGGAACGCGCCCACGAATGGCCGCGCCTGGATCACGATCACCCCGAAGCACGCGGAGATGGCGAGCGTGACGAGCGTCATCGCGACCACGCGCCCGCGATGCGACTCGCCGTGCAGCGCGCCGATCGACACGAGGAGCAGCGTCGCGAGGATGACGACCACGCCCCAGCGCGGCGGCGTCATGAAGCGCAGCCCGTCGCGGACGCGCAGGTCGCGCGCGTCGTCTGCGGCCTTCCACAGTTCCTTCAGTTCGTCGACGCCCGTCGCGCGCACGGCGCTCCGCAGCGCGACAAGTTGCGGCGGCCTGTTGCGGTCCGTGGCCGACTCCGCAAGCGTCGGCCACTCGATGTCGACGAGGTACCGCGCGTAGTCCTCGACGCCCTCGCGGAGCACTGCGCGCTGCTCGGGCGGGAGATCATCCGCTTCGTCGATGATCGACGAGAGCGCCGCGGCCTCGTCGACCACGGCGCCCTGCACGCGCTCGTTGCGGTCCCACAGCCACACGGCGTTGAATGAGATGAGAAGCCCGAACGCGAGCGCGACCTGCGAGGTCACCTCCGCCTCGAAACGGCCGAGCTTGCGGCCGTCCGCGCCGCAGATGAGCGGCACGACGAAGCGATGGATCACGAACGCGATGAGCGCCCACACTCCCGTGACGAACAGCACCACCACGGGCGACGGCCAGGCGAGCATGGCGTCGATCAACTGGTTCATGTCGAGAAAGGTACCATCGTGCGATGCGAGCCCGCGTTGCCACACATGCGAGCGATGCGTCGCCGAGCGCGCGCGCGGACGCACCGTGGCCCGACAGGCCGCTCGTGCAAGCGCTCATTGTGGCGATCCTCGCGGCGTGCGCGTATCTCGTCGGGATCGCGGCCGTGCCCACCACCGACCGCGACGAGCCGCGCTTCGCGCAGGCCTCGCGGCAGATGGCCGAAAGCGAACGCCTCGCCGACTGGGTGATTCCGCGCGTCGGCGAGGAGATCCGCCTCAAGAAGCCGCCGCTCATCTACTGGGTGCAGGCACCGACGGTGCTTGCGATCACGGGCGGCGACCCGTTGCGCGACGCGATCTGGATGTATCGCCTGCCGAGCGCGATCGCAGCGTTCGGCGCGGGGCTCCTGACGCTCTGGCTCGGTCGCTCGATGTTCGGCGGCCGCGTGGGGCTGCTCGCAGCGTCGATGCTCGTGGTGTCGCCCGTCCTCGCGACCGACGCGCACATGGCGCGCGCCGACGAGGTGCTTCTCTTCACGACGACGCTTGCGATGTGTGCGCTGTGGCGGCTCTGGCGCATGCACCGGGTCGATCGGAGCGCTCGTGGCGGGCTTCCACTCGGCGCTGTCGCACTTCTCTGGCTCGCGGTCGGCCTCGGCATTCTCGCGAAGGGGCCGATCACGCCGTTCGTCGCTGCAACCTGCGCAATCGGCGCAGCGGCCGCGCGCCGCGAGTGGCGGTTCATCTGGCGCCTGCGGCCGTTCTTCGGGCTCGTGCTTCTCACGGCGCTCGCAACGCCGTGGGTCTGGCTCGCCGCGCGCGAGGTCGGCTGGGACACGCTCAAGGCGGCGTTCGAGAAGGAAGTCTTCCAGCGCGCGCGCGAAGGCGCCGAGGGTCACGCGTTTCCGCCGGGCTATTACCTCGTCACGCTCGTCGCATTCTTCTTTCCCGGCTCGCTCTTGACGGGTCTCGCCTTCGGTCGCCTCGTCATACGCGCGTTCGCAGCACGTGCGGCACCTGGTGCGGGCTTCCTCGCGCGCATGCGTTCGCGCTTCACGAGCGTGCGCGGCCGCGATGCAGAGGTCTTTCTCTTTTGCTGGGCCATACCAACGTGGCTTGCATTCGAACTGATCGTCACGAAGTTCCCCCACTACATCCTGCCGATTTACCCGGCGATCGCCCTCTTTACCGCGCGCTGTGTACTTGGCGGGCTGCGCGCGCTGCCAAAGCCACTCAACGCGGGTGATCGATTCGGTTTCGGCGTGTGGATGGTTGTCGGCTCAGTGCTTGCGCTTGCAGCGCCTGCGCTGTACTTCACGATGCTTGCGCTCGGGAAGACGGCGCCTGCGCTCCCTGCGTGGCCACCACTCGAAGACTCTGGCTCGCCGCTCTTTATCCTTGCGACGGGCGCGTCGATTGGTTCCGTCGCGCTGCTCGTCATCGCATGGCGTGCGTCGCTTGCTGGTGCCTTCGCGCGTGCGATGACGATCGCAATTCCTGCAACGGTGCTTGCGCAGATGGCCATGTTCGGTGTGTGGATTCCCAACACGCGCTGGATCTGGAACACACCGCGCATCGTCGGCATCGTTGCGGCCGATGCGGGATTGCTGCCGACGGATGATGACTTCCCGCGAATCGCGGGTGTTGGCTATCAAGAAGACTCACTGATGTGGGCCACGCGCGGACGGCTCGTGCGATTTGGCGACGCGGTGAACGACGAGAATCGCGACGCGATTTTCGCATGGGCGAAGGCGAATCCTGGCGCGTATCTCCTTGTGCCCAAGATGGCCGCGCACGAGTTCGACTCGATCGCGACAACGGCAGGTGACCTGTCCGGATTCAACTACTCCGACGGCGATCCAGTTGACCACGTGTTGATGCGAGTCGCGCCGTCACCGTAGAGATGACGACTGAAAGAACGCGCGGCTTTGTTCCGCGATCGCGCGCTCATCGTCGGACGTGAAGGTGCGCTCTGCGCGCGTTGCAACACCGACAACGCCGAGCACGCGGCCGTGGTTGTCAAGCACCGGCACCGCGACGCTGCCGGCGAGGCCGGTCGCACGCGCGCCGGGGCGCACGTCGCCGCTCGTGTCCTGCTGGATGTTGCAACTGTTGACCGCGCACTTCCGCTCAGCGGCGAGGCCGGCCATGCCCTTGCCGACGGGCACGACCTGCACGATTGCAAGCACGGGCTCGGGAATGCCGATCGCGGCGCGCAGGTGCAGCGCGCCATCGGGGCCGCTCGCATGCACCGTGCCGCTGTCGGCGTTGAGTGCGGTAAGGATCGCCTGAAGAGCGGCAACGTCGGCCGATGAGAAGCTCATGGGGTGAGGATAGCCCGAATACGTGCACGGCGGCCCGAACACGTGCACGGCGGCCCGAACACGTGCACGGCACGTGCCGTGCAGCAATGAATCGGGCGGCGCAACTCAGTCGAGCGGGCGGCCGTCCCAGCGCACGAATGCCTCGATCGCCTCGTACTCCTGCAGGCCGAGCTCGTCGTAAAGCTTCGCCGTCTGCGCGTTGCGCTGCTCAGCGCGCTGCCAGAACTCGCGCTCGTCTGCGCCTGGAAAGAGCGCGCGGTCCTTCTGCGACTGATGCTTGAAGATCGCGGCGCGCTTGCGCGCGACCTCCGCGGGCGAGAGCGGCACGGCCATCTCGGTCTGCTCGACATCCCACTCCTGCCATGCGCCGCGGTAGAGCCACGTCGTGCACTGCTTCATCCACTCGTCCGCCGCGCACTCGCGCAGCGCGCGGAAGATCGCGGCAAGACACACGCGGTGCGTGCCGTGCGGATCGCTCAGGTCGCCCGCCGCAAACACAAGGTGCGGCTTCACGCCGCGCAGAAGCGCCTTCACGATCTCGATGTCCTCAGCACCAAGCGGCTTCTTGCGCACGCGGCCCGTCTCGTAGAACGGCATGTCGAGGAAGTGCAGACGCTCCTCGGGTACGCCGCAGTAGATGCCAGCGGCCTTCGCCTCGCCGCGGCGGATGAGCGCCTTCAGCCGCTGCACCTCGGGCGGGTCGACCTCGCCGGGGCGCTTCGACTTCAGCTTGCGCGCGATGTCGTGCTCCATGCGCTCGGTCTTCGCGCCTTCGAAGCCGAACATGCCGTTGAAGTCGGCCGCGAAGTCGAGGAAGCGCAAGGCCTCGGCGTCGAACACCGCGATGTTGCCTGAGGTCTGGTACGCGACATGCACCTCGTGGCCCTGGTCGACGAGGCGGATGAGCGTGCCGCCCATCGAGATGACATCGTCGTCGGGGTGCGGGCTGAAGATGAGCACGCGCTTCGGGAAGATCTCGTCGCCAGGGCGAGCGATGTCGCCCGCCTGCTTGCGCGACTCGGGCTTGCCGCCCGGCCAGCCCGTGATCGAGCGCTGCAGATCGCGGAAGACGGAGATGTTGAGGTCGTACGCCTTGCCGCGGCCCGCGAGGAGATCCTGCAGGTGGTGCTCGTTGTAGTCCTCGGCCGTCAGCTTGAGGATCGCCTTCTTGGTGGTGCGTGCGAGCCAGATGACGGCCTTGCGCGTGAGGGCGTCGTCCCACTCGAGGTCGTGGTTTCCGCTGTGATTCGCGCTCGCCCACGGCGCCTTGCATCGCTCGAGCTCGGCGGCTGCGGCGAGATCGAGGTAGACCTGCGCATTCGCGTGTTCCTGCAGAAAGCTCGCTGCGATCGAGTTCGTCACGCCACCTTCGATCGCGCGCGCGACGACGGGCGCCTTGCCTTCGCCGAACGCCAGCATCACCACGCGCTTCGCCTCGAGGATGGTGCCGACGCCCATCGTGACGGCGCGCGTCGGCACATTCTCCTCGCCGAAGAAGTCGCTCGCTGCGTCCTTGCGCGTGACGCGGTCGAGCGTGATGAGCCGCGTGCGGCTCGTGCGCGCAGAACCGGGCTCGTTGAAACCGATGTGGCCCGTGCGGCCGATGCCGAGGAGCTGCAGGTCGATGCCGCCCGCTGCGCGGATCATGCGCTCGTAGGCGTCGCACATCGCGCGCACTTCGTCTTCGCCCGCCGTGCCGTCGGGGATGTGCGTGTTCGCGGGGTCGATGTCGATCCTGTCGAAGAGATGCTCGCTCATGAAGCGGCGATAGCTCTGCAGCTCGTGCGGCTGCATGGGCCAGTATTCGTCGAGGTTGAAGGTGACGACATTCGCGAAGGAGAGGCCTTCCTCGCGGTGGAGCCGCACGAGCTCGTCGTAGACGCCCGTGGGCGTCGAGCCCGTCGCGAGGCCGAGCACGCAACGCTCGCCCTTCGCGGCCTTCGCACGAATCAAGTCTGCGATCTCACGGGCGACGGTGGCGGAACCTTCCGTCGCGCGCGCGAAGACACGCGTCGGCGTCCGCTCCGCAGGCGACCCAATCTCCCAATACGCGGGCGTGCGGGGCGTCGGCTTCGTCTCGATCGACTGCGCTGTGGGCATGTCGCGATGGTAATGCCAACAGGCGCGCCGTTGCGCGGGAGGATGAGCCTACTCGCCTTGCCCAAGCGAGAAGCCGCGCACGCCATCGAAGAGGTAGAGGTTCTCCGTCTTGACGACCTCGATGCCCGCCTCGCCCGCGCGGCGGAGCGCCTCGACGATGCGCGTCGGCTCGATCGGCGTGTAGGTCGCGCGCGCGTCGTGGATGTCGATCGTGGGCGCGACGAACCGGCAACGCCAGTGGTCGGTGCAGAAGGTCTCGGGGAAGCCCTCGGGCCAGACCTTGACGCCGCGATTCGTGATGAGCTTGAGCTTGATCACGCCGTCGGTCGCCCGGTCGAGCTTCGCGGCGAGTTCGTCCGCCGTCGTTTCGGCATCGCATACGAAGAAGTCGACGCCGCACAGGTCGCGCTTCACCGCGGGGCGGTGGTAGACGAACTTGAGGTCGGTGCCCGACTTCATCTCGACGCTCTTGAGGGTCGCAGGCTTGCGGCCGAGCCGCTCGACAACCGCATCGGCAAACTCCGCCGTGCCGACGCGCTTCTTGGAAAGCCCCTCCTGGAAGACATCGCCCGTGTGAAGCCCGTCCTCGAGCGTGGCGAGCCACGTGT
>JBILDS010000024.1:0-21560 GCA_044352505.1 Phycisphaerales bacterium
GAGATTGGGGTCAGTCGCGCCCGGTTCTGGCGGGACCGACGCGGGTGGCTCAGCCCATGCCGCGGTTCCATTCGGTCTCGATGCAAAAGCGCCCGCCGCGCCCGCCGCGCCCGCCGCACCCACCGCGGGGCACATCCATGCAGCAAGAACCAATGCTGCAGCCACACGCAGTGTCAGAGCAGGGCAAACTTCACGGGACTCTGCGAGATGCGACATCGATGTGTGCTCCTTGGCAAAATGGTCACTGCTCTTCGGCGTGCGCGGTGTGACCCAACGGCGCATCAGCGATGTTCGCGCCTGCCGTGCAGCGGAGTGCCGCGCGGTCGACACCGCAAACCAACAGGGCTCAGACTCGCTTACGACCACGTGTTTACAGCACCACCAGATCGCCGCGGCGACACAGCCGCCGAGCCCTTCTTGGAGACGGCGGTGGACTTCGCAGACTTCCGCCCGGTCTTCGCGGCGCTCCGATTTGATGCGGCACCGCCTGGCACCGAGCCATTCATGGCAGCGCTGCGCTCCTCCGGCGTCCAACCAGACTCCCAGCTCCTCGGATAGTTGAGGTCGTCGAGCGCGATCGCAGCTTTCGTCGGGAAGAGTGGCGCGAACGTGTCGCACATCACGGCGAGTTCGTTGGTGTGGGTAGCGCCGATCGATGCTTCGACGGTTCCCGGGTGTGGGCCGTGGGGGATTCCTTGTGGGTGCAACGAAAGCGAACCCTGCTCGATGCCACGCCGCGCCTTGTAGTTGCCCTCAACGTAATAGAGCACTTCGTCGGAGTCGAGGTTGGAATGGTTGTACGGCACAACGATCGCCTGCGGATGGAAGTCAAGCGGTCGCGGGCAGAACGAACAGATGACGAAGTTGTGCGCCTCAAATGTCTGATGCGTCGGTGGCGGCATGTGGTGCTTGGCCACAATTGGGCTGAAGTCGTCGATGTTGAAGCAGTACGGGTAGTAGCAGCCGTCCCAGCCCACAACGTCAAGCGGGTGGTAGCTGTACATGTACGAGTGCACCTGGTCGCGGCTCTTGATGCGAACCTCGAACTTGCCCTTCTCATCGAAGGTCATCGGCAGCTCGGGCAGGCGCAGGTCGCGTTCGCAGTAGGGCGCGTGCTCAAGGAACTGCGCCGTCTTCTTCGACATATAACGCGGCGGCGGCAAGATGTGCGATCCGTTCACGCTCTCCATAAGCAAGAAGCGCGGCGCGGGCTCGCCTGCAGCAGGCTTCTCGAACTCCATGCGGTAGATCGTGCCCTTCGGGATCACAATGTAGTCCTTCGGTCCAAACTTCAACGCACCGAACATCGTGTAGACGATGCCCGATCCGAAATGGATGAAGAAGCACTCGTCGGCGGCCGCATTCTTGAAGTGGTACTTCATCGGCTCCTTCGGGACACACACGCCGATTTCGACATCGCTGTTGCCAAAGAGAACAGTGCGCCCTGTCACAGGGTCTCCCTTGGGCTTCATGGGCATGCTCTTCACGTGCCGCATCCGCATGGTGGCGCGCTCGACATACTCGACCTTGGTCGAGTAGAGCGGTTTCCAGCCCATGACCTGGGTCGGTGGATTGATGTGGTAGAGGGTCGACGTCGGGCCGACAAAGCCTTCTGTTCCAAACACCTCTTCGGCATAGAGCCCGCCATCTGGGCGACGGAACTGGATGTGACGCTTCGAGGGCAACGAACCGAGTTTGGTGTAGTAGGGCATGATGAAACTCCGCGGAGCCAGAGTGTACCCCGCGAGGCAAAACAAACGCAGCCCCGGAAACATACCGGGGCTGCGGGTGAAACTCAGAAATGAACCGCGGAACTTGGCCGATCAGCCGGGGAGCTCGTCCACCGGAGCCTCGGTCATGACGCCGCCCTCTTGACCAGCTGCGAGCGCGCTCGCAAGCCGATCCTTGACGGTGGTCGTGCTGCCACCACCGCGACGCTCCGCGCCCAGCGCTTCGGCCTCTTCGGCCGCAGCTTCGTACATGGCAGCGGCCGCTTCGTCGTCGTAGGCAGACTCCTCGACCAAGCGCTTGACCTTCGCCTTCGAGTAGGCCTCGAAGCCGGTACCCGCGGGGATGAGGTGACCGAGCAGGACGTTCTCCTTGAGGCCAAGAAGTTCATCCGACTTGCCGCCGAGCGCTGCCTCCGTGAGAACCTTCGTGGTTTCCTGGAAGCTTGCGCCGGAGAGGAAGCTCTCGGCTTGGAGCGACGCCTTGGTGATGCCAAGGAGCAGCGTCTTTGCAGTGGCCGGACGCGGCTTCTTCGTCTTGCAGCCAGACTTGCCGTCGGCCTCAGCCACGGCATTTGCCTCGCGGATCTCGTCCTTGTCGACGAGCGATCCAACCGGCAGGCTGGTGCCGCCCGCATCGTCGATGCGGAGCTTGCGCGCGAGCCGATCGTTGACGTCGCGGAACACGAACTTGTCAACGACGTCGTTCGGGAGAAGTTCCGTATCGCCCTGATTGGAAATGCGAACCTTCGACAGCATCTGACGGAGGATGACCTCAATGTGCTTGTCGGAGATTGGCACGCCCTGTGCTCGGTACACGTTCTGCACTTCGTCAAGCATGTAGACGTAGAGCGCGTCCTCACCCTTAATGCGGAGGATGTCCGCGGGGATCATCGGCCCTTCGGTGAGTGCGTCACCGGCCTCAATGCGATCGCCCGTGTGCACCAAGAGCGCCTTGCCCTGCGGCACGTGGTGATCGTGCTCAAGACCTGCATCGCTCACAACGCGAATCGTCATCTTGCCCTTGCGCTTGTCGGAGTACAACTCGACGCGTCCAGAGATCTCAGCCATGACAGCAGGATCCTTGGGGATACGCGCCTCGAAGATCTCGGTGACGCGGGGGAGACCACCGACGATGTCGGCCGAGCGCGCAGCTTCCTTCGGCTGGCGCGCCAGCATCTGACCCTGTGCGATCCGCTGACCGTCCTTCACTTCGATACGCGCCTTGGCGGGGAGGTGGTGGAAGTCGAGGATGTTGCCGTTGTCGTCTTCGACCGTGATCTGCGGGTGCTTCTCGCCGGTGTGCTCGATGACGATCATCTCGCCCTCGCCATCGGCGCCCTTCTTCGAATCGATGCGGAAGGTGACGTCCTCGACGAGATCCTTAAAGCGGACGATGCCCGACTTCTCTGCAAGGATCGGGGTCGCGTGCGGCTGCCATTCGCAGAGTTCCGCGCCCTTCTTGACAACATCACCGGTACGGACGCGCAGTTCGGCGCCGTACGGGATCTTGAACTTCTCGAGTTCGCGGCCGTGCGTATCCACGATCGCCAATTCGCCGTTTCGCTTCAGCGCCACGAGCGTCTTGGTTCCGTCTGCCTTGACGACCTCGACCTCCATGCAGTCGCGCAACTGGACGGTTCCGCCCGCAGCGCTCTTGTAGCTGTTCTCGAGCAGTGCACGCGTTGCAGCGCCACCGGTGTGGAACGTGCGCATGGTGAGCTGCGTACCCGGCTCACCGATCGACTGCGCGGCAATGATGCCAACGGCCATGCCGATTTCAACCGGCGAGCCGGTTGACATGTCTTGACCGTAGCACTTCGCACAGACGCCGCGTGCAGTTTGGCACGTGAGCGGCGAGCGCACGTACACGCTGGTCACGCCGAGATCCTCGATCTTGCGTGCGATCACCTCGGTGATGACTTCGTTGCGACGAACGATCGTTTCATCGGTGATCGGATTGATGATCGTCTCCACGCTGGTACGACCGCGGATGATGTCGCGCAGGGGCACATCAACCTCGTCGCCCTTGTAGATCGCCTTCTTCGGAATGCCCGAAGGCACGCCGCAGTCGTCCTCAATGACAACGACCGACTGCGCCACGTCGCAGAGCTTGCGCGTGAGGTAGCCGGAGTCGGCGGTCTTGAGTGCGGTATCGGCGAGACCCTTACGAGCACCGTGCGTCGAGCTGAAGTACTCAAGCATCGACAGACCCTCGCGGAAGTTCGCGCGGATCGGCGTCTCGATGATCTCGCCGCTCGGCTTGGCCATGAGGCCGCGCATACCGGCAAGCTGCTGCATCTGGCTGACGTTACCGCGGGCGCCCGAGTCGGAGAAGAGGAACACCGGATTGAGGTACTTGGTGCCCTTGCCTTCCTCGATCGACGCTTCGGCGCCGTTCTCGTCGCGGCGATCCTTCTTGAGTGCGTCGACGAGCTTCGCCGTCACTTCGGCACGGCACTGCTGCCAGAGGTCGAGCAGCTGGTTGTGCCGCTCGCGCTCGGTGATGGCGCCGTTCTCGTAGTTGCGCTCAACGCGGTCGACCTTCTTCTGGGTCGCATCAAGCAGCGTGCGCTTCTCCGCGGGAATGCGGAGATCGGTGATGGCGAACGAGAGTCCCGACACCGTCGAGTAGCGGAAGCCAGTCTGCTTCATCGCATCGAGGAGGTCGATGGTCGCGGCCTTGCCCTTGCGGGCGAAGGTATCGTCGATCACGCGCGCCGCGCCCTTCTTGCCGAGGGCGCAGTTGTAGAACGGCATGCCGTCCGGAAGGATCTCGCTGAAGAGAATGCGACCGAGCGTGGTGACGATGCGGCGATTCGCCGGCATCGGCTCAGTGGCCTTCTTCTGGTCGTTCACAACTTCGGCAAAGCGCGCGAGACGCACTTCGATCGGATCGTGGAACGAGATCTTGCGCGGGTCGCCGTGGGGGAGTTGGAAGCAAAGGAGCGCCTCCTCCATGTCCTTGAACCGACGAACCGGCTTCGTGTTGTCGCCGTGGCCGGTCGTCAAGAAGTACACCCCCATGACGATGTCTTGCGACGGACTGACGATGGGGTTTCCGTTCGCAGGGCTGAAGATGTTGTGCGTCGACATCATCAGCACGTGCGTCTCAGTCTGCGCCTCGACCGACAGTGGCAGGTGGACTGCCATCTGGTCGCCGTCGAAGTCGGCGTTGTAGCCCGTGCAGACGAGCGGGTGGATCTTGATCGCGTTGCCTTCAACAAGCACCGGCTCGAACGCCTGGATACCCATGCGGTGGAGCGTGGGTGCGCGGTTCAGCATGACCGGGTGATTCTGGATCACCTGCTCAAGGATGTCCCACACCTCGGGGTCGCGGCGCTCAAGCATGCGCTTGGCGCTCTTGATCGTGTCGGCGAGGCCGTGCTCCTTGAGCTTGCGGATGATGAACGGCTGGTAGAGCTCGAGCGCGATCTTCTTGGGAAGGCCGCACTGCCAGAGCTTGAGCTCCGGGCCGACGACGATGACCGAGCGCGCCGAGTAGTCGACGCGCTTGCCGAGCAGGTTCTCGCGGAAGCGGCCCTGCTTGCCCTTGATCATGTCGGTAATCGACTTGAGCGGACGGCTCGATGAGCCAACCACGGGGCGGCGGCAGCGACCGTTATCGAACAGCGCGTCGACTGCCTGCTGCAACATGCGCTTCTCGTTGCGCACGATGACCTCGGGCGCATTGAGATCCATGAGCTTCTTCAAGCGGTTGTTGCGGTTGATGATGCGGCGGTAGAGATCGTTGAGATCGCTCGTCGCGAAGTTGCCGCTTTCGAGAAGAACGAGCGGACGGAGATCCGGCGGGATCACCGGAATCACGTCAAGCACCATCCACTTCGGCTCGTTGTTCGAGCCACGGATCGCCTCGACGATCTTCAAGCGCTTCGACAGGATGGTCTGCTTCTGCTTCGACTTCGTGGTCGCGAGGTCCTCGCGGATTTCCTTCGACAGGCTGTCGAGATCGAGTTGCTGCAGGAGTTCGCGGATGGCGTCTGCGCCCATCATCGCATCAAACGAGCCGGTGCCGTACTTCTCGACGGCCTGGCGATACTCGTCCTCGGTAAGCACCTTCTTGTAGTCAAGATCGGTGTTCGCCGGGTTGGTGACGACGTAATCCTGGAAGTAGATGATCTTCTCGAGATCCGAGGTCTTCATCTGCAACAGGCTGCCAAGACGCGACGGAGTGGCCTTGAAGAACCAGATGTGCACGATCGGCGCGGCCAGGTTGATGTGGCCCATGCGCTTGCGGCGCACGCGGCTGTGCGTGACCTTGACGCCGCAGCGGTCGCAGATGATGCCCTTGTACTTCGTGCCCTTGTACTTGCCGCAGCCGCATTCGTAGTCCTTCTCAGGACCAAAGATGCGCTCACAGAACAAACCGTCCTTCTCAGGGCGGTAGGTTCGGTAGTTGATGGTCTCCGGCTTCTTGACCTCGCCGAAGCTCCAGCTTCGGATGTCGTTCGGGCTCGCAAGAGTAATCTTGACGGAGCCGTAGTCGTTCACGCGGTCGTAGACGCTCTCGGACATCGCAGTAGCCTTCCAAATAGACCCGCGTCAGCGGGGGGTGTTTCAATTCTGTCATCCGTCACGGCGCATTGCGTACGCAAGCGTGTCGGCGGGGATCCCGCGGCACGCTGCCCCAATCACAACAACACGTTCGCGTCGGTGGTCTGCTTCTCAAGCTGGATGTTCATGCCAAGACCCTTGATCTCGTGGCAGAGCACGTCGAACACCACCGGCATTCCGGCCTGCAGCGTGTTCGTGCCCTTGACCATCGAGTCGTAGATCTTGGTGCGGCCCTCGACATCGTCGCTCTTGACGGTGAGGAGTTCCTGCAGCACATACGCGGCACCGTAGGCTTCGAGCGCCCACACTTCCATCTCGCCGAAGCGCTGGCCGCCTGTGCGTGCCTTGCCGCCGAGAGGCTGCTGGGTGATGAGGCTGTACGGACCCGTCGAACGCGCGTGGATCTTGTCGTCGACGAGGTGGTGCAGCTTCAGGATGTACATGAAGCCGACCGTGGTGCGCTGGTGGAACGGCTCCCCAGTGCGGCCGTCGTACAACTGGATCTTGCAATTCGCCGGCATCTTGGAGAGCAATTCGCGAGGAAGGCCAGGATTCTGACCCGTCTCGGCGAACTCCTTGATGCGCTTCTCAACGTGCTTGTTTGCGTCGCTGATCGCAGCAAAGATCTCGCTCTCGTGCGCTCCGTCGAACACAGGGGTGACGGCCTGGAAGCCGAGCACCTGCGCAGCCCATCCGAGGTGAACCTCGAGAATCTGGCCCACGTTCATGCGGCTCGGCACACCAAGCGGATTAAGCAGCACGTCCACGGGCATGCCGTCCTCCATGAACGGCATGTCCTCTTCCGGCACGATTCGGGCAATGACGCCCTTGTTGCCGTGACGGCCTGCCATCTTGTCGCCGACCGAGAGGGTTCGCTTGGTGGCAAGGTACACCTTCACCATCTCAAGAACGCCCGAAGCCAGCTCGTCGCCGCGCTTCATGTGGTCGAGCTTGCGCGACTTCTCCGAGTTGGTGGCAACAATACGTGGCCAGAACTGTCCGTAGACGACCTTGGCTTGCTCACGCGACTCAGCAGAGCCCTTCATCCACTTCTCGTTGAAGTTGTCGATCTGCTCGATGATGACGCCCGGAACTTCGCTCGCGCCGACTTTCTGGCGCGTCGAAGGGTCAACCATCTCGGTGCCAAGAATTCGGTTGAGCTCCGCAACCATCTTGCGGAAAAGCTCGATGCGCTTGGCGTCCATCATGGCCTCGTAGTCGGCCATGTCCTTCTTGAGTTGCTTCTTCTGCTCGTCGCTCAGGTGCATGCGACGGCTGAAGCGCTTCGCGCCAATCACGACGCCCTCGGTACCCGCAGGCACCTCGAGCGAATCGTTCTTCACATCTTCGCCTGCACGACCGAAGATGGCGTGGAGGAGCTTCTCTTCCGGCGTGAGTTCGCTCTTCGACTTCGGCGACACCTTGCCGACGAGAATGTCGCCAGGGCCAACGCGCGAGCCGATTGCAATGATGCCCTGCTCGTCGAGGTTGCGCAGCATGCGCTCGCTCACGTTCGGGATATCACGGGTGAACTCCTCGCGTCCGAGCTTCGTCTCGCGAATCTCAACCTCGAAACTCTCAATGTGGATCGACGTAAACACGTCGTCCTTCAAGAGGCGTTGGTTGATCACGATGGCGTCTTCGAAGTTGTAACCATCGAAGGTGTTGAAGGCGACGAGCACGTTCTTACCGATCGCAAGCTCACCCATCTGGGTGCTGGCGCCATCGGCGATGATCTGGCCGTCCTTCACCTTCTGCCCGAGCCGAACCACTGGCTTCTGGTTCTGGCAGGTGCGCTCATTGAGACCGACGAACTTGCGGAGCACGTACTCGTCGGCGTTGTCGATGATGATGCGTTCGCTGTCAACGAAAGTGATCGTTCCGCCGCGGGCGGCGGTCACGATCATTCCAGAGTACATGCCGACTGCCCGCTCCATGCCTGTGGCGACACACGGCGGATCGGTCTTCACAAGCGGCACTGCCTGACGCTGCATGTTCGAACCCATGAGCGCGCGGTTGGCGTCGTCGTGTTCAAGGAAGGGGATCAGCGACGCAGAAACGCCGACAATCTGCTTCGGGCTAACGTCGACGTACTCAACGTTTGCCGCAGGAACTTCGGCGAGATCGCCGTCGATGCGCGCGAGGACGGTGCCTTCGAGTGCCCGCGGCTCGCCCTTGCCGCCGGCAGCCTTCAGGACGTCCGACGTCGCGAGGACACGCTTCAACTCCTCGTCGGCGCGGAGACGATCGATGTCTGGCAGCACCTTGCCGCCCTTGACCTTGCGATAGGGGGTGAGCAAGAAGCCATAGTCGTCGATCTCGGAGTAGATGCCGAGCGAGGCGATGAGGCCGATGTTCGTACCTTCAGGCGTCTCGATCGGGCAAATGCGTCCGTAGTGCGAGATGTGCACGTCGCGCACCTCGAAGCCGGCTCGCTTGCGGTTGAGGCCGCCTGGGCCAAGCGCGGAGAGACGGCGCTCGTGCACGAGCATCGAGAGCGGGTTCGTCTGGTCGACCACCTGCGAGAGCTCGCTGCGGCCGAAGAAGAACTCGATCGCGCTCGAGATCGACTTCGAGTTCACAAGGTCGGCGATCTTCGCAAGGTCGCCCGGCTCGCGGGTCGACATGCGCTCCTGCACCGTTCGGCGCAACTTGAGGAAGCCCTTGCGCATTTCCTCCGTCGCGAGCTCATCGAGCGTGCGCAGACGGCGGTTGCCAAGGTGATCGATGTCGTCGACGTGCGCCTTATTGCGCTTGCCGCGGAGATCGAGCATGTAGCGGATCACGGCAAGGAAATCTTGCGCGCGGATCTTCTGCACGGTCTCAGCGGGGAGTTGTCCGAGCTTGCCGCCCTCGCAGTACTCCTTGTCGTGCTCGAACTTGCGGTTGGTGCGGAAGCGACCAACGCGGCCGAGGCGGTAGCGGTTCTCGTCGAAGAACTTCTCCTGGAAGAGCGCCTTCGCCTTATCGATCTGCGGCGGATTGCCCGGGCGCAGACGGCCGTAGATCTTGAGGAGCGCTGCTTCGTGTTCAGTCACGCCCGCGAGGAAGTCGAGCTTCTCTTCAGCAAGCGTGTTGAGGATGAGCGGATCGCTCGCGTCGGTGATCACGCGGATCGACGCGAGGGTCGAGGCCTGGATCGTTGCAACCATATCGCCGATCTGGCTACCGACTCTGCAGAGCTCTTCGCCGGTGTCCGCGTCGATCACCAGTTCAGCCGCGTAGTGCTCAGGCTTGAGCTTCGAGACCTTGATCTCTTCGACCTCGTAGAAGATCTCAAGCAGACGATCGGTCGACGAATACTGCTCGTCGAGCGCGCGCAGGAAGGTCGTCGCGGCGAGCTTGGTCGACTGGTCGATTCGCATCGCCAGCACGTCCTTCTTCGTCACTTCGAGTTCGATCCACGAGCCGCGCTCAGGGATGATGCGCGCCTGGTGAAGCGGGCGGTCGCCGAACGAGCTGACGATCGAGAAGTCGACGCCAGGCGAGCGGTGGAGCTGGCTCACAATGCAGCGCTCGGCGCCGTTCACAATGAACTCGCCGCCGCCCATCATGATCGGGATTTCGCCGAGGTAGATCTCCTCTTCGGCGATCTCGCTCGTTCCCTCGCGAATCAGCCGTACGCCAACCCGGAACGGGCGGCCGTAGGTGAGGCGCAGCTCGCGGCACTCGTCGGCCGTGTAGCGCGGCTCGTCAAGCTTGTAGTAGAGGTATTCCAGCTTCATCGAGCCGTCGTAACTCTCGATGGGGAACACCTCCCGCATCAGCGCTTCGAGGCCGTAGCCACCGTCGCGTGAGTCGTGCGGCTTCTCAAGCTGGAGGAAGCGCTTGTACGCGTCCGCCTGGACTCGAGTGAGGACAGGAACTGGGAGCGCATCGCCGCGCTTCGAGAAATCCCGAATCGTCTTGGACGACATCAGAGAAACCCTTCAAAGGAAGAACACCCGACCGGAGACTTCCGGCCTGGTGAGAGAAATCAGAGCGAGATCGGTCGAGGATTCAGCAAGCGAACGCCGCGTTCCGACTGAGGACCTTCCAACTGAAGATCACGAGAATCAAGAGTGTAGACAGGAATCTGACAACCGGCAAGTCTCCCTGCGGAACAGATTTGCTGGGCAAAATGTTCCGGAAGGAGCAGTCTGAAGTGTGGGTTGCCAAGGGGACGAACCTCACCCAGACACCGATCTTGGGGGGCACCCGGCTGGGCGACGGCTCCAAAGTCGGTCGCGGTTCCGGATCCTGGCGCGTCGACTCTTCATCGAGCGCGCCAGGAATCCGATCCGCACCTGTCGGATGCTTTCGAAACCAACGGCCGAGACCGGTGGCTCCGAAAGGGGGGATTACTCAGCGACCGCTTCCGCGCCGGCAGCCTTGAGGGTGTCGACGAGCTTGGTCGCGTCTTCCTTGCTGAGGTTCTCCTTGACGGTCTTGGGAGCACCGTCGACGAGCGCCTTCGCTTCGGCCAGACCGAGGCCGGTGGCCTCGCGCACAGCCTTGATGACGTTGATCTTGCTCGCGCCAGCAGCCTTGAGGACGACGTTGAACTCCGTCTTCTCAGCGGGCTTCGCAGCGCCAGCACCTGCATCGGCGGCAACAACGACAGCGCCAGCAGCCGGCTCGATGCCGTAGGTGACCTTCATGTACTCGGTGAGCTCCACAGCCTCCTTGATGGTGAGGCTGGCGATCGAATCGCCGAGGGTGCTGATCTTCGCGTCAAACGTCTTGGTTTCGGACATGGTTCTTTCCTTGTGGCTGACGCCACTCTACTCCACGTGGCTTGCACCACGGTCATGCCACCGAGAGGCGCCGCAACGCGCGGCATTTCATCCCGAGACTTCAACCGCAAGGATGGTCATCCTCACAATCTCGGCCTCAAACGGGACCAGTCGGTGGCGGACTGGACTCGGGAAACAGTGAACTGTGTTGTGCGCCGCGGATTCGCAGGCTGTCCCGTCGGGGACAACCTGCATCACTCACTCGCGATATCCGCGAAGCAAATCTCTGCCTTCAAACGACAACTTCCAAACTCGCTCACGCGAGCTTGGAAATCGTTTCGCCCTTCTCGAGCTTCTCCTGGATCGTCTTCACGCAACCCATAATGTTGCGCGCAGGCGACAGCACGAGCGTGACAACCTTGGCCTGGGCCTCTTCCTTCGTTGGGAAGCTCCCGAGCTTCTTCACGCCCTCTTCGCCGTCGTAGTACTCGCCATCGAAGAGGGCGCCCTTGAGGACGACCTTCTTCTCAGCTCCGGCCATCTTCACGATCTCGCGGGCCACGAGCACTGCACTCTCCGTTCCCGTCAGCAGCGCCGACGGGCCCTTGAGCGCCTTCTCAAGCGACCCAAGCGGGCCGCCGCGGAAACTGCGACGCGCGAGTGCGTTCTTGACGATCGTGACTTTGATGCCCTTCTCGCGAAGCGCACCGCGCATATTCGTTGTGCTCTTGCCGTCGAGACCACGGATCTCAACGACCACAGCCCCGGTCACGCCGTCGAAACGGCGCGCATACTCGGAGGCGATCATGTCCTTGACTGGCTTGCTCATGTCGGTTCCTTTCGGATCCACGCGAACCGGTGTCGGTTCGAGCGGAGCGTCGCTTAGATAGCGACCTCAATGCCTGGGCTCATGCACGCCGCGATCACGCACTTCTTCACATAGGTGCCCTTCGCGGCGGCGGGCTTGATCTTCTGGATGTTGGCAACGAAGGCGTCGAGGTTCTCGACGAGCTTCTGATCGGGGAAGCTCAGCTTGCCGATCACGCCGTGAACGTTGCCGCCGTTGTCGTTGCGGTACTCCTGCTTACCAGCGGCGTACTCACGAACGGCACCGACAACGTCGGGCGCCACGGTGCCGGCCTTCGGCGAAGGCATGAGACCCTTCGGGCCAAGCACCTTGCCGAGCTTCGACACCACGCGCATCATGTCGGGGCTTGCGACGGCGACATCGAAGTCCATCCAGCCGCCCTCGATCTTCGCAACGAGATCCTCTGCGCCCGCCTCGACGGCGCCGGCTTCACGCGCGGCCGCAGCCTTGTCGGACTGGCAGAAGCACACAACGCGCGCCGACTTACCGACGCCGTGGGGGAGCGAGATCGAGCCGCGGATGATCTGGTCGGCCTGCTTCGGATCGATTCCGAGATGCATGACGACATTGACCGTCTGGTCGAACTTCGGAGCCTTGAACTTGCGGATCGTGGCGATCGCCTCAGCCGCATTCATCGCGGTCTTCGGGGTCGATGCAATATTCGCCTTGCGGCGCTTTGAAAGCACTGGCATGGATTAGCCCTCCACCGTCACGCCCATCGAGCGCGCAGTACCGGCGACGACGCGCATCGCGGCTTCAATGTTGGTGGTATTAAGATCCTTCAACTTCTCCTCAGCGATGGCCTTGACCTGCGCCTTGGTGAGCTTGCCGATCTTGTCTGTGTTCGGACGACCCGAACCCTTCTCAACTTTGCACGCAGCGGCGATGAGCACCGAGGTGGGCGAGCTCTTGATCTCGAAGTCGAAGGTGCGGTCGCTGTAGACCGTGATCACGCAACCGACCACGCGGCCATTCAGCGCGCGTGTTGCGTCGTTAAACTTCGTGATGAATTGTCCGGGGTTGACGCCGTTGGCACCGAGGACCGGGCCGATTGGCGGGGCCGGAGTGGCTTTGCCACCCGGCGCCATGATCTTGAACTGCTTTGTGACTTTCTTCGCAGCCATAGTTTCCGTGACCTCCCACCGGACTCACGAAGCGCAGCACACGCGGCTTCGATTCGTGCGGACCCTGCGTTGAAGTCGCCTTCGCGCAGGGGCCCGGTAGTTCGAGCGGTTTGAAATGTCGAGCCGCGCAATGTAGCGGGCGAACGCGTGCGCCGCAAGCGTTGCCGGGCGGACAAAAAACCGAATGGGCGTATTTATCGGGCGTCCGGGCGGTCCGCAAGTGCGAGCGTCACCATCGCCTCGATCCCGTAGGGGATTGCAGCGTCGTTGAAGTCGTAGGTTGGCTGGTGCAGATTCGCCGAGCGCCAACGCCCGTCTTCCATGCCGAGGATGTAGAAGCAGGCAGGAATCTTCTCGGCGTAGAACGCGAAGTCCTCGCCGCCCATCACCGGCAGCTCCATGGGCTCCAGTCGTTGGGCGGGAAGTTCTTCACGCACGATCCGCTCGAACTCAGCCACGCTCACGTCGTCGTTGCGAGTCACGGGGTAGCCGCGGATGTATCGCGCGTTCGCCTCACATCGGTGTGCGCGCGCGACGTCGCGTGCAACCTCGCCAATGCGTTGCTCGATGTGCGCGCGGGTTTCTTCGCGCAGTGCGCGCGCTGTTCCCTGCAGCGCGGCGGATGCTGGAATCTGATTGGTTGCGGTCCCTGAATGGAAGGTCGTCACGCTGACGACTGCTGCGTCGAGCGGGTCGACTTCACGCGACACAATCGATTGCAGCGCCGTCACGATGGCGCTTGCTGCGATGATCGGATCGCGGCCTTGGTGCGGCCACGCAGCATGCGCGGCTTGTCCGCAGACGTCGATCTCGAAGCGATCGCTCGACGCAAACAGTGCCCCACGGCGCGTTTGGAGGACGCCGAGCCGAACGCCGGGAAAGTTGTGAAGGCCGTAGATGCGTCGCACGGCTGGGCCTTCGGGCCGCGCATCGAGCGCGCCGTCCTCGACCATGCGTCGCCCACCGGCGCCGCCTTCTTCTGCCGGCTGGAAGAGGAAGCGCACAGCATTCGGAAGCGTGGTTTCTTGCGAAAGCCGCTTCAGAACGCGCGCGGCGCCCACAAGGATCGCCGTGTGTCCGTCGTGTCCGCACGCGTGCATGCGGCCTTCCGTACGCGACCTCCAGGTGGGCGTTCCCTCTTCCACGATCGGAAGTCCGTCGATATCGGTTCGGAGCGCGATCGCGTTGGAGCTCGCGCCCGCGAGAAATCCGAGCGTCCCCGTGCCGCCGGCAAGACCGTCGACGTGTGGAATCTCTGCAGCATCAAGCTCGGCGCGAATGCGAGCCGCGGTTCGCACTTCCTCGTAACAGATCTCAGGATGGGTGTGCAATTCGCGTCGGAGCGCGGTTGCGCGCGGCGTTTCCTCCGCGACGAGATCGCGAACTCGAGCCTTCAGCGCAGCAAGCGGCGTGGACACCATACCGCGATGGTAGCGCGGATCAACTCTTCAGTTTGGTGAGTCCAATCGCTTCGCGGCCTTCATTGATACGGGCAAATGCGTGGCGTTCGTGGCGGATCAGGCGGGTGAGCTGGCTCATGGTGACACCGAGCACACCCGCAGCGCCCGCAACGTCGTACCGACGCGCAACAACCACATCGAGCGCCTCAGAGAGCAACGCCGGGTAATCCGTGTGCTCCGGACTCACCGGCAATTTCTCGCCTTGGCGTCGCCGCGCCCAGAGTTCGCTTGGTCGATGTTCGTCGCGGCTTGTCACCGTGCGCACCTTGCAGGCGAGTTTCAGTCGAAGCCGGAAAATGGCCATGTGGCGATTTTGCGCTTGGCTTCGACGCTCGGTGGCGGTCGCCTCGATCTCAGTTGGAAGGTGCCGGATTCGAACGGCCGTGTCAACGCGATTGCGGTGTTGCCCGCCCGGCCCCGACACGCGACCCGTGGAAATCTCGCACTTCGCGAGGAGTTCCTGCTCCTCCAGCGTTGCGGGGTGCGGACCCTCGATGGTGATCGAGCGTTCATCGATGTAGGGGGGGCGGTACGACATTCGGCAAGACGCCCCAAGCGGCGTCGGTGCATTCTCTACCATGTTGGGCGATGGGATGCATCCTCGGTATCGAGAGTTCTTGTGATGAAACTGCCGCCGCTGTGGTCGATGACGCCCTTTGCGTCCGCTCAAGCGTGGTGGCGTCGCAGCACGATCTCCACCGCGAGTTTGGCGGCGTGGTGCCAGAGATCGCCAGTCGCGCCCATCTCGAGCGCATTGCGCCGGTGATCGAGCGGGCGCTTCTCGAGGCGGGCGTTGGGATTGGGGATCTTTCCGCGATCGCTGCAGGCACGCGTCCCGGCTTGATTGGAAGTTTGCTCGTCGGAACGAGTGCCGCGAAGGCACTCGCATGGGCGCGCGAACTGCCATTTCACGCGATCGATCACGTTGCCGCGCATCTCTTCGCCGGGCTTTTGGTGCGGCAGCCGTTGGAGGCGCCTTGCGTCGAGACGCGGGCGGGCGACACATTTCCTGCGCTCGGGTTGGTGGTTTCGGGCGGCCACACGAGCCTCTTCAGAATTGAGAATGCCGTGGACTGCACGCTCCTCGGGCGAACGATCGACGACGCGGTGGGCGAGGCACTCGACAAAGCGGCGGCAATGCTCGGGTTACCGCATCCTGGCGGGCCGAATCTCGAGCGCTTGGCGGAAACGGGAAATCCGCACGCGCTCAGGTTCCCGTTGCCGCGACTGCCCAATCCGCTCGATTTCTCGCTCTCAGGACTCAAGACGAAGTTGCTCTACGAGATTCGCGGTGTGCCGCAGGGTCGCGGGGCAGCGAGCGCATTCACACGGAACCTCGCAGATCTTTCTGAATCGCGTCGCGCCGATCTTGCGGCAAGCTTTCAGCGCGCGGCCTTCGCGCAGGTTGTTGATCGACTCTCGCACGCGGCCGACCTGCAGGCGCCGCGAACGTTGCTTGTGGGCGGCGGCGTCGTTGCCAACCGAACGCTTCGCCGCGAACTTGTGGCGTGGAGCATGGAGCGCGGAATCGGTCTCGTGGTGCCAGAACCACGGGATTGCGCTGACAACGCAGCCATGATCGCGGGATATGCGCAGTTGCGACGCCGCCACGGAGACTGTGGCGATGATCTCGCGGTGCCTGCCCAAGCGGTTTCCACTCTTGCGCGCGGCGATCAAGCGCGGCGGCGCGTACAGTGACCGCCCGGCTACAACGGCCGCACGCAACGCATGAATACGAATCCACGCGAATCTATCGGAGTCCAAGCAGAGGCCGCGGTTCTCGTGGGTGTTCGCACGCGCGGGTCACGCATGGATTTCGAGGATCCGCTTGCTGAGCTCGGCGCGCTTGCTGAAACCGCGGGTGCGCAGGTTGTGGGGCAACTTATGCAGAACCGAGACGCGCCCAACGGGCGCACCTATCTCGGAAAGGGAAAGGTCGCGGAACTCGCGGCAATGGTTGAAGAGCTTGGCGCGCGCGTGGTGATCTTCGACAACGAGTTGGCGCCATCGCAGATTCAAGAGCTCGAGAAGGAAGTCAAGGTCAAGGTCATTGATCGAAGTGAATTGATTCTCGACATCTTCGCCAATCGCGCCACCACACGTGAGGCACAGCTTCAGGTGGAGATTGCGCAACTTGAGTACACCGCACCGCGTCTGCGCGCCATGTGGTCGCACCTCGGTCAAGTCACTGGCGGCGCGCCCGTCGGCGTCGGCACGCGCGGGCCAGGCGAACAGCAACTTGAGATCGATCGGCGGATCGTCTCGCGACGACTTGTTGCGCTTCGCCGCGAACTTGAGGACGTGCAGGTGCGCAAGCAACGTGAAGTGGCGGAGCGCCGCGCGGAGCACTTCACCGTTGGAATTGTGGGCTACACCAATGCCGGGAAAAGTACGCTCTTCAACGCCCTCACCCGCGGTGGCGCCTACGCGGCAGACAAGTTGTTTGCCACGCTCATGACACGCGTCGAACGTTGGAACATCGGTGGCGCAAACGCGGTTCTGCTTTCAGACACCGTCGGTTTCATTCGCGATCTGCCACACCATCTTGTCGCAAGTTTCCGCGCCACGCTCGAAGATGCCGTGCACGCGCATGCGCTTCTGATCGTGCTTGACGCAAGCGATCGCACAGCGCCCATGCAACTTGCAACCGTGCGCGAAGTTCTTGAAGATGTGGGAGCAAACTCGCAGCCGCGATTTCTTCTTCTCAACAAGATTGATCGCATTGCGTCGATGCGTCCGGACGAGCGAGCGTCACTGCGCACATTCGAGGAGTGGCAAGAGAAAGAGCCCGGCGCAATCGCCATCAGTGCGCTCGATGGAACGGGCTTTGAGGAACTTCGCCTCCGCATCCTCGGACTTGTGACGGGGGGGCTTCGGCGGCGCAGGGTGACGATCCCGATTTCGAGTGCGCGGCTGATTGACGCAATTGAGAAGCGTTGCGCTGTGGAAGAGCGTACGTACGATGAAGACTCCGTCACGCTCGTGGTTGAGATCGGTGACAAGCAGATCGAAGCGCTTCTTCCACTTGGAGAGCCATTCTTGGTCGATGGTGAAGATCCGAGGCCAAAGCGCGCGAGTTGGGGCGCGCACGGCGGAAAGCGTCGCGCGCCACATCTCGTTGACTTTGAGCAGGATGTCGAACAGGAGTCTTCGGGTGACGAGAGAGATTGAACTCACGCGAAAATCTGTCGCGCGAGCATGACGCCCTTCGTCGCGGTTGCGCGCACGGCACCTTCTCGAAGAAAGAGCAGTGGGCCGGCATCTTTCGCCATCGGCCAATAGACCGCCAGGCGCGACTGGTTTCGCATGGATCCAGCCCAGAATCCATCGCCTCCACGGCCGTAGGCGATGAGTTCACCGACGCGCGGGCGCTTATCCCATCGTTCGATGTGCGATCCGAGCAGCGCAGTCCCAAATGCCTCGATTGCTCCAGAGCTTCCGCAGATCACGATCACATTCTCGCCGCGAGGCATGAACTGGGCGAACGCGCGCCGCAGCGTTGATTGAAAACGTGGAACGTGGTCTTCAAACGCCGACGAGAGATCGGCGACCAATTCAACCAAGCCGCGTGTGGACGGCGCGATGACGCGAAGCCGTGCGGCTGTTCTTCCGTCTTCATCGCGGATCGACAGTTCTTCGCCCACCGATGCCGCCTCAAGAAACGGAAACGCCTCTGCGAGCGCGTGCTGCAACGCGCGACCGCGGAGGTTGCGCGCAAGCGACAGCGCCACCACAAGGCCGCGACGGATGGTTTCGAGCGTGCGCCACGCTTGCGGAACCACGATGGCCGCGTCGCGCAAGGTTGGCTGGGGCGCGCGCTTCACGTGGACATGCAGCACGGCTCCGTCGCGAGTGGCTCGAAAGTCCACATGCTTTCCTGCTGGTGTTTCCACCTCGCGCTCCAAAGTGCAACCGGCGTCGAGAATTCGCTGCGCCACCATGATTTCTGCGCACGCCGTTCGAATCGCATCGAGCGTCGGTGCGCTGGGTGCCGCGTCGGCGAGCTTCTCGCCGATCTCGTCGAGCACTCTGCGAAAGCCCCGCAAGAGCCGTGGGTCGGCGCGTTCCGACCACGTGCGGTCAGACTTCGCCGCATGCTTTGCAAGCGCCGCCACAAGCGGTCGAAGCGTTTCATGGTCGGAGTGCCGCCGGGTCATACGCGGTTTATCGGGTTTCCCACTCGTACTCGCAACCCGGTTGCGTGTGCCATGCCTGTCGTGCGGGCTGTACCGCCTTCCGCGCGAGCCTTTCGGGCAACTTCGACCGCTCGGGCAACGGATCCGCCAGCTTCCGTCGACAACAGGTGCGAAGGAGAATGAAGCGATGCGGATCGGAGAAATGCTCGTCCGTATGAAGGTGTTGACGCCTGAGCAAGTTGAGGCGGTGCTTGCAGAGCAAGCCGACACCCATGAACCGTTTGGCGTCGTCGCCGAGCGCCTGTTCGAAGTTCCGTCCGACACGATCGAACGGGCCTGGATCGAACAGACGCAGATACGCGCGACCGACTTTGACGCCGCGCGCGGCGTTGAGGATGACGCCCGTGACTTGATCGTCCGCCGACAGGCGTGGCAGTTCGGCATTGTGCCGCTGCGCCTTGACGACGGCTATCTCGTTGCTGCAACAACCCGAAGGCTCTTGCCACGCGCGGTACGATTTGCCACGCGGGTGCTCGGGCTACCGGTGCAGTTCGAGATTGCCGACGACGATGCACTGGCGCGCCTCCTCGCGCACCAGTACCCGATGCGCGGGATGGACAAGTCCATTCTCGACGGGACAGGCGTGTCGGCCCTCTTCAGTCGGGACGCCGCGTAGGCTCTGTCTGACGGGTGCTTGACAGAGCGCCCGGTTTGGATACTCTTCCCGTCCCGCGCAAGCGGTACGCCAACTTAGCTCAGTTGGTAGAGCATCGCATTGAAAATGCGAGTGTCCCCGGTTCAAGTCCGGGAGTTGGCATCAGACGTTCCAGGCTCGCCTCGCGCGAGCCTGGTTCGTTTTTGCCTCCAGTTTGCCTCCAGTTTGCCTCCAGGCTCGTCTCTGATTCTCGTTGCGTGTGCTGCGCCGAAACCACCGCCGCCACAAAGGCCGGTGCACGATCTCCGCGTCAAGACGTCACGCCAACTGCTCACCGACGAGTCGCAACGGGATTGGGCGTCCGATGTGCTCGCGACGGATGGAAAGTCGTCCAGCTGCGCGCTCTTCCTCAAGCGCGCCGAGGAGGTTCTCGACCAGCCACAAACGGAGGGGGCGAGAGCCGTCGTAGCGGACGAGTCCGCCAGTCCGAGCGCGTGAGGCGCGCTCAAGGCGCGTCCAGTATCGACGGGTCCACGTCAACGCAAGCGTCTCTGGAAGTCGCGAGAACGCAGCGCGCGTCATCGAAGGCTCGGCAAAGATCCAGAGTTCGTTCCACGCGTTGGCGCGTCCGAGGCAGCACGCGGTTGCGACCGCGAGGTCGGCCACGCACGCGACAGGCTTCAGGTAACTGCCGCGTTCAAGTTGCGGAGCACAAAGCTCACGCGCGTGCGCAACGAGATCACTGCTTCCAACGCGATAGCGCGCAGCAAGCGCGCCTGCATCGTGGAAAAACAAGCGAAGCAATTGCGCTCGATACTCGTCCCAATCGCGTGTGAGGCCGGTTTCGCTGCGCAACTGCGGCGCACGCGCGCGCGATTCGCGCGATGCCGACTTCGCGCGCGAGTTTCGCGCTCGCGATGGCGTTGCGGTCGATTCGTCGACGCGTGCGCCAACGTCTCGCGCGCACGACTTTCCATGTCGATCGTTGTTCATCAATCAGCACCCTGTGTCGGATCCAACCGACGGGCGCAATGTAGCGCGATGCGATGCGCGTGCTGCGATTCGCAAGACAAAACAGAAATTTCCTGTGGGAGCGATTCTCAGACGACGCGCACGTCGATCGATCCGAGAAGTGAGTCTCGTCGATCACGAAGCGCGCCGAATCTCGTTCGCCATGTATCGAGTCCATCGCGATCGAAATCGGCTGAGACAACTTGCTCGGTTGCATCCGCCTCCACGACTCGGACGCCGAGTGGATCGATGACCACCGATCCACCGAGATACGTGTGGGTGGGGTCACTTCCGCCACGATTTGCGGCAATGACGCACGCTTGGTTTTCAATTGCACGCGCCACGAGCAGCGCGCGCCAGTGCTCATGACGGACGCTTGGCCACGCTGAGCCGATTGCGAACACCTCTGCACCGGCGCGAGAGGCCAGTCGCCAGAGTTCAGGGAATCGCAAGTCGTAACAGATGAGAGGGCAGACCTTTGCCGCGCCAATGTCGACGATCACGATTTCACTTCCCACCGCAAACGAGTCGCGCTCACTCGGGAAGAGGAAGTTCTTCTGATAGATCGCTCGGATCTGACCTCTGGGATCGACGATCGCCACGCTGTTTGCGATTCGTCCATCACCGACATGTTCTCCAAACCCTGCCTGCAGCCACACTTGGTGCCTGCGTCCGAGCGATGCGATCCACTCCGTCGATCCTTTGACCGCTCGGAGGGCGTCGGCGTCTGAGGTCCAACCGGTTTCGCACATTTCAGGAAGCACAACGAAGTCGCCCGACGCAGGCGCGAGCGATTGAAGCATGACTTCAATACGACGTCGGTTCTCGGCGGCATCGAGCCAAACAGGATCGGTTTGCAGAGCGTGAAAGCGCATACCGGCAGCGTAGCGATCAAGGCTCCGCCGCCACCGCAGCCGCGCCCGCGACCGCTCAAACCTCCCGAACACGCCAGAGGGAGCGGCCGCAGCCGCGACCGCAATTACGCAAACCCCCCATACACGCCAAAGGAAGCGGCCGCAGCCGCGACCGCTCAAACCACGCGAGCGGCCGCACCCGCGACCGCTCAAACCTCCCGAACACGCCAGAGGGAGCGGCCGCAGCCGCGACCGCTCAAAGCTCCCGAACACGCCAGAGGGAGCGGCCGCAGCCGCGACCGCTCAAAGCTCCCGAACACGCCAGAGGGAGCGGCCGCAGCCGCGACCGCTCAAACCTCCCGAACACGCCAGAGGGAGCGGCCGCAGCCGCGACCGCTCAAACCACCCGAACACGCCAGAGGGAGCGGCCGCAGC
>JBILDS010000174.1:0-6638 GCA_044352505.1 Phycisphaerales bacterium
CGCCTGCTGGTGCGGCTGGATGCCGGGGTTTTCCTTCACGACCACGCCCTTCGAGTTCATCAGCCAGATGCGCGCGCGCGCATCCTGTTCCGACACACCGCGCTGCATCATCGCCTGGACGACGAGGTCGGCGATCCCCGTCGCGGCGCTCCCTGCGCCGAAGAAGAGATAGCGGTGGTCGACGAGCGTGTTGCCGAGCGCGCGGCATGCGGCGAAGAGCCCAGCCACCGCGATCGAGGCCGTGCCTTGGATATCGTCGTTGAAGCACGACACGCGGTCGCGGTAGCGCGCCAAGAGCGGAATCGCTGTCGTGTTGTGGAAGTCCTCGAACTGGATGCACGCGTGCGGATAGACCTGCTGCACGGCCATCACGAACTCCTCGACGAAGGAGTCGTAGTCTGCGCCGCGCAGGCGCTCGCGCCGCAGGCCGGGGTAGAGCTCGTCGGAGAGGAAGCTCTTGTTGTTCGTGCCGACGTCGAGGACGACCGGCATGCAGCGCGCGGGCGGCACGCCGCCGATCGCTGTGTAGAGCGCGAGCTTGCCGACGGGAATCCCCATGCCGCAGACGCCGAGGTCGCCGAGGCCGAGGATCCGTTCGCCGTCGGTCACGCAGATGATGCGCACATCGGTCTCGGGCCAGTTGCGCAGGATCTCCGCGATGCGCCCGCGGTGCTTGAGCGACACATAGAGCCCCTTCGGGCGCCGCATGATGTGGCCGAACTTCTGGCACGCTTCACCGACGGTCGGCGTGTAGACGATCGGCATGTGGCGCGGCGCGTCGGCGCGGAGAAGCTGGTAGAAGAGCCGTTCGTTCCGGTCCTGCAGCTCCGAGAGATAGATGTAGCGCTCGAGGTCGTTCGCGCGGCGATCAAGCTGCGCAAGCGCGCGGCGCTGCTGCGTGGCGCTGTCCTCGACCGCATCGGGGTAGAGGCCCGTGAGCCCGAGGAGCTCGCGTTCGGCTTCGCTGAACGCAGTGCCTTTGTTCAGGCGCGGGTTGTAGAGGATCTCGTGGGCGTCCTTGCGCATGATGCGGCATTGGAACCGTTCAGCGGGATTCGCGCCATTCGCCTTCGCGTGATGGGTCGGCCGCATCGAACACAAGCGAGCCCTCGGCTAGGACGAACGCGCGGCCCGCGATCGTGGGTCGCACGCCGCCGCCATCACACGCTGCGTAGCGCGCCTCGAACACGCTGCCGATGGCGGACTCCTGCGTCCACGGTGCGCCTTCCGCCAGTTCCCCGCGCGCGGCGAGCGTGGCCAGAAGCGCGCTCGTCCCCGTGCCGCAGGGCGAACGGTCGAAGGTGCCGTTCGGGCAGAGGACGAAGTTGCGTGCGTGCGCGCCGTGCCGCGACGGCGTGAACGACAGCAGCACATGGTCGATCAGGCCGCCGTTCTCGGGGCCCGCGCGCAGGTTCGCGGCTCGGAGTGCTGCGAGGATCGACTCTGCGTACGCGAGTTCCTCAGTGTGCGAGCGCATGGCGCGGCCTGCCTTCGCGCCCGGCGGCAGCCCATCATGCCGCACAATAAAGAACCAGTTGCCGCCCCACGCGATGTCTCCGCGTGCAACGCCGCCCTGCGCAAGCGTCACCTCGACGTCGCGCGCGTGGAGACGCGACGGGACGTTGTCGAACGCGAAGCGCCCATCGTCGCGCGACTCGACCACAACATCTCCAACGCGCGTCTCGATGGTGGCGCGCATCGGCAGGTCGAACCCGATGTGCCGCAGTGTGCGCGCCAGTCCGATCGTCGCGTGGCCGCACATCCCAAGTTGCGCGCTCGCGTTCCAAAAGAGGACGCCGCACGAGGCGCCCGGCTTCGACGGACGGCACGCAAGTGCGCAGACCGTCGCGTCGGCCGCGCGCGGGTTCGCAGCAAGCGCGAGGCACTCGGGCGGAATCGCAAGTGCGCCGTCGACCGACCAATGCGCGATGAGTTCGGGAAGCGTCAGATGGAAGAGCCCGCCATCCGGTGCGAGCAGCACGCGGGTTGGTTCGCCTTCGGTGTGGCTGTCAACGAAACGCTCGATCTTCACGCAGGCAGGATACTGCGCCCGCGCGGTCATCAACGCGATACGCTGCACAGATGCAGGCTTCGAACGACGTCGGTTCACCGTTCCGCGGCGTGATCCCCGCGATTGTTTCCCCGTTCCGCGACGACGGCGCGCTGTGCGCCACGCGCCTCGGCGACCTCGCGCGGCGCATGCTGTCGGCAGGCTGCACGGGCACGGTGTGGCCAGGGTCGCTCGGCGAAGGGCAGACGCTCTCGTTCGACGAGCGCGTCGAGGGCTGGAAGGCAATCGCGACGGCGAGCGAGGGGCGCGGAAACGCGTTCGCGACGATCTCGGCCGCGTCGACACGCGAGGCGGTGCGGCAGGTCGAGAAGGCCGCCGAGATCGGGATGCGCGGCTGCATGATCCTGCCGCCCTACGTGCACAAGGGTTCGTGGCACGAGTACCGCGCGCACTTCGAGGCGATGCTGTCGGCCGCTCCTCTGCCGATGATGCTCTACAACAATCCGACCGCGTACACGGTCGATGTGAGCGCGGAGCAGGTGTTCGATCTTGCAGAGAAGCACGCGAACCTCGTCGCCGTGAAGGATTCAACGGGCGACGCGCGCAAGCTGACCGCGCTCATCGCCGGAAACCGCGGCCGCACGCGCAAGGTCGGCGCGCTCGTCGGACTCGACGACTGCGCGGTCGAGGGCGCGCGCATGGGCTGCGTCGGCTGGATCGCGGGTCTTGCGAACGCGCTGCCAGAGGAGAGCGTGCGGCTCTTCACGCTCGCCCAATCGACGCGCGCCGAGGATGTCGATGCGTGCGACGCGCTCTACGCGTGGTTCCTGCCGCTCCTCAGGCTCGACACCGTGCCCGAGTTCGTGCAGCTCATCAAGCTCGTCATGGCCGAGACGCAGACAGGGGACGAACGCGTGCGCGCCCCACGAAAGCCCATCGAAGGCGAGGCCCGCGCGCGCGCGCTGGCGGTGATCCGCGCGGCGCTGTCGAAGCGGGTGTGAGGAATCTCGCCGAGCGCGCAGCGCGAGCACGGAACTGCCCGAGCGCGCAGCGCGAGCACGGAACTGCCCGAGCGCGCAGCGCGAGCACAGAACCATCCGAGTCGTCAGCCTTCATGGGTGCCACTACTTCCAGTAGTGCGGAGTCGACCGGCCACCGAACCCGGCTCCACTCGCCATTTCGCGCGCGAAACCACCACTAGAAGTGGTGGCACCCGTCTTGGCTGTCGACTCGCACGCAACCCGCTCGGGCTTTGCCCTCGACGAGCCCTCTCACCCCTGCACGCACAGCGCCTTTGAGAAGCGCCTCGCCGCCGCGGGGAACCCCACCGCCGTGAAACGCGCATCGCCCGTCGCGGGATACGGCCCGCCGTGCACCATTGCGGGGCTCACGGCGACGCCGGTCGGCATCGTCTCCGTCAGCATTCGCCCGACCTTGAAGCGCAGCACGCCGAACAGCGTCGCGCGCACCGCATCGTCCGCAGCATCGGCGATGACCGTCGACGCCAACTGTCCCTCGAGCGCGCGCGCGAAGTCGACGAGCTGCGCGTCGCCTTCGACGGCCACGACCGTGCCGAGCGGACCAAACGCCTCCTGCAGGAACGCGGCGCGCGCACGGCGCACACGCGACGCGTCCGCGACCGCGAGCGTCGGCTCGAAGCGGAAACCGGGCGTCTGCGCGCGGCCGCCGCACGCGATGTGCGCACCCGCCGCGCGCAGCGCGTCGATCGAATGCGCGAGATGTACGCGAACCGACTCGGTCAACAGCACCGCGGGCGCGGCAGCACGAAGCAGTTCGCCCGCGCGCGCGGCCACGCGAGCGGCCGCCGCTTCACCCGCCACGAAGATCACGCCTGGCTTCGTGCAGAACTGTCCGCCACCCAAGAGCACGGACGCAGTCCACGCATCCGCGATCGCCTCCGCGCGCGCACCCGCAGCGTGCGACGCCACGAACACGGGGTTCACCCCCGCCATCTCGCAGCTCGCGGGCTTGCCGACACGGTCACACGCGGCCTTCAGCCGAAGCCCCGCCGCGCGCGAGCCCGTAAAGCCGAGCGCAGCGACGCCCGCGTGCCCGAGCAGCGCCTCGCCATCCTCGGGCGAACAATCGAAGAACACCTGCACCGCCGACGAGGGCAGCCCAGCGGCGTCGCGCGCCGCGCAGCAATGCGCGAAGAGCCGCGCCGTCGTGTTCGGGTGCCCCGGATGCGCCTTCGCGATCACGGGATTGCGCGCAGCGATCGCGGCAGCGAAATCGCCGCCCGATACTCCGTTGAACGCCAGCGGAAAGTTCGACGGCCCGATGCACACCACCGCGCCGCCAAGCGGCACGAGCGTCGAACGCAACTTGTGCGTGGCGTCAACCGCGACCTCGCGCCACGACTCGTCGCGCAGGCAGCGCGCCGCCTCGCGCAGCTGGAAGGAGGTGCGATTGAACTCGACCTCGGAAAGCCTCGGCGCGAACGGCAGCGCCGTCTCTTCGTGCGCAAGCCGCGCGATGCCCTCGCGGTCACCCTCAAGCCGCGATGCGTAGTCCTCGAGAAACCCCGCAAGCACGGCACCCGGCGCATCCGCGAGCGCGTCGATCGCGTCGAACGCGGTGTCGGCCATCGCCTCGAGCTCCGCCCGCGACGCGCGCGCGAACTCCACCCCGAACGCCTCGCCTGTCGAAGGATTCACGGCGCGCATGTCAGGCGCCCTGCTCGTTCACAAGCAGCGGCCGACCGTCCCTCCACGCGATCGAGACGTTCGCCTCGCCACGCAGGAAGCCCTCGAGCCAGTTGCCCACGGCATCGACGCGCCAGTCGCCCGCTTCGAAGAGCGGCTGCGGTGCCGCGGTCGCGCGCGACATCCACCAGCGCGAGACATCGCCGCGCGTCGCCACCATCGACGGCGCGAGCCCCATGGCGATGCAGCGCGCACCGAGGATCGCAAGGATCGCATCGATCGCCGCGCGGTCCGATGCCGTCTCCTCGGTGATCTTGCCGTGCGCGAGCTTCTCGGGCGGCATCTTCCCGCCTTCGTCGACCGCCTGCGCAATGCGGTCGCCGTACTTCTGCGCGAAGCGCTTGGGAAGCCCGCGCACCGACGACAGCTGCTGCACGCTCACGGGCCGCTGCTTGATGATCTCTGCGAGCGTCTCGTCGGGCATGACCACGCGATGCGGCAGGTCCTCCTTGCGCGCGATCTCGTCGCGTAGGCGCGTGACGAGCCGAAGCGTCGGAATCTGCGCGGGCTTCATCGGCCAGCTCTTCATGGTGCGGCGGATCTGCGACTCCTCGTCGAAGCGCGCGGGAATCCTGGCGCTTTGCTCGCACTCGCGCATCGCCCACGCAAGCGAGCCGCGCCGCTCGAGCTCGACGCACAGCCGCTCCCACACGAGCGGCAGGTAGCGAACATCGTCGGCCGCGTAGCGAAGCTGCGACGCCGACAGCGGCCGCGCATCCCAGTTCGTGAAGGTGTGGCCCTTCGAGAGCTTGTGCCCAGCGAAGCGCTCGACGAGCTTCTCGAGGCCTGCAGGCCACGGCATCTCTGCGAACGCAGCCGCGACCTGCACATCGAGCGTGTTCGCGGGCTCCTTGCTGAGAATGCGCCGCACGGGCTCGAGGTCCTGCGTGCCCGCATGAACGAGCGTGAGGAGCGTCGGATCCGCGACGAGCTCGAAGATCGGACCGAGGTCGGGCACCGCGAACGCATCGACAAGCACCACGCGCTCGGTCGTCGCGAGCTGCACCACGCAGATCTTCGGCCAGTAGCTCTCCTCGCCGATGAACTCTGTGTCGTAGGCGAAGACGCCCTTCTCGCGGACATGCGCAAGCTCCGCCTCAAGCTCGGCGGTGCTCGTGACGAGGCGCGCTTCTCCGCGCGGCACAAGCGTGTGCTCGAGATGCGGCGTGTCGGCTGTCTCCTCGCCCTGCGAGGCTGCATGGTGCCGCTCGCGCATCTTGCGTCGATAGTTCAGGTTCATCGCGCACCCGCCGCCTGCACGGACACACCGCCCGATGCACGGGCGCGCACGCTCTCGACCACCGAACGCGCGACATGGTCGAGCTGTTCCTGCACGAGATCAGGGTAGATCGGCAGCGCGATCGTCTCGCGCGCCGCAGCCTCCGCGTGCGGGAAGATGCCCTTCGTGTAGTTGAGGTACTTGAAGCACTCCTGCAGGTGAAGCGGCACGGGGTAGTAGATCTCTGTGCCGATCTTCCGGTCGGCGAGGTCCTGCCGCACCGCGTCGCGAATCTCGGCGGGCACGCGGATCGTGTACTGGTTGTAGATGTGGCGCGCGCCCTTCGGAGCTGCCTTCGGATAGCGCAGCGCGAAGCCGCCCGCCGAGAGCGGCGTGCCGGAGTCCTGCGCCCCCGCCGCGGCGAACGACGCGTCGTAGAACGCGGCGTTCTTCTGGCGCCCCGCGCTCCACGCGTCGAGGTGACGCATCTTCACGAGGAGGACCGCCGCCTGCAGCGCGTCGAGGCGCGAGTTCATGCCGACTTCGGCGTGGTAGTACTTCGGCTCCATGCCGTGGTTACGAAGGCGCATCATGCGCTGGGCAAGCGCCTCGTCGTTCGTGGTGATGATGCCGCCGTCGCCGAAGCCGCCGAGGTTCTTCGACGGGAAGTAGCTGAAGGTGC
>JBILDS010000175.1:0-6620 GCA_044352505.1 Phycisphaerales bacterium
ACCTACGACTCGCCGTACAACCGTCACGTCTTCGGGCGCGTTCGACTCACGCCGCTCACGGCAAGCGATACGGCGCTTGCGCCGATCCCAGAGGCGACAAGCGCGTGGTACATCGCGGGTCCATTCTTCGGCGAGCCTGGCGCGGGCTACACCACCGACTACGGACCCGAGCACGCGACGCGCATTGAGCTCGCGAAGCGCTTCGGAACAGACGCGAATCCAGGCGAGTGGCGTTACGCGCCGGGCGTTCTTGAGGCAACGCCCGTTGGGTTGGCGGCTGCGGTTGGATCGGAGTTTGTCGCGCGCGAGATCTATGCGGCAACTGCTCGGAAACTCGATCTTGCATTTGGCTCAGATGACGGACTCGTGCTCTATCTCAACGGCAAGAAGGTCTTCGAGAACCGCGCGAATCGCGGCGTCGCGCCCGATCAGGATCGTGTCTCGCTCGACCTCGTGCCTGGCCGGAATCTTCTCGTCTGCAAGATTGTCAACACAGGCGGACCCGCTGGCTTCTATCACCGCACGATTCCCGCAACAGATTCGTACGCGCCTCCGATGGTGGCATTCGCGCTTCCAGAGTCCTTGGTTCGCCCGGGCGTCATCGAGTCGGCCCGCAATGCCTGGCGCACGCGCTTCTCGCCGTCCTACATTGCAGCCGCGCGCGCCCTTGAGGAAATCGAGCGCGAGCGCGCCGCAATTCTCTCCATGACGCCGCGCACGATGGTCATGCGGGAACTCCCGATGCCGCGCGAGACCTTCGTGCATGATCGCGGCCTTTACGACCACCCAGATAAGACGCGCCCGGTCTCGCGCCGCGTGCCGACCGTACTCGGTGCACTTCCGCCTGACGCCCCGCAGAATCGTCTCGGACTCGCGCAGTGGATCGTCTCTCGGGAGAATCCGCTGACAGCTCGGGTGACGGCCAATCGAGTTTGGGAGATGTTCTTTGGTCGTGGGCTTGTTCGTTCAAGCGACGATTTCGGTTTGCAGGGAGATTGGCCAACGCACCCGGAGTTGCTTGATTTCCTTGCGGTGCGGTTCCGCGAAGGCGACGGCGACGCGCGCCGCGCGTGGGACTTCCGCGCGCTCGTTCGTGACATCGTGACCAGCACCACGTATCGTCAAACCTCGCGCGTGCGCCCCGAGATTGCAGCGTTCGACCCGGAGAACAAGTTGCTCTCGTGGTATCCGCGGCAGCGACTCAGTGCCGAAGCAATTCGAGATCAGGCGCTGTTTGTCGCGGGTTTACTGAAGGAACGGCTCGGCGGCCCGAGCGTCAAGCCCTACCAGCCGGAAGGGCTCTGGCAAGAGGTCGCGATGCCGCAGTCGAACACGCGCGCATACCAGCAGGGCGCAGGCGACGACCTCTGGCGCCGAAGTCTGTACACGTATTGGAAGCGCGCCGCACCGCCACCAACGATGTTGACCTTCGACGCGCCCACGCGTGAGTTCTGCTCGACGCGTCGATTGGTGACGAACACGCCGCTTCAGTCGCTCGCGCTTTGGAACGACCCGCAGTTTGTCGAGGCCGCGCGGCTCGCGGCGGAGCGCGCACTTCGCTCTGACGGCGATGATCGCACGCGCGCAGAGCTTCTCTATCGCCGCGCGACAGGGACATCGCCCACGCCTGCCGTTCTTGAGCGACTGGTTGCCCACGTTCGGGAGAATCGCGCCCGCTACGTCGCATCGCCTGAGGAAGCGGCAAGACTCCTCGCAGTTGGAATGGTGCCGCGCGCGGAGGATCTCGACGCTGCGGAACTCGCTGCGTGGACACTGCTCGCAAACGCAGTGCTCTCGAGTGACGCGACTATCGTGAAGGACTGACCGAGATTCTGAGGAGACGAGCCATGTCGAACGCCCCGAAGATCACAGCGACACCGGCCGATGGACTTGAGGAGTACCTCCTCAACATCACGCGTCGTCGGTTCTTCGGCTCGGTCGCTGGATCGATCACCGCTGGTCTCGGTGGCGTCGCACTTTCGTCGCTTCTCGGGAATCGTGTTGCAGCAGGCTCACCAATTCTCGCAGCCGACGGCTCTCCAGCCGCCGCCGGTGGATTCGTGCCCGGCCCGCATTTCGCGCCCAAAGCGAAGCGCGTGATCTATATGCACATGGAAGGTGCGCCAAGCCAACTTGATTTGTACGACCACAAACCTGGTTTGGCGGCGCGCTTCAACGAAGACCTTCCCGACTCGATCCGCAACGGCCAGCGCATCACCACCATGACGAGCGGGCAGGCACGGTTCCCAGTTGCGCCCACGAAGTTCCGCTTCGATCGCTACGAAAACAACGAAGACGGCGTCTATCTCTCTGAGCTCTTGCCGCACACAGGCGGGATCGCGAAGGACATGTGTTTGATTCGCTCGATGCACACGCAAGCGATCAACCATGAGCCGGGTATCACCTTCTTCCAGACCGGCACTGAGCAGCCTGGCCGCCCGAGTTTCGGTTCGTGGATGAGTTACGGCCTTGGCAGTATGAACGCGAATCTGCCCTCGTTTGTGGTGATGATCACGCAGGGCGTTGGCAACATGCAGGCGCTCAGTGCGCGATTCTGGGGCAGCGGTTTCCTTCCGAGTGAGCACCAAGGGTGTCGCTTGCGATCGGGTCGCGACCCCGTTCTCTACTTGCGCGATCCGGACGGCGTCACTCGCGAGGATCGTCGTCGCATGCTCGATCTCGTTGGTGAGCTCAACGAAACTGAGTTCGCGGAGAGCCTCGACCCTGAGGTGCGCGCGCGTCTTGCCCAACACGAGATGGCGTATCGCATGCAGATGTCCGTGCCTGAGCTGACAGATTTCTCCGACGAAGATCCCGCAACGCTCGAGATGTACGGCCCCGAGGTTCACAAGCCAGGCTCGTTCGCGGCGAACTGTCTGCTGGCGCGGAGACTGGCCGAAAGAGACGTGCGCTTCATCCAGTTGTACATGCGCGGATGGGATCAACACGGCAATCTGCCAGCCGAACTCAGCGCGCAGGCGAAGGCGGTTGACCAAGCACAGGCTGCGCTGGTCAAGGATCTCAAGCGGCGAGGACTCCTCGATGAGACGCTCGTGCTGTGGGGCGGCGAGTTTGGTCGCACGGTGTATTCGCAAGGGCAACTCTCGCGTGACAACTACGGTCGCGACCATCACCCGCGCTGCTTCTCTGCATGGCTTGCCGGTGGCGGTATCAAGCCCGGAATCACATACGGAAAGACAGACGAGTACTCGTACAACATCGTCGAGAATCCAGTCGAAGTGCATGACCTCCACGCGACGATGCTGCATCTGCTCGGGATCGACCACAAGAAGCTGATCTACCGCGCCCAAGGCCGCGACTACCGCCTCACCGACGTCAAGGGCGAGTTGGTTCGTCCGATCTTGGCCTAGGGTCTGCCTGACACATCCCCGGCGCCAGTCGCGCGGCATCCCGGCTGGCAGCGTCAGTCGCCGCCCGCGCTGCTCTGGGCCAACGACACGCGATTCCACGCCTTCGCTGAGTCCTCCCGACTCTCCGAGAGGTTTCCGGCACCCGCCTCAGAGCCGAATCCCTCATCTGGCAACCCCGGAGTGCCGATATGTTCGCTCCATGCCCGCCGCAGCGACCATCCGCGACGCAATCGAGACGATCACCCTCGTTTTGGACTTCGACTCGACGATCGTGTCTGCGGAAGGGCTCGACGAGATCGCCCGGCTTGCACTGGCGGACGACCCCGATCGTGATGCCAAGGTTCTCGCCATTGAAGGCATCACACGCGACGGCATGGAGGGGCGAATCGGTATCGACGAGTCGCTGCAGCGGCGCCTCTCACAACTCTCAATCCAACGCGCGCACGTCGACGAGGTTGTTCGGCTTCTCAAGCGCAAGATCGCGCCAAGTTTCCGTCGCCACAAGGCCGCGATTCGTCGCAACGCAGCGCAGATCTATGTTGTCAGCTCAGGGTTTCGCGACTACGTCGTACCCGTCTGCGCTGAGTTGGGCATTGCGCCCGACCATGTGATCGCGAATGAGTTCCGCTGGTCGAAAGATGGCCGAACCGTCGTCGGGTACGACACGCGATCGCCGTTGGCACAGCCACTCGGAAAGCCCGCAGCGGTACGTGCGCTGCGATTGCCGGGAACGGTGATTGCGGTTGGTGACGGCGCGACCGATTGCGAGATCCGCGATGCAGGTGCGGCGCACGAGTTTGTTGCCTACTGCGAGAACATCGCTCGCGAAAACGTCATCGCGCGCGCAGATCGCGTGGTGCGGAGTGTCGACGAACTTCTGTGGATCTACAGCCTTCCGGGTGCACCGAGCTTTCCGAAGTCGCGCATGGTGGCGCTTCTCCTTGAGAACATCCACGCAGATGCCGCCAATAGGCTGCGTGATGAAGGCTACAAAGTCGAGGCACTGTCCGACGCGCTTCCGGAAGCTGAGCTTGCGCGCGCGCTGAAGGGCGTTTCACTTCTGGGAATTCGCTCAAAAACGCGCGTGACATCGACTGCACTCGCAGGCGCCGACCGCTTGCTCGCCATCGGTTGCTTCTGTATCGGTACAGAGCAAGTCGATCTCGCATCTGCGGCCTCGCGCGGTATTTCAGTCTTTAACGCGCCGTACTCGAACACGCGTAGCGTGGTTGAACTTGCGATCGGTGAAATCGTCATGCTCATGCGACGCGCGGTTGAGAGCGATCGCGTTCTCCACGCAGGTGGCTGGCGGAAGAGTGCGCAAGGCTGTTGCGAACTCCGCGGGAAGACGCTCGGGATCATCGGGTATGGCCACATCGGCTCGCAGCTCTCTGTGCTTGCGGAGGCGATGGGCATGCAAATCATCTACCACGACATCGCCGATGTCATGCCACTTGGCAACGCGCGGCGCGCCAAAAGTCTCGCAGATCTTCTTGCAAAGTCCGACGTCGTAAGCCTGCACGTCGATGGTCGACGTGAGAACACGCGGCTCATCGGCGAGCGTGAACTGCGAAAGATGAAGCAAGGCGCGTATCTTCTCAACCTCGCGCGCGGCCACATCGTCGATCTCGACGCGCTTGCGGCAAGCCTGAAGGGCGGCCATCTCGCCGGTGCCGCAGTTGACGTCTTCCCAGCGGAGCCTAACTCCAACAAGGAGCCCTTCGACACGCCACTCCGTGGAATCGCAAATGTCATCCTCACCGCCCACATTGGCGGTTCGACGGCGGAAGCGCAGCAGGGGATTGGTACGTTCGTGGCCAATCGACTTGTGGAACACGTCAACGCAGGATCCACAGCTGGGAGCGTCAATCTCCCGAATATCGCGCTCCCGCCGACGCCGCGGGCGCATCGATTCCTGCATCTCCACCGCAATCAACCTGGTGTCCTTGCCGAGATCAACTCGATCCTGGCTCGGCGGAAACTCAACATTCTCGGGCAATCGCTGCGAACCGATGAGGCCGTCGGCTATGTCGTGACCGACGTAAACAAGACGTATGATGACGCGGTCATCGGAGAGCTTCGCTCGGTTTCTGGAACCATTCGATTCCGAGTCCTCTACTAACGCCTCAGACTCCCGGCGACTCTGGAGGCGCAACGCGCAGCGTTCTGCACTTCTCACGCGTCGCCGCCCGCTCTGTTCGCGCTTGCTTCACGCAGCGTTCTGACTCCGACGACGAGAACAACCCATGCCTACGACCTTGACACGCACTCTTCCCTTCACGCTTCGTGTCGCGCTGGCGACCATCCCAGCGCTCGTCTTCGCTGCGTGCGCCGCCAAGAGCACCACGCCCGCCGAGAAGAAGGCGGAGCAATCTGAAGTGGCGTCGCGCACACCGCAGGCCATCGAAAGTGCGCCCGCGCCGGTTGCGAAGCCAGAGGTCTCAGCGGCCCCCGAAGAGTTTGTCAATACGCCTCGTCCAGCGCGACGCCAAGCGGCAGTGTTGCCGGATGCGCCCAAACCAGCGCAGAACACCGAACCGAGTCGCGCCAAGGATGCGGCCGCGATGCACCCGCCGCTCATTGTGCAGGCCGATGCGATGGCGATTGTGGAGCGCGCGCGAGAGAAGTTGGCGGCGGTTCGTACGCTTGATTGCATCACGCTCACCGAGCGGGTCGGACCTCCGACCGCGCGTGGCGATTTCGGAATCGGTGTTCGTCATCGTGTCCAGCTGCGCTTTGAGCGCAGCGATGCGATCTCGGTTCCATTCTTCCGCATCACGCGAATCGATTCCACCAGCGAGGGTGATGTACTCGGGCCGACCTCGATCTACGACGGTCGCCGCTCGATCGTGGTTCACGACGCCGATCAGAGCTACTTTGATCCTGGCGCCGAGTGGATCCGTACGGTTGGCCCGGTGATCCCGGCACTTCCGCAATGGTTCCTCAGCGAGCGCGCCGCGGCAGCGCAGCGCAAAACGGCTGCTGCAAACCGGCTGCCGAGTCCGGTTGAGCCAGAGGTACTGGGCGCGCGCGTGATTGCGATCGAGGAACTCGATGGTCAGACGTGCGACGTGGTCGAGCTGTATGAGTCGAAAGCGGTGATCTCATTTAGCGACACCAATGGTGCGCCGGAGATTGTCGACGAACGCCGATACACGGTCACCACGCACTTCGCGCGATCGGACGGCATGCCTCGGCGAGTTGTCACGCGTGATCTTCCAGGGCCCGGTGACAGTCCTGCTGGCATGA
>JBILDS010000176.1:0-6616 GCA_044352505.1 Phycisphaerales bacterium
GACACACCACGTGCGCAGACGCGCCGCGCGCTCCCAAAACGCACCGCACCCGCCACCATCACTCCGCGCGAATCGCAGCGCTGTAGTTGGGCGCCTCTTTCGTGATGTGAATGTCGTGTGGGTGGTTCTCGATGACCGTTGCACCCGACACCTTCACGAAGCGGCTCTTCCGCCGGAATTCTTCAATCGACGGGCATCCGCAATAGCCCATGGCGGAGCGAAGTCCACCGACCATCTGGTAGACAAAATCGGCCAGAACCCCACGGTACGGCACCATGCCTTCAACACCTTCCGGCACGAACTTGCGTGTGTCCTTGATGTTGCCCTGTCCGTAGCGGTCGCCCGAACCAGCACCCATCGCACCTTCGCTGCCCATCCCGCGATACGACTTGAAGCGCCGCCCGCGCGCAAGAACGACCTCGCCCGGACTCTCATCAAGACCCGCAAGCAGCGACCCGAGCATGACGCTCGATGCCCCCGCTGCGATGGCCTTTGCAATGTCGCCTGACTGACGGATGCCTCCATCGGCAATCACAGGTACACCCGCATTGTCAGCCGCGCGCACCGCTTCCATGATGGCTGTGATCTGCGGCATACCAACGCCTGTCACCACGCGCGTTGTGCAGATTGAACCAGGGCCAATTCCAACTTTGACTGCATCCGCACCGGCGTCGATCAGCGCCTTTGCGCCCGATTCGGTTCCCACATTTCCCGCAATCACCTCGATGTTGAAGCGCTTCTTCACTTCACGCACGGTTTCCAGCACGTTCTCGCTGTGGCCGTGCGCGGTGTCAATCACAATCACATCAACTTCTGCCGCAAGCAGTTGCTCAACGCGGTCATATTGGCGCACACCAATCGCTGCACCCACGCGCAGCCTGCCCCGCGCATCGCGACACGCCTTCGGGTGCGTCCGAACGTTCTCCACATCGCGCATCGTGATGAGTCCGCGCAGCGCACCCGCGCCGTCGACAAGAAGCAACTTCTCAACCCGTGCGCGGCTCATCAGCCGCTCCGCTTCTTCAGCAGTGACGTCAGGCGCTGCGGTCACGAGCTTCTCGCGCGTCATGACCTCATGCACTGGAATCGCAGCGAGATCTTTGCCCTCAAGAAACTTCATGTCGCGACGCGTGAGAATCCCCACAAGCGTTCCCCGGCGCGAACCATCCGACGTCACGGGGAATCCGGAAACCCCCTGCTCAGCCATCAACTTCGCTGCACTCGCCACCGTGTCGGTTGGCGCAAGTGTCACCGGATCGACCACCACTCCGTGCTCGGAACGCTTCACCTTCGCAACCTCGCGCGCCTGCACCTCGGGAGGCAGATTCTTGTGGATGATGCCAATGCCCCCTTCCTGCGCAAGCGCCCGGGCAAGGGTCGACTCGGTCACAGTGTCCATCGGCGCCGAAATCAGCGGAATGCGCAACGACACGTTCCGCGTCAAGCGCGTGGCGGTGTCCGCCAGGTCGGGCGTCACGATGCTGTGGGCCGGAATCAGAAGGACATCATCGAACGTGATGCCCTCGAGGACAATCTTGGCTTCCATCGGGGGATGATGAGGCCACGCGCCACGCCCGTCAATACCCCGTCCGAAAACCGGGAAGCGGTTCCCGTTGACGGTTCTTTTGGGTAAGGTGATGGGTTCCCCCGCGCTCCGGCCGCGGGGGGCGCCGCGCGGGTCGTTCGCGCCGCGCCGCTCCCGCACAGGTCCCCCGGGACCGCCACTCTCTGAGGTTCCATGGCAGCAGTCCGAAATGAACTCCTCGTCCCCCTCTCGATCAACCATCGCGGCACCACCGCGGGAGAGGGCAAAAAGGCGTGGGTCTCCTGGCTCGAAGCGATCATCCGTGTCGAAGGTTCCGACTTGATCGTGAAGAGCGGTCTCCGTCCGCGTGTCCGCCACCGAGGCGTCCTGAAAGACCTCGAGACCGACATGTGCACGCCAGACCTGATGATGCAGCTGGCAAAGGACATTCTTGACCCAAACCAGCTTGATTACTTTGCGCGCCACGGTTCGATCGACTTCGCCTACGACTACCGCAAGGCTGGCGACGAAGACGGGGCAACCGCGCGCCGTTTCCGCGTGAACCTCTTCATGGCGCGCGGAAATCCGTCGCTCGCCGCGCGTCTCATCACAAGCCAGATCAAGAGGTTCGAGGAGCTCTACTTGCCGCAGATCCTCGGCGACGTCGCAATGGCGGCGCAGGGATTGATCCTCTTCTCGGGCGTCACAGGCTCAGGTAAGTCGACTTCGATCGCCTCGATGCTCGACTACGTGAACCAGCGCAAGAAGGTGCACATCATCACGATCGAAGACCCGATCGAGTACATCTTCAATGACGCGAAGGCAACGATCAACCAGCGCGAAATCGGCATCGACGCGACGAATTTCAACGATGCCCTTCGCGCGCTCGTCCGCGAGAATCCCGACGTCGTGCTCGTCGGCGAAATGCGTGACTACGAAACTTTTGAAGCCGCCATCCGCGCCGCAGAAACAGGCCACCTCGTGTTTGGAACCATCCACGCGAGCTCGGCCTGGCAGACTTTCGGCCGTATCTACGACCTCTTCCCTGAGAACGAGCGCGACCAGATCCGCAAACTTCTTGCGTACAACCTCCGGGCGATCATTTACCAGAAGCTGCTGCCGACCCTGCACGCCCACATCGCGCGAATTCCCGCGCTGGAAATCCTGATCAATACGCCCGCTGTGCAGAAGTACGTTCTCGAAGGTCGCGAAGGCGAACTGCTCGAACTCATCAAGCAGGGCCAAGAAGAAGGCATGCTCGACTTCACCAGTGCGCTCGTCAAACTTGTCGAGACGAACATGATTCACCAGCGGGTCGCGCTTGAAGCGACGCCGAAGCCCGAGGAACTCAAGATGCGTCTGAAGGGCATTGCCTGACGCGTCGACGAACCTTCATTGCCTGACCCGCCCGCACGGCTGCTCTGGTCACGTATGCAGTCGGCTGCGAAGATTCACGAGGGGCCCCCGCCGCCCCGGAGACACGAATGCAAGACATCGCCTTCCCCGCAGCACACGTTCTCGCCAATGCTCCGATCTTGATGAGCATTGCGAAGCCCCTGCTTGTCGCTGCGGTCTTCATCACCTACCTACGTTACGTGGCACGGTTTGAGCCGGACGCTCGCATGTACAACCTTCCGGTTGCAACATGGAACTTCATCTACGTCGGCGCGGCTGCGCTGGCGTTGGTGGCGATGATCGCAATCCCCCTCTTCTTCGTGGGATTCCCGGTTGGTGTACTGATCCTCGTGGGAACGATGTTTGCGTACTGGAAGTACCGCGACGCTCGCGTTCCCGCCACGCGCAAGTTCAAGTTTGGCGGAGACCGATTCGCGAAGTCCATGGCGGATCGCAAGCAGGCCGCAGCGAATCGTTCGGCATCGCTCCTCTTCACGCGAGCCGATGGCGCGAAGGAGCCGGTCCCCCAGAAGGAAGATCCTGCGCTGCCGATTTACCTGGCGCTCGAGCAAGCGATCGCCGAACCGCTCTTGGCGCGCGCGTCGCGCCTGGACTTTGTCAGCACGCCGGCCGGCATTGCCGTTTCGGCACTGATCGACGGAGTGCGTTCGAAGCGCGAGCCCCTCGCGGCCGACGTCGGTAACGCCGCGATCGATCTTCTGAAGCGACTCGCTGGCCTTGACGTCAACGATCGACGTCGCAAGCAAACTGGCTCGTGCATCGTCGGAGGCGAAGCCACAAGCAAGCTCACGGTGACCACGTTTGGATCCGCGAGCGGACAAACCATTCGCATTGATTTCGACCGTGAGGAGCGACTCGGGAAGGTACTCGACTCGCTCGGCCTCGCACCATCGCAACTCCAAGCGCTGCAAACCCTCGATGAGCCGGGCAAGCGCGTTGGTGTTGTGATCGTGAGTGCACCGCCCGGACAAGGTCTCACCACTCTCGGCTTCTCGCTCATTGCCCGGCATGATGCGTACACGAGCAACATCAAAACACTTGAGCGCGAATTGGTGTATCGCGTCGAAGGCGTTGAGCACAAGGCCTTCGCACCCGACGCGGGGGTCGAGGACTACGCAGCCGCACTCACCAAGATCATTCGTCGCGATCCCGATGTTGTGCTCGCAACCGACATCTCAGATCCAGGCGCCGCAAAGGCAGCGACCCTCATGGGTCTTGAGCGCCCGCTTGTCTACGTCCTGGTTCCTGCAGAAAGTACGTCTGCCGCCGTCACCACATGGATGCAGTCAGTTGGCGACGCGAAGGCCGCGTCAAAGGGACTGTCGGCGGTCGTGCACCAGCGACTCCTCCGTTCGCTTTGCCCGAACTGCAAATCTCCCTTCACGCCTGCACCAGAGCAAGCGAAAAAGCTTGGCGTGCCGCCTGGCAAGACCATCGAGATCTTCCGCCCGAGCGGCAAGATTCAGGTGAAGAATCGCGTCGAGGACTGCCCGGTCTGTCAGGGGACGGGCTACTTCGGACAGGTCGGAATCTTCGAGGTGGTCACGCTCGACAACGACGCACGCAAGTTGCTCGCCGATGGCGATTTCAAGGGCGTCGTCGCCCGCGCAATCCGCGAGCAGCGCATGATCCAACTGCAAGAGGCTGCACTGTTGAAAGTACGTGAAGGCACCACGAGCCTTGAAGAAGTCCAGCGAATCTTCGCACCGAAGCAGGCCGTTGCTGCGAAGGCCGGTACTTCTTCCTCAGCTTCGCCTCCGGCACCAACATCCACGCCGCAGAACTCCTGAACTCAGAAGTTCTCCACTCGCGTGGAAGAACCCATCGGTATCAGGTGCATGCGCATTCACCACACGGAACGTATTCAGAGTACTGAAAGCCGATTGAATTGAACCTCGTACGCCGAAGCGGAAGTTCACAACGGCGCAGCGATTGAGAAAGCCAAGACCCCATGGAAATCGTCTTCAACATCCTCGTGATCGCATTCATCGGGCTGATCACGTATTGGTGGTTCAACCAAGGACTCCTCTCCGCGCTCCTGCACTTCGTGTGCGTCCTCTGCGCAGGCGTTCTTGCGTTTGCGTCGTGGGAACCAATTGCCTCAGCGCTCTTCACACAGAAGTGGCTTGAGCCATATGCGCTCGGTGTAGCTCTTCTTGGCCCGTTTGCGGCTTATCTGCTTGTGCTTCGTGTTGCCGCCGACAAGCTCGCCCCCGACAACCTGAACTTCCCGCAGATCGTCAACATCGCTGGCGGCAGCGCCTTCGGCCTCTGCGCCGGTGTTCTCACCGTTGGAATTGCCCTCATCGGCATTGGCCACACGCACTCGTCCGACGAGATCCTCGGTGTCAAGGGTGCCATCCGCACCAATCGTGCCAAGGGGCAACCCGATCTCTCCGCTGGTCGCATCTGGATTCCGGCGCACTCGATCGCAGCCGGCACCTTCGCGTGGCTTTCTGAGGGATCAATGTCGCCATCGTTCTCCTCGACCACACTCGCGTCGATGCGACCGCAGTTGGCACAGCAGGCGCTCTCGCTGCAGCGCGACACCTTCTCGAAGAATGGCCGACTCGCTCGGACGGTCGCCAATCGCTCGGCCCTGCGACTCGATCGGGCAATTCTGGTGCCCGAGTACGTGTTGCCCACGGGAAACACGATCCGTGCGTACGTGGTGAATGTGAACCTCGGAGCCGGTGCAACCACAGAGGCTCAAGGCTTCGCACTTTCCGCTTCACAGTTCCGGCTCGTTGGTCAACCCAACGGCCTCAACACCGAGGTCGCGTATCCGTTTGCGTGGTCCCAGCCAAATCCCAACGGCGGCCGAACCACCTTCACGTTTGACGACGTGACGAACTACATCACGGGTCCAGCAGGAACAACCGCGATGGATGTGACGTTGGTCTTCCCCGGCGATCGATTCCCCACTCCACCCAAGTACCTCATGCTTCTGGGGCAACGACTCGCATTCCCTGCGATTCAGCAGGAATCGACCATGGAAGATGCGATCGCGATGCAGCTCGGAAGCGAGACGTCGACGATTGAGATTCCCGAGAGTGTGCGCATGATCGCCTCGGCCGATCTCTCGGTGAACGATGCCATCACGCCCGCCAATGTCACGCTCAACGACTTGGGCGCGATGGACGTGAAGGATGAGAACTACCTGTTTAGCGGCAGCGGCACGTACGCGTCGGGTGGCTTCATGAGCAATCGCTCGGTCGCGATTCGCGGAGTGTGGGCACCGCCAAACACGCGCGTGCTCCGCCTGAACATCTCGCGCGGCTCTCGCAGTTCCATCGATCTGTGGGACGACCGCAGTAAGATTCGCGAAGAGGCAGGCGAAGAAGCCATGTTGGCGTTGGTCGATGACCTCGGTCGGCAGTACTTCCCCATCGGGTACATCCACGCCCAGAAGGGCGGCGAGCGGCTCGTTGACATCAAGCTCGCACGCGACGGTGCCTTCTACAAGCTTTCGAGTTTCCCCAACCTGTCCCGCGCGGGCGCCGACGATCTCTGGGCGCTCTTCACGCCGGCCATCGATCGAAAGATCGTGGGTATCAAGTTGGGCGACAAGTGGGTCGCACGCGCCAACCTGACCGTTCCGAAGCCGATGTGATCGAGGGTGCGCGGACCGCGATCCAACCGCGATTCGACCGCGATCTATCTTGAACAGGTTGC
>JBILDS010000177.1:0-6602 GCA_044352505.1 Phycisphaerales bacterium
GTCCTTCGCCAGCTTGAACGGCGCCGTCTCGTTGATGAGGAGGTCGACCGCGCGCACGATCGAGAGCGCTGTGTCGGCGGCTTCGGCCAACTCGAAGGCTTCGTAGTGCGCAAGCGTCTTCTTCGCCGTCGCCTCGGTGAACGCGCTCCATATCGGCGCGCCCGCGGCCGCCGACACCGGCATCGACGCCGTCTCCGCCTCGGGCATCGCGCCGCCGAAGTACTTCTCGATCATCGAGCTCGTGCGGCTCGCGCAGTTCGCGAAGGTGTTCACGAGCTGCGCGGTGTAGATCTCGTGGAAGTGCTTGTCGCTGAAGTCCGCGTCCTGCGTGCCGAGCGGGCCCTGCGTCGCCATGTACCAGCGCCACGCGTCGACGCCGTACTTCGCGAAGAAGGTCTCGATCGTGGGGAGATCCACGAAGTTGCCGAGCGACTTCGACATCTTCTGGCCGTTGCGGATCCAGAACGAGTGCGCGTACACGCACTTCGGCATCGGAAGCCCGAGCGCCATCAGCATCGCGGGCCAGATCACCGCGTGGAACCAGAGGATCTCCTTGCCGATCACGTGGTACTCGGGCGGCCAGAACTTCGCGCGGTCCTTCGCAAGCGCGCCCTTGTCGTCGCCAAGCCCGAGCGCCGTCGCGTAGTTGAAGAGCGCGTCGATCCACACATAGATGACATGCTCGGGCGCATTCGGCATGGGAATGCCCCAGGTGAAGTTCGTGCGCGTGACGGGCACATCCTGCAATCCATCGCGCAGGCGGCCGAGCACTTCGTTGAATCGCCCCGCGGGCCGCACGAAGCCCGGGTTTGCCGCGAAGAACGCCTCGAGCTTCGACTGGTACGCGCTGAGCCGGAAGTAGTAGTTCTTCTCGGTCGCGCGCACGAGCGGCTTTCCCGAGATCGGGCTCTTGTAGTCGAGCTCCTTCGCGCGCAGCTCGGTGATGTACTCCTCCTGCCCCTCGTCGTACCAGCCGTTGAACTCGCCGAGGTAGATGTCGCCCGACGCGAGGAGGCGCGTCACGAACGCCTGCACCTGCGACTCGTGTCGCGGCTCGGTCGTGCGGATGAAGTCGTCGTTCGACAGGTTGAACGGCCCGAGCAGCTTGCGGAACTCGGCGGAGTTCTCGTCTGCGAGCGCCTGCGGCGTCATGCCGCGGTCCTTCGCGCTCTTCTCGACCTTCTGTCCGTGCTCGTCGGTGCCCGTCAGGAAGAACACATCGCGGCCGTCGAGCCGCATCGCGCGCGCCCAGACATCGCAGAGCGTCGTCGTGTACGCGCTCCCGATGTGGGGGCGGTCGTTCACGTAGTAGATCGGGGTCGTGATGTAGGCGGGGCTGCCGGACGACGAAGGCGATGCGGACATTCCGGAATCGTACAGCGCAGAGAGGCTTCGGCCGGCCGGTTCTTCGATGGGTGACGCCGCGCTGTTGGTCGTCTGCACACACCGCCGAGTCGACGTACGACTAGGTTCTGTCTGACGGATCCCCGGACGTCGAATCGCGCGGCATCCCGGCTGGCCATGATCCAACAGCGTCGGCTTCAACTCGCTGTATCGCGTCCATGGATCGTCCATGGGTCATGGGATACAGCTTCGTCTCGTCTCCTTGCCATCCGGGCGCCGCGCGGATCTTTGCTCTTCGGGGATCCGTCAGACAGAACCTAATGCACAGCCACTTGTACACCGCGATGCGGTTCAACATACCGAGAAACGCTATCACCGCGCGGTGTTGATTTTGCGTCCCGCGTACGATGACGTCGTGAGCGCAGAAGTGCCAGACGATTCACACACGACGAGCCAGCGTGAGGCTGGAGCTCGAACACCGCCCTCTGCTGAGAAGCACGAGCGGCGGCGATCGAGTGATGCGAGTGTTCCAGCGATCGTCGCGACGGTGGCACTTGTGGTCTTCGCCATCTTCATAGGTGTCTACGGGCCGCGAATCGGAAATCGTCAACAGATGCCAGGCGGGACGACTTTGCTCGAACTTGCAAGCGCCCTTGGATCGCGCCATGCCAACGAGGTTGTCGGAGCACTGCAGTTGTTCCGCGATGAGCCGATCGGGCGCGACGCCGTTCTCCGTGATATGCGCGCGATTCTCGGTCAGGTAGTTGGTCTTCCGGAGCTGGCAGAATCCGACGTCGCATGGCTCCGCGCAACGTCGATTCGCGGGCCCGGCGCGGGTGGCGCGCAGGTGTTCCTGCGGCTTGGCACAGGCTTCAGCGCTGAGTACGCGAGCATCTTCCTTCTCATTGACGAGGATCGATTCACCGTGTTCGACGGATACGGTCGTCCGCTTGCAATGCCAGAGGGCGAGGTCTTCGCGATTCCACTTTCGGGTGACTCCGCAGACGCGCTCCTGTATCTCTTCCGAACGGGAGACATCATCTGCGGGGTGCAGGCCTCCCGAGTGGAGACTTCTGACCTCCTCGTTGCGCGGATGCAGTCTTCTCTCGCCAAAGGATTGGTGGGCGCATCCGATGAAACGGTCATGAACCCAGTTGACCGCGACGTCAAGTCAAGCGCACCCGATTGACCGGGGCAGCATTCTGCAGGGTTCTCACGCTGGGATCACCAAGTCTTGACTCTCACGTTTGAGCTCCGCGTAGGGGCGATATGCTCGTTTTCTTGCCATTTCGCGAGGAACGCCGATACTCCGACTCTCTCCGGTCGTAACGGCCACGTTGCGACCACGAGGAACAACGACCATGCATGACGTCCGGACTCTCAACGCAATCTCCGTCCTTGGGCAATCAAGCGCCACTCTGATCGGAGGATCGACCCCAACGTCGTCGCTTCGACGACCGTTTGTTCAGTTGACGCTTGCTGTGACGCTTTCATTGGTCGTTGCTGAAGCAGGCTTTGCACAGACCCAGATTCAACCCACGCGCGTTGGCGGCGCAACGCCGACCGTGAGTCGTCCAGCAGGCCCTCGAGCGCCCGGGACTGCAGCTGGTCGTGGGTCGGCGCTCGGCGATGGGAATGCGCTCGGAAGCCAGACGTTCCAGTGGTCACGCACCTCTGGCGCAGGTCAGGTGCTCGGCGGCGGAAACCTGCTCGATGCAAACACGCAGGTCGGCTCCGGTCGGTCGAACAATCTGGTGGTTCCCGTTGACTACAACGCGCGCAACCTGCTTGTCACCGGAAACGTCGCAGGCGGTCGAGGTTTCCGCGGCTCCGTGGGCTACACGGCCGATACAGACTTCCGTGGTCAGACAGGTTCCGATGACACATTCAACTTCGAGGCCGACAGCGCGTACTCGAACATCGTGTTCAACAGTTCCGCGATGTCGCGTGATCGATTCTTGATGGCGCAGGGAATCGGCACATTCGAGTACCGTCGTGAATCGACGCCGATGGGTCTGCAACAGCAGCGGGGAGCGATGGATCAACCCGACAGTCGTCTTCGGCTTGATCGAGCCAATACAGCGATGGCTCTTGGTCGGCTGAACTATGAAACCGGCGAGGATCGCACGGTCGCGACGGGTACATCGCCCGATGGGGATTCGATTCGGTACATCATGTCGCCGCTCCGCGGGCTGCAGAGCGAGCGCACCGCTGATCCTGTGGTCCAGTCAGGGCTTGGTTTGTACGAGCAGGCACGAGCGCGTCAAGAGATCGCGCAGGGTCTTGCGAAACCAGAGGACTTCTCGCCGCGACAGCGTGCGGTTGACCGTGGCATGCTTGACACGCAAGTCAAGCCAACCGAAGTGGGCGAGCAAGCACGCACGGAATCTCGCGTGTTTGCCCCGGGATATCTCGATATTTTACAGAGTGTCGATGCCGCCACCGCTCGAAAGACGAGCGACGAGACCGCAACCGTTGAGCGCGTGAAGAGCGATCTTGATGCACTGGAACGCTCGCGCCGCGACCAGTCGCCGGATGGGCGCAGCTCCAGCCCCGGCACCGGCACCGTCGATCGCCCGACCGACGATAGACGCGAGCGACCCATTGAGCCAAGTGGCGCAACGACGGGTCGACGCGATCCATTGCTCGAAGCGACCTCCGCAGAGCCAGATCGCGAACTCGACCGCGAGAAGATTCGTGGTCGGATCATGACCGTTGAAGAGATGGCTGAGGTGCTTCGGCACGGCCAGACCATTACCACGCTGACAACAGACGACACGCGTCGGCTTGGTGAGTTGATGCGTTCTGGCGAGAGTGCGCTGAAGGCAGGCAACTTCTTTGCAGCGGAGCGGCGATTTCTCCAGGCGAAAGACTTTCGCACCGCGAACCCAATGATTGAAGTTGGACTTGCACACGCGCAGATCGGTGGCGGAACCTATCTCTCCGCCGCGCTCACATTGCGGCAATTGTTCAAGACCCATCCTGAGTTGATCGACACGCGCTACGACCGTGCGCTGCTTCCCAATCCAGAGCGACTTGCGACTGTGCTCACGCGTGTACGCGAACGCATGGCGCTTGGCGAAGATCGACCCACCTACGGCTTTGTGCTGGCGTACATCGGCCATCAGATCGGTGATCGTGCGCTGGTGGAAGAAGGCTTGCGCGAAATCGCCGGGACTCCGTCCCTTGATACTTCGGGCGAGTTGCTCCGCGGCATTTGGCTTTCAGAGAAATGACTCGCGTTGCCTGCGTCCGATCATGCGACGCCTCGACGGCGTGATCAGCGCACGTGCCCGTGAAAGATGTGCTCAAGCATTTCTTGACGGCCGCTTTCGACCGGCCATGATGTCGCGTAGAGCGCGATCTTCTCAAGTTCATCGAGGCCAACCTCTCCCGCTTCGATGCGCCGGCCAAGGTCAGAATCCCAACTTGCGTAACGCGCGGCGATGAACGACGCGATGCGTCCGTCTGCACGGATCGCAGCGGCGGCTTTGAGACCGCGTGCGAACGCATCCATGCTTGCGACGTGCGCATGGAAGAGGTCGATGGGTTCGAAACTTTCGCGGCGTCGCTTTGCATCGAAGTTCAAGCCGCCTGTGGTGAATCCACCTGCGCTGAGAATCTCAAGCATGATCTTGGTCGTCAACCGAGGATCGGTTGGAAACTCGTCGGTGTCCCATCCGCAATGCTCGGTGCCCGAGTTCGCATCGACGGAGCCAAACACACCCGCCGCGCGCGAAACCGCAAGTTCATGCTCGACGCTGTGACCAGCCAACGTTGCGTGGTTCGTCTCGATGTTGAGTTTGAAGTGGGGAAGCAATCCAAACTCGCGCAGGAATGCAAGACAGGCCGCGGCATCGGAGTCGTACTGATGCACGCTCGGTTCGCGTGGCTTCGGTTCGATATAGAACTGTCCCTTGAAGCCAATCGCTTTCTTGTGATCCACCGCCATGTGCAAGAAGTGCGCCAAATGTTCGCGCTCGCGCTTCATGTCGGTGTTTAGAAGCGTGGTGTACCCTTCGCGACCGCCCCAGAAGACGTAGCCAGCGCCCCCGAGGCGATGCGTGACTTCCATCGCCTTCTTCACCTGCGCGGCGGCGTGGGCGAAGACTTCGATGCGCGGACTTGTTGCCGCACCTGAAACGTACCGCGGATGTGCGAAGAGGCACGCAGTGCCCCAAAGAAGCTTCTTCCCGCTTGCGTGCTGCAGCGCCTCGAAGTGGCGCACGATTTCGTCCAGATCAGCGTTTGATTCGGCCAACGTGGATCGCTCGGGAGCAATGTCGCGATCGTGAAAGCAATAGAAGTCGATGCGACATTTGCGCAGAAACTCAAAGAAGGCATCGGCTCGTCGACGGCAGTTGTCGAGGCTGTCGGTGCCGTCGTCCCAAGGCATACGCGCGGTCGCAGCGCCGAACGGATCGGCGAGGCCGTTGCGCATCGTGTGCCAGAAGCATGACGCGAAACGAAGTTGATCGCGCTGAGTCTTTCCGTCGATCACTTCGTCTGGCCGATAGTGATGAAATCCGAGGGCCGCGTCTGAATCGGCTTCAACAAGCGGAACCGTATTGATTTCAGGGAATGCGTCTTGTGCCATAGATGAAGCGTAACGCATCGTGCGCACGCTGCGGAAAAATACGGACTCCGTCGGGGAAGGAGTAACCCGACGGGATCCGAACTCAGAGTGGATTGCAGCCCACGCGTATGCACGTATGCCGCAAGGTCGGTGGCGCGCGTCCCTCGAGCGCCCGACGAAAGAGATCCGCATGACATGATTCAGTCTCTCAGTCATGCTCCGAATTTCAGGCGGGTCGGTGCGCCAAATCGGGGATTGGCCGCTGAACGGCGATACACTCGAATTTCATGACAGACGAAACGGATTCCAGCTTGCCCTGCCCGAACGTTGCGTTGGCGCGCCGATTCGCGGGAGCGCGTGTTCTTGTGACAGGTGCCGCTGGGTTCATCGGTCGCCACGTATGCGAGGCGCTTTTGGCCGGTGGCGCAGAGGTTTGCGCAATCGACGACTTCTCTTCCGGCCGCCGTGACGCGCTTCCGGGTGCGATTCGACTGATTGAGGGCGACGTTGCCGATGAGCGGGCGGTTTTCGCAGCAATTGCGGGGTGTTCGCACGTCTTTCACCTCGCGGCGTTGGTGAGTGTGCCGCTGAGCGTGGAGCAACCGGAGCGCTGCTTTCGCAGCAATGTGACAGGAACGGAAGTGGTGTTGCGCATGGCGGTTCGCGCGGGCGCAACGGCGGT
>JBILDS010000178.1:0-6586 GCA_044352505.1 Phycisphaerales bacterium
CCACGGCTTCAACTCGGCTCCGGCTTGCCTCTTCTTCGATGGTCACATCGAATTGGTCGGCTGCCGCAAGGCCCAGACCTCGGACGAGCGTGGCGGCCAGCTCTGGTCGCGCAACACGCCGACCGCTGGCACGGGCTACGCCAACAACCTCGGCTACGACAACTTCGTGAACACCGCCTTCCACATCCTGACCAAGGAAGGCATCGAAGGTCGCGACGTCCTCGGCGCTGAAGGCTGATTGACCCACCGCCGGGGCTTGCTCCGGTTTGTGAAGCCAACACCACAGCCACCCGCGGCAACGCGGGTGGCTGTCTTTTTCGCGCGACGCAAACTCAGGAATCGCCGTTTCGCAACAGGATGCGCTCCGCCGTACGCTGCCACCATGCAACTCGGAACGCACATCCTCGCGTCAACGCTTCTCTTGGGACCTTGCTCTGTTGCCGTCCTGTCTACGCAACCTGCGTTTGGCACGGCGAAAGATGAGACAGCTACACCGATCGCAACGGCGTTGGAACTGCCGATCTCCGCCGTCACGGTGTACCGCACGCGCGCAGCCGTCACGCGCTCGGCCGAGCATCCGCTTGTACAAGGTGTTCATGAGATCCGGGTCGGCCCGCTTCCAGAGTCGGCGGATCTTGAGAGCGTGCAGGCGAAACTTGGCGCAGGCGCCCGGCTTCTTGACGTGAAGACAGAAACCATCGCGCTGCCTGCGCCCACAAGCGACAACCCGCGTGTGCGCGATGCGCTGGCCGCCGTCGAAGAGGCGCGTGCGAACCTTGCCGAAGTCGACCGCCGCAGCACCAACAACGCTGCGTCGACCAAACTCGTTGATTCGATTGCAGCGAAGACTGCGACCGATGCATCGCACGCGCTCGGAAGTGCGCTCGACCCTGACAAACTGCGCGCGCAGATTGCCTTCATCGAAAGCGAGCGCGAGCGCCTCACGACCGATGCACTCGCGCTGACGAAGGAACGCACCAAGGCCGCAGGCGAGTTGGCTGCTCGCCAACAGGTTCTTGATTCAATCGGCGGCGCTCGGCCGGCGCAGCGATACGCCGTGATTTCCGCCGCCGTTCCGCAGTCGGCCGCCGTGCCAGTTTCGCTCACGTATCTCGTGGGCAATGCAACATGGCGCCCCGCATACACCGTGCGCGGAGATCCAGACGCTGGAACGATCGCGCTCGAGTTCGATGCCGTTGTGAAGCAGGCAACTGGCGAGGATTGGCGCGATGTTGCGCTTGTACTCTCGACCGCGCAGCCCACGCGCGCTGCAAATCCGAGGTCGCTCGATCCGCTGTACCTCGATCTGTTTGATCCGCGGATGCTGCGTGAGGTGTCATCAGCCATGCCTGCGCCGGGTTCTGCGATGCCCGCGACAGAAAGCAACTTCGCAGACTCGAGTCTCGCGATCACCGCGAAATCTGCGGCGCGTCTTGAAGAGCTCGCGCGTGATGCAGATGTTGGCGGCGGCGGCGCAGCGGTCGAATATCGACTTCCACGAACATTCACGGCACCGAGTGACGCGCGCGGCGAGCGCCGCACACGTGTTGCAAACATCGACGGAAAGCCAACGTTCACACTTGTCGCGCGGCCACTTGTTGAAAGCGACGTCTTCCTGCGCGCTCGGCTCACGAACGAAAGTAACTACATCTTGCTGCCGGGGCAGGCGCGTATCTATCTCGGCAATGATTCGATCGGAACAGCGTCGCTTGGCGAGATTCCCGCTGGCGGCGAACTGGAATTGTGGTTCGGCAAGGAACCGCGCGTGACGGCCAAGCGCGAGCTTGTCTCGAAGAAGGCGTCTGAGTCGGGTTTGTTCTCGAAGTCAAAGGGCGTTGATCGCGAGTACCGCATTTCGCTCGTGAACACACTGTCGCGCTCGGTTGAGATTGAGGTGTGGGATCGCGCGCCCGTTTCGCGCAACGAGCAGGTGCGGGTTGAAGTGCTCAGCGTGGCGCCGGCTCTTGCGACCGACGCGAAGTACATGAAAGACGAGCGTCCGCAAGGCTTGCTCAAGTGGACGTTGCCACTTCCGGCGCGAACCGCCGGGAAAGAAGCTGCGCCCGTCATGATTGGTTGGAAGACGCGCGTGGTGTGGCCAGAGAGCATGCAACTTGGCGGCGATGAGGATTGATTGGTTGATTCGGATTGTGACGATCGCGCCGACGCGGATCTGAGTCGCGACATATCCGATGCACGCGTTCGTCCCCACGCGGAATCTTGGTCTTCGACTTGGATCGCGCTGTGCACTTCGTACGGTAGAGGTGGAGCCGCCGTCGTCTGACGTGCGGTGCCCGAACCGCGTCGACGGCATGCGCCTGAGACGAACGAAGGATCAGGGGGAAACATGGGTCATTCGGAACGACATCGCGACGGGCGGAGAAATCCGTGCGCTCGAATGGGTCTTCACGTCTGTGCTGCGAAACTCTCCGTGCTTGCCGCGTGCACCATGGCGCACGGCGGCATCGTCGACATGAATGGCGGAACGTCGTGGAGCGGTTGGACGAGCGTTGGCGATTCGCGCACACCTGGCATCTGGGCGCGGGGATCGACACCGCGCGCGTACAACATCTATTCAACGCTGTTCACGCTTGATGCGTCGCAGACCGTTGGTGGCAGCCGGGTTGCAGATGGTGCAGTGGGCGATGGCATCTCCTACACCGGCGACACGGAGTCGAGCCTCTTCAGCGGTTCGTGGCAGGTTGGCGACCGCGTTCTCGGCGTTGGCCTTCAGTACACAGATTGGTCGCAGCTTCGCTTCATTGCGATTGCGGTTGACTGGGAAGGTGACAGCCTGCGCGCGGCATCGGACGTTGGGGTGTTGGATCGCGAGTACGGCGCGAACACCGGTGATCTGTCGGTCTACACGCCTGAATCGGAAGGGGTCGAGCGATTCCGCGGCGGCTACTACTCCATCATGAACGGAGTCTTCGGCCAAGGCGGTACCTCCGAAACGCCCTACGGAACAACAGCAACGGTTGCGTCTCCTGCCCGTAGTTTCGCGGTTCTTGCAAATGGAAGCGCGCGCGCGGCGCTGAGCGCGCAGTACTTCATCAACCTCGATGCGATCGCGCGCAGCAACGGTGGATTGGGCTTTGGCGAAGGTGTGCTGGGCCCTTCCACCAAGATCGGAATTACAGAAGCAGAGTCGAGTTTTCTGTTCACGCAGCAGGTCTTCTCAGTGCCAACGCCGGGCGCAGTCGCGCTCTTGGGGCTGGCCATGTTGATGCCTGCGCGTCGACGCCGCCGCCGAGATTGATGGCGGCATCTATGGCAGGTGCTTGAGCTGGGCCCTACCGGGGAACGCGGTGGATGAATGAAAGCCCCGGACCGCAGACGCGGCCCGGGGCGGTTGTTTTTGGTGGTGTGACGCGAGATCAGCGCGCGTGCGTGATGGGTACGCGCGTCACGGACACGTGCCCCACGAGGCGAGCACCGCCGCGAGGTCGTTCGCGTTCACGAAACCGTCGCGGTTCACGTCGCCCGCGCCGTTCGAACCCGCAGCGCCCCACGCCGCCAGCACCACGCCAAGGTCGCCGCCGTTCACCACGCCATCGAACGTGACGTCTGCGAGGCAGTCGCACACGGTCGCGCTTCCTTCAATGAGGAACGGGCCGGAGATGTTGCGCGGGGAGTTGCCGCAAACAACGGAGCCTCCGGTAAGCACGCAGACCTGCGCAGCGCCGATCGTTCGTAGACCACCGCCGCCGCTGTTACCGGTGATCGTGGTTCCGGAGATCCGAAGCGTTCCTGGCGTTCCAATGAGATTCTCGTAGAACTCGACGGCGGCAACGTCTTGGCCGCCCGTCCCGGACTCGATCGTACAGTCGGTCACCGCCACGGTATCCCCCGCCACCCTCGCGCCGACCACCTTGAAAGCGCTGGCGGCTCCCGAGCTGAAGAGAGAAGCTGAGTTTCCGCTGAACAGCGAACTCGCCACGGTGCCGCTCGACTCATAGAGCTGCAACGCTCCCGACTCGGAACGTGCCGAGTTGCCGACGAAGACGCATCCTTCCACAAGCACCGTCGATCGGAACAGGTACACCGCGCCGCCGAAGTCGGCCTCATTCGCTTCAAATCGGCAGTTGCGGATGAACGCAGCGGAGCCGGATCCGTACAGCGCGCCACCAACTCGGAACGGCGCCTTCGGATAGATCAGCGAACCAACGCTGCCGTTTCGGAACACGATGTTCTCGACGCCTGCCGTCTCCGGCTCAGCGCCGCTGAACCGTGCGATCGACGTCGCAAGTCCCGTGCCGTCGAGAATCGTGGCGTGGTTTGGCGCTCCTCGCACGACGACGTTCTTTCCGTTCAGCGAGAACGACTCGTGGTAGACGCCCGCCGCGACGTTCACCGTGCGGGCCGCGCCCGTCGGAACCGAATCGATCGCGGCCTGAATTGTCGGATGCGTGGTCGGAACCGTGATCTCCTGCGATGCGATCGCAGCGTTCAGCGTCATCCGCGTCCATCCTTGGCATGCGGCAGAGCCCGTGCTCGGACAGCCGCCTCCTGAATTCGCCCTCGTCTCGACGATGTACTCGCCCGACGGAAGTTGGTAGGTCATCGGCCCCCACGCTCCGACTGCCGTGGGCAGGGTAATGTTCACGGGTCCGGTGATCGACCCGCTCACCCCGCCGCAGATGTGTGTCCCCTGGAATCTCGTGGATGCTGTGTTCACTCCTGAGACGGTGAGCGTGGTCGAAATCGGAACATAGATGCGCAGACGTGAGACCTGCGCATTCGTGCCTCCGTTCGCCCCGGGCACGCCGCAATCGACTGAGAATCCATTGGCTGAGGGCTGGATGCAGGTCGAAGACGGGAAGCCGCTCACGATCGATGTCACCGTGGATGTGCAGCATCCGGTGCCGCCGCAGGGGTGGCCGCACGGTTCAACCACGCTGGTCGAACGAGCCCGAACTCCCCTCCACACGATCGAACCGGAGGGCGGAGCCTGCGGCACGAGCGAGATCGTGCTCACAATGCCGGTGCTCGTGCCGCAACTATTCGTCACCAGCGGCGCGAACACCGCTCCGGCGTCGTCCGCCGTAACCACCCAGACAATATTGCTCGCGGTTGCGCCGGCGATCGGCACACTGTTCCGCGTCCACTGAACCGTGTTGCCGTTCGGGACTCCAGACGCCGCGAGCTCGACGTGCTCGCCGACCCATGCCGTGAGGGACTCGGAACCCGTGGGAATCCACGGGCTTCCAGCGACAGGATACGAGGTCGAATAGCCGGGCTCGGTCGACGCCTGCACACCGAGGCTCTGTCCCGCGGCGTTGAACGCCTCGATCATGAAGTATCCGGTAAAGGCAGGATTTGACGTGACGAGGTACTCATTGGTCTTCGAGTTGGCGATGAACTCGGGACCCGACTGCCACAACGGGGCGCACGGCGCATAGATACGTGACACCCTATAGGTCGACGCGCCTTCAATTGGGTCGCAGGTGAGTTGAAGACCGCACGGCACGGTGGTGACCTGAACCGCGGAGTAGGTGGGGAGTGCTGCGAAGAGCGCGCTTACGCAAACGATCAGCTTTTGAATCATCACGGGAATCGGCCTCCAGATGACTTGAAGGCTATCAGGGTGCCTGCGGAGTCCAAAGGGCGGAGACGCCAATGCGCGCGAGTATCTGAGCGGTTCGCCGGCTCGCGAATCTCAGGCGATGCGCTGCTGAGGCATGGCCGAAGATACGCGCGCGAGCCAGATTTCCACGCTGCGGTGCCCCGCCAAAGTTGATCCGCGCTCAGAAACGAAAGCCCCGGGCCGCGTGTGCGGCCCGGGGCGGTTCTTTGAGCATCCAGCGCGGTGGCTCAGGCCGCGCAACACTCGTGACAGATCAGTTCGGAATCAAAGACGGTTTCGTTTCAGGATCCGCCGAGTACTTCGGCGGATCTGTGAAGCCCACGATCCGCCGAGTACCCCTTCAGGATCCGTAGAGTCCTTCTGCGGATCCGTGAGACTCAGTAGTCCTCGCCGTGGCCGTGGCCGGCGGCGGGCTTTGCCTTCTTCTCCCTGATCTCGGTGATGGCGCAGTCGGTCGTGAGCAGGAGCCCCGCGATCGATGCTGCGTTCTGCAGCGCCACGCGCTCGACCTTGGTCGGGACGATGATGCCAGAGGCGACGAGATCCTCGTACTTCTGCGTCGCGGCGTTGAAGCCGAAGTTCGCGTCGTTCGAGTCCTCGATCTTCTGCGCGACGACCGAGCCGTCGAGGCCGCCGTTCGCGGCGATCTGCTTGGTCGGCGCAGAGAGCGCGCGCCAGACGATGTCGACGCCCACCGACTCGTCGTCGGAGAGCGACTTCTTGAGCTTCTCGAGCACGCGGCGAGCGCGGATGACGGAAGTGCCGCCGCCCGGAAGGATGCCTTCCTCGACGGCAGCGCGGCAAGCGTGCAGCGCGTCCTCGACGCGGGCCTTCTTCTCCTTCATCTCGACCTCGGTCGCTGCGCCGACATTGATCTGCGCGACGCCACCCGACAGCTTGGCGAGGCGCTCCTGGAGCTTCTCGCGGTCGTAGTCGCTGGTCGTGACCTCGATCTGGCCCTTGAGGAGCTCGATGCGGCCCTGGATGTCCTTGGTCTTG
>JBILDS010000179.1:0-6559 GCA_044352505.1 Phycisphaerales bacterium
ACACGCGCACCCGCTCCTGTCCGCGCTTGCGAGCCCGCTGGTGACGATCGCGCAAGATGAAGGGAAAGACGCTGGGAAAGACGCGGGGAAGGACGCGGGGAAGGACGCGGAGAAGGACGCGGAGAAGGACGCGGAGAAAGATGCAAAGCGCACCCCCCGCTCGCGACCTTCGAAAGCCGAGCGCGACGCACAGGCAGCCAAGGCGAAGTGGTTCGAACGACTCGAGCGCGAGGACAAGACCGCCGCCGACGCTGCGGTCGGTTTCGCAGCACCCGAACTTCCCGAAGGCGCCGAGCTCATCGGTGCCGACTTCAAGAACATGTCGGATCTGCGCGGCAAGGTCGTGCTCATCCAGACATTCACCACCAAGACGTCCTCCGGAACCGCCGCGCTCCGACGCAACGTGGAGGCGGCCGCAAAGGCGGAGGCCGGCGCGAACGATCTCGTGATCCTTGCGGTACATACCCCCGAAGGCCTCGAGAAGTCAGAGGGCGTCGACAAGGCCAAGGCGGCGATCGAGAAGCTGCGTGAGGATCGGCTCAAGATCGAAACTGCGTTCGCGCTCGATGCAGGCGGAGCGCTCTGCGATGCGCTGGGCGCGTTCCGAAAGCCAATTGCGTATGTCATTGATCGCCAAGGAAACGTCCGCTACGCGGGGCTTGCCGCAGAGGGCGTCACAGGGGCGATTGCTGAGTGCGCGGCGGAGTCGTTTGACGAAGATATCGCGGCGAAGTCGCGCGACAGCGCCGAGAAAAAGCCGCTCGACCCAGCCGTCAAGTTTCCGACCTACAGCACGCGGATCGAAGGCGCACGCGATTTGCGCGGGGAAGCTGCACCCGAGTTCTACGTGGAGCGTTGGTACAACGTCAACACGCCGCCGAACCTCGCGGGGAAACTCATCGTGCTTGACTTCTGGGCAACGTGGTGCGGCCCCTGTATCGACGCAATTCCACACATGAACCAGATCGCGGGTGCCTATCCGAATGACGTCCTCTGCCTCGGCGTGTCCGACGAGAGTTGGCGCAACTTCGAGGAGGGAACCAAGCGAAAGAACCTCAGCAAGTCGGACTTCAAGTACCCGGTGGGAACCGACCCCGCCGCACGCATGAAGAATGGCTTCGGGATTCGTGCAATCCCGCATATTGCAGTTGTTTCGGCAGACGGCATCGTGCGGTGGCAGGGACATCCGATGAACCTCAACCCGCAGACGATGAACGAGCTGATCGCGGCGAACCGAGCACTCACAGGTGCATCGAACGCTGCGACGGGTGAGGCTGCAAACCGTTGGCAGCGCGGCGCAAAGAAGTCTCGATAGCACAGCGATCAATGTCGGAATTGACTGCTGCGCGAATTCCGCCGCCAAAGGTTGGTCGGAGCGGCTATCTTCGCGCGCTTTCCATGGCACGCACTTCCACGAAATCGAATCCAAAGAAGAACAAGAAGCCTTCAGTCCGTCGAGCTGCTTCAACGGCGAGCCGCGGAGCGTCGCAGCGTCGCGCTGCGCCTCGGGGGCGCAGACAGGGACTCTGGCGAACGGCTGCGAACAGTGATCGTCACGAGCTCTATGAAATCGCGGTTCAGGAGGTCGTCTCCGAATGCGACTTCATTGATCGCGTGTGGCGCTCGCTGCGCGGACGTGTTGCGGCAACCTTGCGCGAGGACTTCTGCGGCACGGCCAAGGCCTGCACCGAGTGGGCGCGTCGACGAAAGACCAATCGCGCGATCGGAGTCGACTTCAACGATGCGGTGATCCGTTGGGGCGAGGCGCGACACCGCGCCAATCTGCGCGAGGATGTCGCGTCGCGCATCACGATCCTCAACGCCGACGTGCTTGAAGTTGAAACGCCCCGCATCGAGTGCGTTGTGGCGATGAACTTCAGTTACTTCATCTTCAAGGAGCGGGCCACGCTCGTTCGGTACTTCCGCCGTGTCTATGAGTCGCTCTCCGAGGACGGCATCTTCATCGCAGATGCCTACGGCGGCAGTCAGGCCCATGAGGAACAGGAAGAGGAACGGCATCTCGACGGATTCACCTACGTTTGGGATCAGAACCAGTACAACCCGATCACGGGCGACGTGGTGAATCACATCCATTTCCGATTCCCCGATGGAAGCGAAATGAAGCGTGCATTCACCTATCGCTGGCGGCTGTGGAGCCTGCCGGAGATCCAAGACGCAATGCGCGAGGCGGGGTTTCAGCGCACAACCGTGTATTGGGAAGGAACGAACGAGAAGACTGGGGAAGGCAACGGTGTTTTCCGGCCCTCGCAACGGGGCGAGGCGTGCCAGGGGTGGATCGCCTACATCGCGGCAGAGAAGCGCGCCACCACGCAGAGACCCGCGAAGCGCACCCGCGCGACGAAGTAGTCGACAAAGTAGTCGACAAGGTGGTCGGTGAACTGGTCGGTGAACTGGTCGACGAAGTGGTCGACGAAGTGATCAACATTGTGTGATGAACCGACTCCGTTCCGCCACGGGGACGAAGGAGAGCACGATGACGAACGCCCTTCCCGAGACCGCCCTCGCCACCGAGATTGCCACCGGACTTGCCCGTGTCGAGGCGCTGTTCGAATCGCAATTATCGAGCGAGTTCCCGGCGGTCAATGACCTCTGCGCGCATGTCGAACGCTACCGCGGCAAGATGCTGCGCCCGACGCTTGTGATCGTGGCGGGGCTCGCATTCTCGCGAGATGGAGAGCCGCTGACTCCTGCACACGACATCATTGCGGCCACTGTGGAGATGATCCATATGGCGACGCTCGTGCATGACGACGTTCTCGATGAGGCTGCAATCCGGCGACGCGGCGAAACCGTCAACTTCCTCCGTGGCAATGAGACCGCCGTCATACTCGGGGACTACCTGATCTCGAACGCGTTCCACTTGTGTTCACGCGCCGGCGACACAGCGCTGAACCTTCGACTGGGTGAGGTGACAAACACGCTGTGCGAGGGCGAGCTGGTGCAACTCTCGCGGCGGCACGACCTTTCTCTCGACGAGAACACGTACTTCGAGATCGTGCGCCGAAAGACCGCGGTGCTTGTCGGGGCTTCGTGTGAACTGGGGGCTCGACTGGCGGGCGCGACCTCGAGCGAGGTAGACCGCATGCGCGCATTCGGTGAGCAGCTCGGTATCGCGTTCCAGATTCAGGATGACTTGCTGGATCTTCTCGGCGACGAGGCCACTGTGGGCAAGTCGATTCTGCGTGATCTCGAGAAGGGGAAACTCACTTTGCCGATGATCCTGCACATCGCGACCACATCTGGCTCCGCGCGCATGGCTGCACTGGAGGCGATCGAGGCGCGGGACGCACTCGCGTTGCGCCACGCGCTTGACCGTTCCGGGTCGATCGCGGCCGCGCGCGCCCGCGCCGTGGAGATTGTGGAAGACGCGAAGCGCGGACTCCCCGAGACGCGTCGGTCACACTCGCGCGAACTCCTGCTTGAGCTTGCAAATCGGGTGGTCGCACGGGATGCATGATCCGGTGGGCGTGATCCGATGGGCGTGATCCGATCCATGACCTGACGAGTATGCCCGCATCTCCTCCACGAGTTCGCGTCACCCGAGCGCGAGCCCGACCACCTTCGAGTTCGCCCCGCCATGCGCACACTCCTTAGGAGAGCGCGCGCGGACGGCGGTTACACTCGGAGAATGAACGCCCGACACCTCCGAGAGTTCGCGCCCCGTTCCTTCTCCGTGTTGGCGTGCAGTCTCGCCACACTGCTCCTCGGCGCGTGCGGAAACTACTTTCGAACCGATCCCGATCTTGGAGACATCCGAGGCTCGATCGTGCCATCGGAAGCTGCCGCGCCGCGGGCGCTCTTCATGTTTGAGGGCGAAACCGGACGCGCGCTGTCTTGGGCGGACGTCATGGCAGCCGCGAGTTGGGCCGATGCGATCTTCATCGGCGAGCGTCACGATGACCCGGTCTCGCATCTCGTGCAGCTTGCCATCTACGAGGATCTCGTGGCGGGCTACCCGGGCACAGCACTCGCGCTTGAGCATCTTGAGCGACATGAACAGCCGATCGTCGATCGCTACCTCCGCGGCGAAATCAGCGTTGATACGTTCATCGATGAGACGGGCTCCCGCAATTGGGCCGGCAAAGATACGTGGGTGCGCTTCTTCCAGCCGCTCGTTGACGCCGCCGACGAGGCGAGCGCACCGGTTGTGGCCGCGAACGCACCTCGCGACTACGTCCGACGCGCACGCGTGGAAGGGTATGACGCGCTCAATCGACTTCCCGCGACGGAGCGCGATCTTTTTGACCTCCCGCAGACGCGCGGATCGAAGCTGTTTGGCGACCGCTGGCAACAGCAGTGGGACGCGTATCTGCAGCGCTTCCGTGAGATCATGTCATCAACCGACGATGATCTCGCCGACCCCGCTGTACGCGAGCGCATCGATACGATCTTTCTCTCCCAGTCGGTGTGGGACGCAACCATGGGCGCGTCGGCCGCACGCGCACTCGACGCAGGCGCTCCCAAAGTCGTCCTCTGCGCCGGCTGCTTTCACATCGAGCAGGATGGGGGAACCGTGCTGCAGTTCACAGCCCTGCGCCCCGATGCGCGTGTGCTCACGATCACCGTGATTGATGCCTCGAGCGACCGCCTGCTCGATGTACACCGTCGCGCGGCCGACATCGTGATCTATGGCTTTCCAGTCGATCGCGCGAAACCTGCTGAGTCGGGAGAGCCCTCCGGCGCCGCAGACAAGCAGCCCGCACAGACAGAGGAACCCGCACAAACTGCGCCCTCCGCTTGATCGGCATCGTGCGCACAACCCACGCCATCGTTGCGATCATCGCACACGTCGCAGGCCGCACAACCCTTCCGGGAACCAGCAAGTACCGCAAACGACCGACTTTCCGGCAACGCCCCCGCCGCGCGAGAGTCGATAGACTGTCGGCTCTGAGAACCGCTATGCCTGACCTGCCTCCCCAGAAAAAGACGACCTTGGTCGAAATCGATGTTCGCGACACGCTCCTTTACGTGCGGCTCGTTGGGCCGCAAGTCGGGCAGCGCGAGTCGCCCATCATCAGCCAAGAGGTCGAGCCCTATCTCAAGGCGGCAAACAAGGCTCTGAAGCACTTCATCATCGACCTCAAGGGCGTGACATTCATGTCGTCGATGGGACTCGGGGTATGCATCGCATTGCGGCACAAGGCAGCCGCAGCGGGCGCGAAGCCCATCCTGTTCGGAACGTCGAAGGAATTGCTGCAACTCTTCACGATGATGAAGATCGACCAGTTGTACAAGTTCGCGAAAGATCAGACTGAACTCGATGTGCTGCTGAAGTGATTCGGCGGCGAACCGATCGCGAACACAAGATCAAGCGCATTTGCGACTCACGACTTGCCGCGAATGCGCTTCACCACCTTCGGTGTCACCATCCAAAGCAACCGACCGCGACCAACGCACGACGTTGGCTCGGAGGTGAGCTCGTCGAACTCGATGGCGAGCGCGGCGCCTTTGCGGAAGTCGAGGCGCAGCGCGTTTGGCTTCCCCGCGAGAAAGAGCGACGCCACAGCGGAGAGCATCGGCTCGTGACCCACCCACGCCACAGCGGGCAACGCCCGCATGGCGACAACCGAACGCATCAGCGACTGCGTGCGCTCAGCGCTGAGCGCCGCCTGATCCTCAGTTTCACCGGCCGGCTCAAGACGCTCCGCGCGCTCAGGGCGCGGCCAGCCAGCGAATTCATGCAGGATTTCAGCCGTCGCGCGCGCTCGCTCGAGTGAGCTGGTCTCGACACGATCAACCGCCGGGGCAATTTCGCCGAGCCGCTTCGCCACAATCCTGAACGCACGAGAGCCCTCTTCGGTGAGCGGACGGCGGCCGTCATCGGGCCACGTGGCGTGGTTGCGCTCGAAAGCCTTGGCGTGACGAACGAGGATGAGTTGCATCAAGGACCCTCGACCGAGCGTGCATGTGCACCGAAAAAGCCGGACGTGCCGGGCGTCTCAAAGTCAGACGCCCCCGCACAGTAGCGAAATCGCCGCGACCTGCGACAATCCACGCATGGCGTCTGAGGTTCTCTTCACGAACGCGCGCATTCTCACCCTCTCGCAAGCCCACGCGGGTCGTGGCGCGCGACGCGGACACGCCATGCGCGACCTTGGCGTTATTGATCTCGGATACGTCCATGTCCGCGACGGGACCATCGCGTCGCTCGGCGCGGGTGCCCCGCCAGCTGCGATCTGCGCCGCTCGTCACGATCTCTGTGGACGTGTGCTGATGCCTGCATTTGCCGACTGCCACACGCACGCGCTCTGGGCGGGGAGCCGCTACGACGAAGTCGCGAAGCGCCTTGCGGGGGTTCCCTACCTCGAAATCCTCGCGGGCGGCGGCGGCATTATGTCCACAGTACGCGCCACGCGCGCAGCACTGGAGCGCGACCCTTCGGGCGCCATGCTGCGCAACGAGCTCTCCCTGCGCACACGTGCAATGCGTCGTCGTGGCACGCTCACGATTGAGGTGAAGTCGGGCTACGGTCTCGACCGGGCGACCGAACTCGGCATGCTCGCAGCAATCCACGCAGAGGCACGCGCAGCTGAAGAGA
>JBILDS010000025.1:0-21258 GCA_044352505.1 Phycisphaerales bacterium
ACCGTCATTTGGCCTTGTTCCAAAGTCAGATCACCGCGCACGATGAGCATCGTGGGCACAGTGACATGCAGTTGTGCATGGTTGATATGGAGGCCGCCGTCAATCTCGATCACGCGCCACACGCCGGTGGGCATCGCGCCGGAATCGTCGTGTGTTCGAATGATCAGGTTCACACCATCATTGAGCTCGAGGACTCCGTTGGGCGGAACAATGCGCACATCGACAGTCAACCGTGTACCGGTTGGAACGGCATCTTCCGACTCGGGTGGCACACCGCCATCGAGCTGAAACTGAAGAGCATTCAGATCCCACGCATCATCGAGTTCGACCAAGAGCGACGCGCGCGACACCTGCGGTTGCGGTGGAAGCGGAACGTGGATATCGGCAGGAATCGCAAAGCGCTTCTCAGAGAGCGTTTCGTCGTACTCGGCAGATTCAAGCGCAAAGTCGCCCGCTTCAAGGATCACGTGACCGTTCAACCGGCTTGATCCCTGTACAGAGACACCTTCCAGATTCCGATTGGCGGTGCCGATGAAGAGTGGCTCACCGAGTCGAGCGAGCGGGGAGCCAGACCACACAGCAAGGTCTGAGTTGCCTGAGATATGAACCGCCGGCTCGATGCCAGCGTCGGGGAAACCAGTTGCGAGAAGTGCGAACTCAGAGAGATCAAGATCCGCTTGTGCAACCATTTCCGGCTTGAGCAGTCGACCGACGGCGCGCGCAGTGTGCGCTGTGTTGTCGAATGCACCTGTGGCCTGGATCTCCAGCGCCAACGTTGCCGGTGTCGGTTGCTGCATGGTGGCGAGATCGCGCACCGTGGCGGAGTAGCGCCCTCCGCCCACAACCGTTTCGCCGAAGAGAACCAGTGGTCCTGCCGCGCCGTTCGACCCGGCAATCGCGGATGGTTCGTCGAGAATCCGAATCGCGAGGTCAATTGAGCCGGCCGCCGCTGCTCGAGATTGTGCAGCACGCACGATGCCACCGCCGGTCGTCACGGTGGCGTCACGGGTTGAGGCAATACTCAGGCCAATGAGAACGGCTGTGGCGACGGCCACGAGGGCGAGGATCACAGCAAGCCCGCGTCGCGAAGCTCGACTTTGGCGCACAGAGTGTCGAAGATTGATCATCGGAGTGGCTCCTCAAGAATCGTGGGCGAGAGACGAACCGCCGCTTGGACTCCACGAACAGACACAGTGAGCACTGCAAATCCCGGCGCACCATTCGCAGGCGCGATGGTGGCATCGTCGAGACCTTCCGCGAGAATGTGACGCACCAGCCGCCCCTCGCCTCGAAGCACATCAAAGGTTGTGACGAGTGCCGGGTACTGCGCTTCAAGGAACTCTTCCTCAAGGGTGAGATCCGCCGCAAAGCTGGTTGGATTCACCGATTCAAACACCAACTCCCTGTTGGCGGCATCGAAGCGCACAATCCCAGCCTCGCTGAGATGCACGGTTCGACTGGGAACGGTGTCAGAGAGCCACACGAGTGCATGGTCACCGTTGGTGGTCAGCGTGTAACAGAATCCCGGGGCAACACTGGCGAGTCTTCGTGTGGCGAGGGTCGACTCGATTGCCGGGTCGGAGATGCGTGATCGCATTTCACTACCGCGGGCAAACGCGGTGAGGAACCCGACAATCGCCATTCCGACAACCGTGAGCAACGCCGCAGCGAACATCACCTCAATCAAGGTGAACGCTCTGTGTACACGGCGATGTTGGACGGTCGACATACGCGTTCCTTTTCACTCCTCAGCCAGCTGCCTCCGTCACGCGTTCTCCTGTTCGTCAGCTATCTGGATCGGGAACGGGGCGCTCAAGAGCGACGATGCGTTCGCCATTCGGCGCAAGAACCGTTGCGGTGAGGAGACGCACCGTGAGCGGGACAACTTGCGGGTCTCCTGAGGGTCCTGCCGGTGGAATCGTGAAGTTCACCGTCGAGGTCGTTGCCGTTACGAGAATCGTGCATCCCGTAAGCGCCTCGCCTTGCATGCCGCTGTTGTAGGCGCTTTGTTCAGGCAGCGCATCGCCATCTCGGATTCGCTCGGCACAGATGGCCAACGCCTGCTCAGCTTCGATCGCCGCGAGAGCTTGTCGGCGCGCCGCGAGATTGACGGCGTCGGTCGAGGCGAGGAGCTCGAGTGCAGCCATTGCCGCGATCGACAGAATGCTTGCGGCCACAACAACTTCGATGAAGGTAAGGCCACGACGGCGCACGCGTACACGCGGTCGGACACAAGTTTTGCTCGCCTCAATCGTCGTGTGGTTGTTCACGTGGAGCATGGTGTTGGAAGTCCTTCCAATGAAGCGCGGCTTGGGGCCACAGGCAAGAGAGCTGAGGCGAGTCTTCGTCGTCCGTTTGTATGACCGAGCGAGTGAGCTGATGAAAACATCGACTTCGCAAGGCGGGTCATACCACATCGATGTATGCAGAACGCTGCGATCGCTTGATCTCAGTTGGACGTCTATGCACAGTGCGGATTACGCCGATCTCGCAGAAAGTGCAGGCTGTTTGGGTTGTGAGGGCGGGGACGAGAACAGCGGATGCTGCGCGCAAGTGCCGCCACGCGTGATCGTGCGTGCTTGCCGCCTCGAACGAGCTTCGCGAGGGATGCGCCGCACCAGACAAGCCGTGCACACGAGTCTCTACTTCGATGCGAGGTACGCGTTTCGCACGGTCGCCCGCTGCGTTTCAAGCTGGGTGAGGAACTGCGTGGGCCCCGGCGGAGGCGCTGGTGGGAGAGGTGAAGCGATCGGGAAGTTGGTTGCAAACCGGAACCAGCTATCGGGGCGCGTTCGATTGGCAAGGAAGATCTTCATGGAATAGGTCTGTCCGTCAACAAGCTGAAGCCGGTCGACGTGAGCTATTTGTGAATGGATTCCATGGGTGCCACCAAGGTCAATCACAAGCCGTCGATCGATGAAGACCCAGAGGTCATCGACGCTGGTCAGTGTGAATGCTTGTGCCTTCGAAGCGTCATAGGTAAACCGGACATCCAGTTCGAGCGTGAAGTGGAAGTTGCGATTTCTTGTGATCGATCGCGACGTTGACGTAAAGGTGCGGACTGCTGAGTTGCCGAAGAGTCGATCTTCCAGTGGGAAGAACCCATCGAGTTTGGGGCCATTCCCGTCATTCTGGAATGGATCCGCGCTGCCTGAGTCGAAGACATAGGTTTGGCGACCGAGACTATCTTGCGATCGTCGCATGACGATCCGGAACTGCTCCGAAAGGTTGACCCCAGGCGTGTCGCGGAACCAACTGTGGAACGATTGCGCACTGGTGATGGAACGCGCGGAACTTGTGGCAACTCGCCCAGGCACATCGCCGAGGGCGCGGTCGAAGAGTGTCGGCGCGATTGAGTTGCCGCGCTGGTCGCGCCAGCTTCTCTGAACCAGTGCTGCGACGCCGGAGCGCAGGACCGGCTTCGCTTCACGATCAAGCGTTGGTTCGACCATGCCGTATCGCATTCCCCATGCGAGGTTTGGGTTGTCGAAGTCTGGGTGGCCATCGGTTTCGCTCGACTCTCGGAAGTCGCGAAGAGTCCCGTTGAGCACGACGTAGCGGTCGGGATACGACACCGCTGCACCCGTCAGCTGGGCGTTCCCGCGGCCGGGGCCACCGTTTGCGGTGCCGCTGTCGGCCACGTTCTCCACAACGCGCCCGATTCCGCCCGCCGCAGCGACGTTCGCGGTCACGATCATGTCGGTTTCGGGTGTGTCGACGGCAACCGAGGTGACTCGCGAGAACGTTGAAAGATGCGAATCATTGAGTACGCGAACCGCCGCAACTTCCGGCCTCAACTCGTTGACACGCCACCAAAGCCCGCTCTTCGGGTTGAGCCAGCCGCGTCCCGTGTTGAGTTGTGGGTCGTAGAACACGTTGCTGCGATCGAGGTCGATGGAGGCTCCAAGTACGCGACCGTACACAGCACTTCCGCCTGCAAGCGTAACAGTGCATGCAGGTGCATAGATCTGTCCGCGAAGAACGCTGCCGGACGAGAGTTGCAACGGATCGCGCAACCCGTAGAGCATCACACGACTCGCACCAAAGGTGCGATAGCTCGCGTTCCCATTCGGATCGTTCGATCCGCCTGCGTTTCCGTCATCTGGGCCAATCACAGATCGATCCAACGAGATCGCTCCGGTGGTCATGATCGCAAGAGCTCCAAGCGGTCCAACACGAAGGTTGGAGCTGGTCGCAAGCAGACGTCCCTGCACAATCAGCATGGTACGTTCGTTGAATGTCCAGTCTGCGTTTTCAAGTCGCAAGTCACCAGAGACAAAGAGCAACCGCCACGTGTCTGCCGGAAGTGGCCCTTCGACTGTCAACGAGGGCGGTGCTGCAAGTGGAATGCGGACACCAGGTGCAGCTTGCACTGTTGGTACCCATGTGCGCACGTGTGGGAGGCCGCGCGCAACCGAAGCGTTGATGTCTTGCGCAAGCCGCCGATAGTTGACGGACACCGCGGTGTTCGGAATTCCCTGCACAAGAACTGAAGGGACAACAATGTCGGCGGGAATCGTGACTTCTTGGTTGGCGAGTTGCTCTTCGGCCGCGAGGTGCGTTGCCGCGAAGCGTCCGGGTTTGATGATCTGGTGGCCGATTACAAGTGCATCGCGCTCGATGACAACAAGCGATGGATCACGTCGAGCCGTTCCAATCACCAGTGGCTCTCCAAGTTGCAACAGGGGTGAGTCGCGCCAGAGCGACACCTCAGATCCGTTGCCCACTCGAATTCCTCCCGTGGTCGACAGCAGCGCAAACTCAGAGAGGTCGAAGTCAGCACGGTCTTCTGCATCGCCCCACGGCACCCGAAGCATCGACGAACTCGGTTGCACGACGCCCCGCATGGCCGCCGACGCACGCAGTGTGACGCCCACGGTATCTGGCGACGGGCTCATGAGCGTCGCAGCGTCGTGCATCGTGGCGCTGAGGCGCGCGTTGCCGAGGGTTCTGGCCGCGAACACCGCGCGAGGGCCTTCTGCGGCATCGCCCGCGACAGTGACCGTGTGACGCCGGACGATGTAGTCGGCAATATCGAGCGCACCTGCGCTTGCGGTTCTTGATTGGGTTGCGAGCGCCACACCGCCGCTTGCAGCGGTGTTGGCATCGCGACTCGAGGCAATCGCGAGTCCGATGAGAAGCGCAACTGATACTGCGACGAGTGCGAGAAGCACCGCCATTCCTCGCTCATGCAGCCCCTTCGGTTGGTGGACGGCAAGGTGGTGCGCGGCGAGTTCGGCCGCAGTCGTACGCTCCGGACTTTGTAGAGCGTGTGCATTGCCAGAGTGACGCGGCACGCGCTGTGCGGGTGCGCTGAAGCAACCAACCTCGTCACGGCTTGAGGCCTTTGCGCCGCGCACGTCGCTGTGTGGTGAAACCTCTGAGGCGTTCTCTGCATCATCATGTGACGTGGGCTGTTGCATTGGTCGATTCCCTCCTCAATGTGGCGATTCGCGCCCTGATTCAATCGTTGCAGTTTCCGCCAGTTCGGCCGATTCGTCTTCATCCTCGATGTCAACATCGATAAGACGCGAGCGCTGCGGCTCAAGCCGCCAATGCGCAATGGCTCGCTCGTCGAGGGGCTGCAGAAGCGTGAGATCCACTTGCCGACGGTCGCGTGCACCCTGCGAGCTATAGGTTGCAATCGGCGTATGGGCGCGCGGCGGAGTTGCGCCGTCGACGCGAAGTTCGAAGCGCAGACCTTCAAACGGCGCGAGATTTCCCTGGCCAAGAACCCGAAGCGACGACAGAAGCGCAGCGTTGGCATCGGGGGCGCTTGCAGGTTGTAGCCACCAGCGATCACGTTCTTGTCCAATGATGAGCTGCATTTCTCGCACGGATCCGATCGATTCGATGCGCGCGCGGCGAAGATCATGTTGGAGCAGATCCGCAATAGGTCGCGGAATAGGAGCCGTTGCGTTTGCCAGTGACGGAACAACAAGGGATGCAATGACTCCGAGTGCAATCACAACGAGCAGCAGCTCGACGATCGTGAATCCGAGTCGCAAACGCGCGCGCACCGATTGGGCACGTTTGCTCGTCGTCATCCGAATGGTTCCTCGACGATCGCTGGGGCAATTGACGCCGCTGCAGTGCCGCCACCGGTGATGAATGTCAACCGCACGCCGCTCGGGTCTACAGGATCCGGCTTGAACTCAACTTGCTCGATTCCCTCTGCGAGAATGCTGCGAAGTAACGCGCCGCGGGCGCGGAGCGTGGTGAGGTCTTCGAGGAGGTCGTCGAACTCATCAATGGCATACTCTCGCTCAAGCGACCGATCAACCGCGATCGTTGCCGGATCAATCAACTCAAGTAGCAACTCGCCGCGTTCTTCATCGAACCAGAGAATGCCTGCCTCGCTCGCGTGCACGGATCTGCTCGGCACAAGATCCGAAAGCCAAAGCAGCGCGTGGGTGTCGGAGACCTGCAGCACGCAGCGCAACCTCGGCGCGAGGGTTCGGAACCGCTGCACGGCGAGCGTCGATTCGAGTGCAGCGTCGGAAGCTTGCCTGCGGGCGACTCCGCCTGTTGCAAAGGCGCCAAGGAATGTGACGGCCGCGACGCCCACCACGCTGAGAAGGAGCGTGGCGAGCAGAACCTCGACGAGGGTGAATCCACGGCGATGTGTCGGCAAGGGCTTCATGTGGCTTCACTGGTTCAGATTGCGACGCGAGGTTGATTGGGGTAGGGCATGAGGGCGAGGCATCACGCGCATGTGGGTTCAGCGTTCGTCAATCGATCGGTACAGCCCTCTCTGCTTCGATGATCGTTTCGCCGCCCTCAGTCTCAACCCTCGCGATGAGAAGCCGTACATTGATCTCGATCGTGCGCGGAGCACCGTTTGATCCGGCGGCCGGAATCACAAACTCCTCGGAGCTGTCTCGGCTTGTGACGGTGAGAATGCACCCTTGCAGTGCCTCACCCTCCATTCCAGCTTCGAGGATTGCCGCCGGAGGAAGTGGGTCTCCTGCCTTGATTGCCTCGCTGCACAGTTCAAGTGCGCGCTCGACCTCGATGGCCGCAAGCGCTTGACGCCGAGTGGAGAGGCCGATGGAGTTGCTCGATGTGAGAAGTTCAAGCAGGGCGAGCGCCGCGATTGCCAGGATGGACGCTGCCACCACCACTTCAATGAGCGTGAGCCCTCTTGCACGTCGCTGCGGTGATGAGGTGCTGTCGTGCGTCATGTCGAGTACCGTTGATCCTCTCCCTGGAGTGTCGATGGATTCAGATCCCAGTCCTTCATTCGATTCGCGACTCGATCCTCAACCCATGCCCCAATATCTTGAGCCAGCAAGCCTTGCCGACGGTCGGGAGACGATGTCGATCCGGAACCGCTCGTGCCAGATATTGTTTCTGGCTTTCAAACGAATGAATAAAGCAACACTGCAAGAAGTTGCAGAAATCGACCGGTCAATCTTCCGTCGTCGAGTCCGGCACGCCTGTTTGGCCGTCGCCCCATGACCGATCGCCCCGTGCTTTCCGGTTGTGCACGTCTTGCGGGATAGCCCGAGAACGGAGACGATGTCGCGCCCAATGCTGCGGATTCTCACCCGGCACATCCTCGCGGACCTTCTCCGCATCATGCTGCTCACGGCGAGCATTCTTGTGACCGTGATCGCGTTCGGTGCTGCGATCCGACCGATCATGCAGAACTTGTTCGGACCGGAAGACCTGCTGCAGTTTGTGCTCCTTGCCGCGGTTCCGATGCTGCAGTTCGCGCTGCCGTTTGCGGGAGCATTCGCCGGGACCATTGTTTACGCCCGTCTTGCCTCTGAGAACGAAGTTCTTGCGATGTCGGCCGCTGGGATGTCCTATCGGCGGGTACTGCTGCCAGCCGCAGCGCTTGGAGTCGCGCTCTTTGTTGGCATGGCGCTGTTGGTTGATATCGGGGTTCCGCGTCTCTGGACGGCGATGGATCGTTTCAAGACGAAAGACCCGACGAGGCTCTTTCTTTCCGCGGTCGCGCGCGGCGAGGCGCTTTCTGTGCCGGGCACGAACACGCAGCTCTACGCCGATGAGGCGAAAGTGCTCGACGTTCCCAGTGGCCCGGGTGAACCCGTCACCCGGCTTGGACTCGCCGGTGTCGCCGCCGTTGAGTTGGGGTCAGACGGTCGGCCACTGACTGAGTTCACCGCGGAGTTCGCGACGGTCGACGTCTATCGAGAGAACGAAAGCGCGTACATCAAGTTGCTCTTCCGAAACGCCACCGCCTTCCGCGATGGTGAGGAAGCGCTTGTGTATGTGCCGCAGGCAGAGCCGGAAGCGATCGATCTCGGGCGGGGTATTCGGTTACGGCCGAAGCATCTTGATCTCATGGGGCTTCTTGACCTTTGGCAGAATGTAGACGCATACCACGCGGTGGCGGACGCGCGCGCGCGCACGGAGCGAGCGTTGGACACCCGCGACCGGTGGCGTGCGATCGAGACTGAACTGGCGCAGACCGGCATGCTCCGGCTTCAAGATAGCGGCGGGCGTCGCACGTATGAGATTCGAAACGCGCGGATCGAGGGAACCATCCTTCGTCCGCAGTCGGGCACGACGTTGGAGCTTGTTGAGCTGGAGCGTGCGATTGCAACGAGACGTGCGTCTGTTGGCGAAGCGGCGCTCGTGACCGACGAACGCGTGCGCGATGGCGCTGTGCGCTTTGAGCTTCAGGCGCGTGCCGACACGGTGGCTGATTTGCGCGGGTTTGGCGGCGGCGGGCGCTGGCCTGCGCGCATCGTGGGTCTTGAGCCGGCAGGGTTCCGTGCCCGCGATCGCACGCAAGAGCCTGTCGACGCGGTCGTCGGTGAAGCGAGCGGAGCGGTTGAGGGTTCGGCACCTGGACCCGCCGCGGACGCAGGTGCAGCGGCCGCGAAAGCTGCGCGGGCACTGGTCGAGGAGGCTCGCCTTGTGCGCGCCGACATCGTCGCCCGCATCGTCCAACGGATCAACCAAGCGCTCGCCGCACCGCTCATGGTGCTTCTCGGAGCGGTGCTGGCAGTCCGGTTGCGCGGAGCCAACCCGCTTCAGATCTATCTCCTTGCGTTTATTCCGGCGATTGCCGACATTCTGCTGATTTCTGGTGGTGAGCAGATGCTGAAAGACGCCACCACAGTGACAGGAATGATCGTTGCATCGAGCGGAAACATGGCACTCGCGATCATGATCGCGATCACGTATCGACAGGTCGCGCGCAACTAAGAGCGAACCAATCATGGGCATCGTCGACCGACACATCGCCAGCCGTTTCCTTGCGAATTTCGCGCTGATCTTCGCGGTGATGTTCCTGTTCGGGGTGGCGATCCAGACGATCCTGAATCTCGACACCTATCGCGAGGCTGCGGGTGCTGCGGTTCGTGAAGGTCGATTTGGAAGTCTTTGGACGGCACTTCCGATTGCGTTTGTCGACTTCAACGCTCCGCGCGTGTTTCAGTTCTACGCCTATCTCCTCGGGCTTGGCTGCGTGGCCGCGGCTGGGTTTACGCTTGTTCAGATGGTGCGTACGCGCGAGTTGGTGGCGCTTCTTGCGGCTGGCGTGAGCCTTTGGCGCGTGGCGCTTTCGATTGGCGTGGTCGCGGTCTTCCTCAATCTTCTACAACTTGTGAATGGCGAGATTGTGCTGCCACGGCTCGCCACGCGTTTGGCGCGCGATGAGTCGGCGATTTTGCAAGCTGCGGCCAATGAGTTCCCCGTGCGACTCATGCAAGACGGCGCCGGCAAACTCCTGCTTGCACGACGATTCGACCCGAGCGCGGACGTTCTCGATGGTGTGGTGGTCATTGAACGCGATGAGCGGGGCGCTGCAGTTCGGCGCGTCGAGGCAACGCGCGCCACTTGGGACGACGCGCGTACGGGCTGGAACTTGGAGCAGGGGATCGCAACGGGGCGTGGCGCGCCGAGCGAGGGAGCCGAACCGGGTGCGCGCATCGATCGCTCGGAGCAGGTGGATTTTGTGGCCACCGACATCTCGCCCGACGCGATCCGAGCGCGTTACTTCCGCGGGTTTGCGCAGCTTCTTTCGGCGCAGAAGATTGGCGAACTCGCAGCCGAGGGCGGCATTTCGCAGAGTGACGCCACGCGACTTGTGGGTCAGCGGTTTGCAGGAGCGTGCGTGAACCTTCTCATGCTTCTCATCGTGCTGCCGTTCTTCTTGGTGCGCGAGCCGCAGAAGATGCTGCGTCCGAGCGTGATCTGTGCAGCGGTCGCGGTCCCTGGACTTCTTGGCAGTTTCTTCCTGATGACGGTCGAGGTACCGCCGCTTCCTTCTGCGGTAGGGGTGTTCTTGCCCGTGGCGCTCTTGCTGCCGATTGCAGCGGCGCGCATCGGTGGACTCCGCACCTGAGCCACGTACTGGTTACGGCATCCGTGCCGTGTCGTACGCGCGATCAAAGATGGTGACGCCGTCGAGGCTTGCGAGTTCGCGCGCGAGGGCGTCCATCAGCAGCCGCTCCCGCGACAACCGCAGCATGCGCGCACAGCGTTCGCGCGCGTCCGCGGGCGACGTTCCATCCCCGGGGCGTTCCTCGGCCACAAACACCACATACCAGCGCGCCCCGTCGAGAACCGGCGGCGACACACCGCCAAGAGGTGTTGCAAAAATCGCCGTACGCAGGCTCTCCGGATAACTCGGGTCGCGGCGGGCAACAGGAGCGAGCAACCCGCCTCGCGCGGCGCTCTCATCAAGCGAGCTTGCCACGGCGAAATCCGCAAATCTTCCGGCGCCGCCGCCGTTTGCTGCTGCTTCGAGCGCAAACTGCTGCGCATCGGCGAGCGAACCGAGCACTGCAATCCGTGCCACACGCTTCGGCCCATGCAGCATGTCGAACATGCTTGCGAGTCCCTCCTCATCAATGGTCACGTTGCGCTCAACAAGCGCGCGAAGTCCTGCGTTTCGCGCCAAGAGCGCAGCAAAGCGCTGTGCGCCAAGCCCCTGTCGCAGTTGAATCTCGGCGAGAAGCTCACGCGCGCGCACGGAATCGGAATGAATGGTCTCGAGCAGAAGCTGCTCTTCGCGCGCGATGCGCCCGGCGTCGATCGCGATGCGTTCCGCTGCGAGGCGTCGCGCGAGTCGCGTGTCGACAACCGCTTCGCGGAGCGCGGTACTTCCCGCGATCTCAGTAAGAATGGGCGCGAGGTCGGCCGCATCGACTGTCTCGCGGCCATCGATAATTGCAACAAGCGCGGGCGCGTTGGCCTTCGCCCGCTCAGGCGTACCCGAGCCTTGGGTGCGGTCTGCGCGTTGTTCGGTGCGCACGGTCATTCCGCTCGAATCGCGGAGGGGGGAGCACGCTCCGAGCGAGACGAAACACGCTCCGAGCGAGACGAACCACGCTCCGAGCGAGACGGGAACGAAAGGTCGTCGGTCGCGCGACCAAAGCGAAAGCATGCGAGTTGAGGAGGCGAGGTTCACGGTGGGGAAGTATCGTCGAATCCCAGCCTTCGGTCGACTCCGCGCGCGCTCGGGGGTTTGCGCCGGATATTGTGCGGAAGAGAAGCGTCTCGATCCGACTCACAACGACCTGATATCCACGTATGTCCGAAGCATCCGTCATTCTCTGCCCATACTGTGGCTCGCGCCAGAAGGTTGGTCTTACCTGCGAAGCCTGCGGCGGGCGATTCGACATCGCAAGTCTCCACGCCACCCAAAACGACATGGGTGCGTGGTTCGTGCGCGACTCGCGCCGACCACACTTTGTGGGTTACTCGACGAACGCGATTGCTGCCGCTATTCGCGCCGGTGAGCTTGGCCGCGATGCGATTGTGCGCGGCCCAACCACCCGGCAATTGTGGACGATTGCGCGACGTGCCGCAGGTATCGCTCACCACTTCGGACGCTGCTTCGCATGCCAAGGTCCGGTGACGAGCGAAGATGGACTCTGCTCTGCCTGCGGCGCGCGGCCGCCGGAGTGCGATGACCGAAACTTTCTTGGCCTTCCAGTTACACAAGCCGTGCCCGAACCCATCGCGGTGCGTGATCCAGTCGGCGCGCTTGAAGATGGTTTCGTTGTCGATAGCGGAATCTACTTCGTGCGTACGACGCCGATCGTGCCTCCACGTGTTGTTGAGGTGCGCGTACAAGCACCCGACATCGAGGGCGCGCCCGCTTCGATCGCCCCGGCGCGCGCGATCGGCGCCGAACTTCGCGTTGCCGGTCTCTCGCGCACTCGTACGCCGCAACGTGATGCCGCATCAGCAGCCCCGTCTTTCGCTGCGCCCTCTCCAGCAACTCCAGCCTCGTCATCTCCGATTGAGCGCAGTCTTGCCACGCGGGCGCGTTCGCTTGAACGTGTGAATCGCCTCCTGTTGTTGACGACAATCTTTGCCTTCACAGTTGGACTTATTCTTGCAGCCGCGTTTGTGGTTCAGCGTGATGCGCGCGGAAAGGAACTCGCGCAGATGCGTCGTGAGACGCTTGCAGAGGTCGAGGCGGAGTTCGCACGCGGGCAGTCAATCCCGCAGCCAATCCCGCAGCCAATCCCGCAGCCAATCCCGCAGCCAATCACGCGCCCCGATGTGCCAGAAACTCCATAACACACGGCACGCGCCTGCTACAGCTCTACCACGATCGCGCCGTCGCTTGCACGAACTCTGCGCGGTGCACTGTCGAGAAACGCGCGCAGCCAACGATCAGGCTTGAGCCGCGGATTCAGCCATCCGCTCCGCTCCCACACCAGAAGCATGGTGGGTTGCACCACAACGTGTGTGTAACCGAGTTCGCGCAGGCGCGCTCCCCAGCGCTCCGGTGTGTCGGGCTGCTCATCGGCAATGCGATCAAGCACCCCGCGATCCCAGACCGTATTCCACTCGATGGGTCGCGCGAGGTAGAAGGGCGTTGCGAGTCCGACCGAGAGAATCCGCGCACTTGCCGGGAGTGCGCGATTCACGATGAAGGCAAGCGGCGCTGCCGCTGCGAGTTGTTCGCGCTGTTCCGGCGAGACCCGCTCCACCTCGCGGGCGAAGAGTTCGCCTGTCATGAACGCGGTTTGGCCCACAAACTGCGCGGGCGCACGGAGCGACTCTGCTTCCACATCAGGCGACGCGCGGACGGTGCGCGCCGGTTCACGCCAGTAGGCGAAGAACGCGAGTGCAATCATCGGAGCGACGAGACTCAGTGCGAGGAGTGGCTGTGCCGTTCGCGGTATACGCGCCACGAGCATCGCCACGCCCAACGCAAGCGGTACCGCAGTTGGAAGCAGAAAGCGGCTCTTGAGGTGCGTTGCCAGAAGCCAGCCAAGAAGTGCGATTGCGATTGCAACCAGTGCGGCGCGCGCGGCACGACTCGTTCGTGCCGAGTATCCGAGCCCAACCAGCCCGGCAATAGGCAGAATTCCCCACTGCGGAAACCATGGCTCGTTTGCGGCGGGCGCGACGCCGGTTCCATGCGCGAGCCATTGCGACCACACAATCGATGCGCGGGAAAGGAGTGGTTCTTCGGATCCGTGTCCGCGGGCGAAGATGACAAACTGCTCATCGGTCCAGGGACCGCTTCCAAGCATCGTGTGTGCAAAGGGAAACAGCGGGTTTCCGTACGCGAGCTGGTTGCGAATGAGCCAGGGTGAGAGCGCAAGAAGCGCAATCGCCAACACGAGTGGCGCATATCGCAGCGTTCGAACGCCACACCGCATCACCACGAGTGCAAGAAGGGGTAAGGCCACAAACAGGAATGCTGTTGGCTTTGCGCCCACGGCAACCGCTGCGAGCAATGCGAGTGTGATGGCGTCGCGTGCACGCAGTGTGCGGTCACTGTCGCTCTGTTGCTCGATCACAAACCATGCGGCTGCGAACATGAGACACGGGAGCACATCGTTGTATGCGAGGGTCCCCGTCACAATCATCCAGGGTAGTGAGAGAAGAAGAAGAAACGCAATCGTCCCACTTCCTTCGCCCACCATGCGATGCGCAAGACGTGCGACGACGAACGCAGTTGCGATCGCAGCGCATGCGGCCCAGTACTGGCATGCAACCGAACCCTCCACGATTGAGCCGCGCATCTGCAGCACTTGAACAAATGCGGCTTCGACGAATGACGGCAGCGCGGAGTACACGTTCCCCTCGACGGGACCAACTGGCTGCGCTGTAAGAAGCCACGCCTTCGGCAACTCAAGGTGGTAGCTGAGCGCGTCGAAGCCGCCGAACTCGCTTGACCAAAGCCAGCCAGGCGCACTCGCAGCAGCCGTCGCAAACAGCGCAAGGAGTGCACCAACAGCAGTGGGCACGATCCACGGCATCCACTGTTCAATTCGTGTCCGAGCCGCTCTGTCATTCGGGCGATCGTCCGGTACAACGTGGAGTTCGGATATCTGGAGCGGTCTCGTTCGGAGCGCACGGATGAGCAGAAAGAGCCCGACCGCTGTGATGCTCCACGGAAGCCACGAAGCGGTATGCGTTGCGATACCGATCGTTCCAAGTGCACTTGCGAGCGTCAAGAGCACAGCGGCGCCAAGTGCGGTTGCGAGCGCGAGGAGATCGAGACTTGTGCGTGGTGTGCTGTCGGCTTCGCCCACGCTTGCTCTGTCACCAGGGATGCACGGCGCTTCGAAGATCACCAAACGTGCAAGCGGCACTCCGAACCCGGAAGCGCCCAACCACCACAAGAGCGCAACGCCTCCGTCTCGCAGCAGGGTGGAGAGCAGCACAGGAAGTCGACTTCCTTCTCCGGGAAGCGTCCAGGATGCGAGAATCGTTGCGGTAGCAAAGAACGCCACAGCAATGACGGCGACGGCGACCACAACGGGCTGGCGAGGTCCGAATGGAGTGGAGATCAGGGGCGCAGTTTGCCGCAGCGAGTCTCGGGACATCTCCGCAGTATCGGCGGGATCGGAAGTCGCGCCAAACAAGGCGTGGGGCGTCGCGAGATCAATGGAAATTGGCGAAGTCCACGGCGCGTCGCGGAACGCGGGCGGGTCGCAACGTCGGTTGCGCCGGTCTCTGTAAGGGCGTTCCCGCCGGCCGGGCACGCAACTTGCCTTCCACGGGCTTGGACAGGAGGTCCATCCGTATGACGCGCCAGTCAGGCATCAACTCCGCAACCCTTGCCGGGTCAAACGCCGCCGACACCTCACACCCGCCCCAGGGTCGCGCAGTTTCTGCGCGCTCCATTCTTTCCGGCTTGCTTCTCGCGATCGTTCTTGCCCTTGTGGCACTTGTCTCGGCGCCCAAGGCGTACGGCGGCGAGTTGCAAGAGTACGTCCGCCTCCGCGGATTGGAAGGCGACCGTCTCGTCGGCATCGGTCTCGTCTATGGCCTCAACAAGACGGGCGACAGCCTCAAAGACACGCCCGTTGCCGCCCAGCCGATCGGCGCGCTCCTCCAGAACCTCGGCAACATCCGCTCCGATTACAAGAGCCTCGCGAAGATGAAGTCGCTTGCGCTTGTGATTGTGTCGGTTGAGATTCCGCGAACCGGCGCGCGCACCGACGACCGTCTGGACGTCAAGATCGGATGCATCGGAACCGCAAGCAGCTTGAAGGGCGGAATTCTCCTGACCAGCATTTTGAAGAACCCGATCGAACCGGTGAATCGCGCCGATTGGCTGCCGTTTGCGGTTGCGGAGGGAATGGTGGAGGTCGACCAAGTTACGCCGACGACTGGCACGATTCGCGGCGGCGCGCGCATGGTGCGCGACGTGACGATGAATCCGTTCGACGGCAACAGCATTGAGCTTGTGCTGCATCCTCAGTATGCGGGGTATACGACCGCTGCGAGTATTGCTGATCTCATCAATGAAGAACTTGCCCTCTCGGGCTACTCGGATGCGGCGCGGGTGGAAGATGCACAGACGATTCGGGTTCGTATTCCCGTCGATACCGACACAGAGGCGAATCAGTTTGTCGCTCGTCTCTTGCGCTTCAGCGTTCCGGGCGACCTCATACGAACGCCCGCGCGCATTGTGATCGACGTCTCACGTCAAGTGATCACAGTTGACGAGCGCGTGGAGTTCCGTCCCGCCGCCGTGACAAGCGGAAATCTCCGCATCACCACCATCACGCCCCCGATCACACCGACTCCGCAGCAGCCGTTGACCGACACCGTGTCGTGGACGGGCGTATCGACCGCAGAGCGTCAGACGCCAAACATGCGATTGCGAACGCTCATCGACGCGTTCAATGAACTCGATGTTCCGTTCGACTCACAGGTGGCCATCATCGAAAGTCTCGTCCGCCAAGGCGCACTCAAGGCGGAGATCATCAAGCCATGAGCGCAACCATCGCACCACCTCGCGTTGGATATGTCGCGCCATCGATGACATCGAATCGGTCGTTGCTCTCGCCCGACGCTCGGCTTGCAGCCGCTGCGCGCGGTGGCGACGCGCGCGGCTTGGCACTGGAGGCAGCGCGAACACTGGTTTCGGAAGGCTTCGTGAAGCCCATCTTCTCGCAGTTGCGCGAAGGCAATATGGCCGCTGATGCGTTCAAACCCGGCGTGGCGGAGAAGCGGTTTCGACCGCTGCTTGATGCCATGTTGGCCGAGCGTGTTGTTTCGTCGACGGGATTCCCCGCCGTCGACGTTGCCGCCGATCGCTTTGAGCGCGCAATTCTTCGACGGCAGCCCGATGCATCTGCCGCCTCAACCTACTCCGCACGAGGTACCACGCCGTGACCAACCCAGAGCGCAAGCAGGCGAATGCGCAGCGACCGCAGTCCATTCCGACACCGAGGGCGCAGCCGGCCGCGCAGCAGCAGCAGCAGCAGAAGGCTCCGACACCGCAGCCGAAGGTGCACCCAGCGATGCTCATGCGCGCACCAAGCGCGACAACTCCGGGCGCGACCGCTCCAGCAGCGCGGCCATCGGCCGCGCGCCCTCCAGCGACGCCGATCGCCGCAGGAAATCCAGAGCGCCTGATCGCCATTCTTGAGCAGAGCGGGGCGCTGTACATCCAGCTTCTTGCGCACGCGAAGACTCGACGCGCAACGCTTCGCGCTGGCGATTTTGGTGGTTTCTCGCGTCTCGACGAACCTGAGAAGCGGGTTGTGGCGCAGATTGCGGAACTCGATCGCCAGCGGCTCGCAGAGGCGCGGGCAATCGCCGCGGCTGTGGGGCTTCCAACCGATGCGTCGCTTGTTGAAATCGCGGAGAAGCTTCCCGCTGCGATCGGTGGCCGCGTGCTCATTCTGCGCGATGAACTCCGCGCCCTCATCCTCGAGGTTCGCAGTGAGACATCGATCGTGCGCCAAGCCGCAGAGCGGCTCTCGGCGCATATCGCCGGCGTCGTCCAGTCGGTTCATGCAGTGCTTGCGCACGCAAACGTTTACTCAAGCGCCGGTCAGATTGCCACCGGCGGCGGCATGATCTCAAGTCTCGACATCCGCAGCTGAACGCGTCACGCGTCGGCAGAAAGCCGGGATCACCATGAGCCTCAACGGTGCCCTCCAAGTTGGCCGCTCGGCCATTCTCGCAAGCCAGACCGCGATGCAAGTCGCGGGTAACAACATGGCGAACGCGTCGACGCCGGGTTACAACCGGCAAGTCGCACGTATGAGTACGACGATTCCCGAGGCGTTTGGCAACCGGGGTTCGATCGGAACTGGCACCCAGATCACCCGAATTCTCCGCACGGTCGACACAGCGTTGCAGGGACGTACACGCTCGGCAATCAGCGAGGAAAATGGCGCTGCGATCGATCAGCGATTCCTCTCTGCCATCGAATCGGTTCGCAACGAACTTGGTGACGCCAATCTCTCGTCGCGCCTCAACGCGTTCTTCTCGAGCTTCAGTGAACTGGCGAACAATCCAACTGAAGAGGCGCTCCGCTCGGTTGTTGTCCAACAGGCGAGCGGGCTCTCGAGTGCCATTCGCGACCTTCGCAAGAGCCATCTTGAAGTCCGCACTGAGATCGATCGCTCACTGCAATCTGCGGTGCGAACGGCTGATGAGTTGCTGACACAAGTTGCTGATCTCAACGTGCAGATTGCTCGCAACGAACTCGGCGGTTCTGTCGGGCCAGCGAACGATCTGCGCGATCGCCGCGATGCAATCATCAATGAGATTGCCCAGTACATTCCCGTCAATCTCGTCGAGCAGCCAAACGGCATGATCGATCTGTTGGTGAACTCGCAGCCTCTTGTGCAAGGAAGCGTTGCGCTTGGCGTGCGTGTGCAGGTCGAAGTTGAGGGTGGCGAGCAGAAGCTCCGGCTGCGCGTGAAGGAAGACGGAACCCTTCTGAATCTCACCAGTGGGCAGATTGGTGCGCTGCAGCGTCAACGCGCCGAGACGGTCGAGCCTGCGATCGCAGATCTCGATCTTCTCGCCCGCGAGTTGATGTTTCAAGTGAACCGCGTCCACTCGCAAAGTCAAGGTACGCGCGGCATCACAAGCGTCACCGGACTCAACCGAATCTCAAATGCAAACATTCCGCTGAACCAAACGGAATTGCCGTTCACCATGCGGAATGGCGCGTTTGAGATCAACATCACATCGCTCTCAAGCGGGCTTCGCACCACGGTCGTCGTCTCCACCGACCCCGCGGCGATGACGCTCAATCAGTTGACCGCGGCGATCAATACGGCGCTTCCTCCGGGCACGGCGGCCGCAAGTGTCACAGCCGACAACACCCTTCGACTCGATGCGAGCAGCGGCTACGAGTTGAGTTTCGCGAACGACAATTCCGGTGTTCTGGCCGCCATCGGTATCAACGGACTCTTCCAAGGGTACGACGCTTCGACCATGACCGTGAACCAGCGGATCATCGACGATCCCCGGTTGCTCGCCGTGGGACGCGACCACGTTCCCGGATCGAACCAAGGCGCTTTGGCGATTGCGGCACTCGCGACTGAGCCGATCGAAGATCTCGGCGGCCGCAGCATTCGAGCGTTCTGGACTGCGGCCACCACTGAGCTCGGTGTCCGCACCCAAGCCGCGAACAACAGAGCCCAGAGCACAGAGCTTGTGCGCGTGAGCCTTGACTCGCAGCTTCAAGCGATGAGCGGCGTTTCGATCGACGAGGAGTCGATCAACATGCTGTCGTACCAGCGGCAATTCCAGGCCGCGGCGCGGTTCATCTCGACCATCGACGAGACCATTCGCGAGCTGCTGTCGCTGTAACGGCAGGCGAGCGCGGTTCGATCCCGCTCAGCGGAACGGTCGACCCATTGCGTCGCGGGTGATGACGGCGGCTTCGATCACGCCCCACACGAAGAGTCCGAGCGAGAGCGGCGCGAAGAAGCAGCAGCAGGGTGCCCCGAAGAGGATCGAAAGAACGCCCGCAAGCGCGAGGCATGAGAGGATGAGCTGGGTAATCCCGCGGCCGTGGAACCCTGCGACCACGTTGTGGACGCCAACGATCCCGAGGAACCCGGGCAGGATTGCAAGGAGGATGTAGGTGGTGCGGTTGCAGAGCGGCGAGAACTCAGCGTCGGACATCCGATCGGGCGGTGGCTGCACGGTGGGGGGAAAGGTCGGGATGTCTCGGGGTGCGGCTGGAGCTGGTGCGGGTGCGGCTGCCGGAACCGCCGCGTCGCGGCTCGAACGGCGATCTCGCGCACGCTCAACCGCCTCGCGCAGCCACGGAATCTCAGCCACCGACCAGCGGTTGTCGGTGCCCTCCTCAACAATCGTGCCTGAGAGATCGATGCCGCCGATTCCGGCGAGTTGAACCAGTTCAGAGGCGGTGTACGGGCCGGTCTGCGCGCCGGTTGGGGCGATGTAGAGGTATCGGGCTTCCATGGGGCGGCGTCCTTGGGGCAATCGGGGGGTGGCTTTCGCAGTTTCAGCTGAGAACCTGATGAGGCCTCGCGCGTTCCGAGAGGCGGCGACACCCGATGGCGCCGACAACCTGAAAATCTCGGCTGAATCGGCTGGAATCCTGACCGACCCCGACGCCGGATTGCGCCTTCCTTGTTGCACCCGTTGGTGCAGGTTGACGTGCCTTGTGGCTCAGCGCGGCTGTTCTTACGCGTTGACCACCCGGAAAGGTACGTCGATTCGCGTTTTGGTGAAGTGCTGCTGTGCGCGCTTCATGGCTCCCCAGACGTCGACCGCCCGTTTTCCCTGCGGGGCGGGAGATCGAAGGGGCGTTCAGAGAGAAACCCCTACTGAAGAGGTGTACCCCGTGATTTTGAAGTCAAGTCTGTCTGCTGGCAGCTCGTTCCTTGCCCTCTCGATCCTGCTCTCGGCGTCGGCCGACGCGGCGCTGGTCGCGGGCTGGACCATTCCCACCGCCTTCCCAACCGGCGCTGGAAACGTTCCGACCGGCGTCATGTACTCGGTCGGTGCTGCCAATCAGGGCGACCAAACCGCGGGCTCTGAGCTCAAGTCGGTGCACGCCCTCGCCGCTGCGACGTACACGTCGCCCGCCGGCAACGGAAGCCAGTACGCGTTCTCGAGCAACAACTGGTCGATCGGTGACTACTACGAAGCTCGCCTCTCGACCCTCGGGTACGAGTCGATCTCGGTGTCGTGGGATCAAGCCCGCTCCTCAACCGGGCCGGCGACGTTTGAACTCTTGGTGAGCACCGACGGCGTGAACTTCACGGTCGTTGACGTCGCAGGTTCCGCAACCTACGCCGTGCTGCAGTCTGGCGGCGGCGGCGCGCCGGGCACGTGGAGCTCGACAACCTACAACCCCCTCTACACCTTCAGTGAGGCCGTAGCGCTTGCGGACAATCAGGCTGAAGTCACGTTCCGATTCCGCTCGCTCGTCACCGCGGCAGCGACCGGTTCGAACCGAATCGACAACGTCTTCATCAGCGGCAACGTGATTCCCGCGCCGGGCGCGCTTGCGCTCGCGGGTCTCGCAGGCCTCATCGGCCGTCGTCGTCGCTGACTTCGACTTGTGCTTTTGATTATCAATGAGCAGAGCCAGCCGCTGGGCTGGCTCTGTTCGTTTTACGCTGCAATCAAGAGGTTTTCGCGCGACTCAACGTCTCACGAAACTTGAGACTTCACGATGCGCACGGTCCCCACGCCGCAAGCAGCGCGCCAAGATCGGCCGCGTCCACCGCGCCTGAGCCGTCGATATCGGCCGCGCCGCCGGCGCTGCCCCAGGCTGCCAAGAGCGCCGCAAGGTCGCCTGCGTTGACGGCGCCATTTCCATCGATGTCGGCCGCGCAAGGCGGCGGCGGCGTGAAACGCGTGATCCACCGGAATGACGTGCCAAGTTGATTCACGATGGACGACGCCACGCCAGAGAGCATGATTCGATCAATGCGGGTGCCGCCAGTAAAGAGGAAGTCGCCCGAATCAAGCTCGTATGCGCCACGAGGCGATGTGGTGACAACCTCGCCACCAAACCGAGCGACCTGCTGACCCGTCGGGTCAAAGAAGTAGAGTCCCCACGGA
>JBILDS010000182.1:0-6527 GCA_044352505.1 Phycisphaerales bacterium
CCCACACCATGAAAAACACAAGAAGCAACTCGATGCGTCTCGCGCGCCGCGGCTTCACCATTGCCGAGGCCGCCACTGTGGCGGCGGTGGTTGCGGTTGCGGCCAGCGTGGCCGTGCCCGTCTTCCGCCGCGTTGGCTGCAGCGCGATGCGCACGCAGTCAATGGCGCAGCTCGCCACGCTCGCATCGGCGCACGCTGCATATGCGGCCGACTTCAACGGGCGGCAGTACACGGTGTGTCCCGACAACCTCGGCGCGTTCGGCGGCGACTTCGCCGCATACCAGGCGGCGAACGGCTGTATTCCAGCGATGACAGTCGGCACGAGTTCGAGCGGAGAGACCACGGTTCTCGGCTACGGCACAGGCTCGTGCCCAGGCACCGCCGATGGCGGCGCGCTCCAGATTCCGCTGAACTTCTCTGGGCCAAGCGTCGGCCAGGGCTCGTTCCGTTGGACAAACGTACGGCAGTTCAACACATACGTCGGCGGTCGCTTTTACGACCAGGCGTTCTATGCGCCCGACGACCCTGCGATGACGCGCAAGGTGCAGAAGTGGATCGACCAAGGTCGTGACTTTGAGCAGGACGCGCAGTCGGGGATTCTCAACTCGACCTACGACTACTCGCCCGCGGCGATGTTCGACCCTCGCGTCCTCGGCGACGGGGGGAACCCTGCGGCTCCCGTCTATCGGAACCCGAACACCATCAACAATGGCGAAGGCTACAGATCGCCGTCAAACGCGCAGTGCCAGTATCCATCGCTCAAGACGCGGCTCCTCGAGCGCCACTGCATGGAGCCGTACCTCGGCATGAACCCGGAGATACCGGGCGGACGGACTCCGTACCAGTGGAACCATTCGTACCGTGCTCGCAGTTACGCGGCGTTCTTCGATGGATCTGTGCGGCTCTTCACCACCGCCGAAGCGATCGCTGCCGATACCCGAAACACCACGCCAGGCGCGAGCGGATCGACTCCGCTCTGGGTCCGCGGGACGCCGCTCGGGCCGGCCGGCTTCTTCAGTAATCGCGCCGCCGAGTTCGTCCTTCCTACATCGGTTCACTATCTCACCGCGGGAGGAATCCGCGGCCGCGACACGCAGCCGCCTCCGTGAGGCAATGGCCGTTTCGGAACACCGCTACACACAACAAACCACATGCGCGCGCTGGCACTTGCCAGTGCGCGCATGTGTATGCATGAACGCGCGCGATTCAACTCGCGGAGGTGGCGTCCGGCGCGCGCGCTGCGTCACCAGTTGGGCGTCCGCGACCAGCGCCATCGGGGCGGCCACCGCGTGGGCGACCTTCGCCAGAGCCCCCACCTGAGCCCGCGCCTGAGCCGGCGCCGCCAGGCGTACCGTCCGCGGGTGGAGTCACATTCATCGCCGGTGGGCGCGCGCCTCCAAATCCAGGTGCGCTTGCGTTGGCCAACTCAAACACAGCGGCATCGAGTTTCTTGGTGATCTCAAACGCCTTCGGTTCGCGCAGGAGCACCATGTCGCCCGGCGCAACGCCGCTGCGGATCTCGACCTGCAGTTCGCTCGCGCGGCCAATCTCGACTTGCCGCTGTTCGAATCCACTACCCGCCTCGACGTAGATGAACGCAACTGGTCCTTGACGGAAGATCGCCTGCACGGGCACGTTCACGGCGTCTTCGACGCGACCAAGCAGGATCTCCGCCTTGCAGCGCATCGCCGGCTTCAATCCAAGCGCTGGATCCGTCTCGAGCGCGGCCTTCACCGTGTACTCGCGCCGATTTGGATCTCGCCAACCGCCCGCAGCGGCAAGCACGCTGACGCCCGTCACCTCGCCTGCAATCGGCTGGTTCGGCATGGCATCGCTGAAGACCGTGACGCGCTGGCCCGGGCGAATCCGACCCGAAAGCGCTTCGCTGACCTTGAGGTTCGCCACCATGCGCGTGGTATCGGGCAACAAGATCACGAGTTCGTTTGGCCGCAACTCTGTACCGACCTGCGGCGGCTGCGCGTCGCCACCGCCACGACCGCCGTTTGAACTGTCGATGCTGGTCGCGTACACGATGAGTCCGTCGATCGGAGCAACGAGCGTGGTGTTTGAGAATTGCGTCTCGAGATTCGCAAGACGCTCCTTCATGCTCTGCAACTGAAAGTTGGCACTGGCGACATCGGCTTCCGCCTTCACCAACTCCGCGTTGAACTTCTCCTCCACCCGCCGACGCGTTGCGTGTGCCTGTTCAAGATCAGACTTCTTCTTGGCTTCGTCCTGGAAGAACGTGTACTTCTCGTAGACCTCAAGATCGAGCGCCGCCTGCTTCACCTTTGCCTCGGCCTCAATCATGGCAATGCGGTCGCGCTCGAACTCGTCTTTCGCAATGAAGCCCTGCTTCACGAGCTTGTCGCTTTCAACAAATCGATCCTTGAGGCGCGCAAGGTTGATTGCTGCGGTCTCCTTCGCAAGCGCGAGCTGTTGACGCTTGTTGACAACCTCACCCTGCTTCCAACCGTCCAACGCAAGTTCCGCAATGCGAACAGCCACATCAGCTTTATCGAGTTCACTCTGCTTTTCACCCTGCTTGATCGCAAGCGACTGCTGCGCCGCAATCGCCGAACTATTCGTGGTGTTCACCTTGTCGGTGGCGTCCTTGATCCGATCGAGGATCTCTTCCTGCGCGAGACGAATCACAACGTCACCCTTCTTGATGAGCGTTCCTTCCGGAACGATCTCCGTGATGACGGCGCGCGTCTCAAGTTTGTTGCGGATCTCAACTTGCTGCATTGCAGCAAGCTCACCGCTCACGGGAAGCACCATGTCGAAGGACGCCTTCTGCACGGCGTGCACGTCACGCGCTGCAATGGTCGACGCCTCCCCAGTTGCATCACCACCACATCCAAGCGGGATCGCAGCGATGGCAAGCGCAAGGGCGCCGCTGGCGGCGAGAGTCCGAAGGTTTGTGCGTGGCGACTGTGTCATAGGAAATCCTCTGTCGAAAGTGGGGCGGGGTGCGTACAAATTTTTCACGACCGCTGCTCATTGGCGTTCGTTGTCGACTCTTCAGTGACTTGCATGCCGGGCAACGGAATGAGTGTTCCGTTGTTCGCAATGCGCATTTGTCCTGTGGTGTTCAGGTACCGAAGGATCGCAAGCTGAAGATCTTTCTTGGCGGCGTCGAGCGAATCCTGCGCGCGCCGCAACTGGTCGAGGGCTTCGGTGCGGTCACGCGCGGTGGCTCGGTCTGGTGCGGCGTCGATCGCGGCTTGCCGATTCAACGCGGCGGCCACGTTCTTCTGCTGCACCACAAGGCTGAACTGCGATCGTTCAATACCGCGCGCCGCCTGTCGAACCGCAACCGCCGCATCATCGCGCGCTTGGTAGAAGCGTCGCTTCGATTGTTCAAGCAGAATCTGTGCCTGACGCAACTGGAGTTCTTCAGGAACTCGGTCCAGCGGCATCGAGTACACGAGCCGTGCGCTGAACTCATTCGACTTTGGCGCAAACTCAAGCCCCGACTGCGACTTGAACGGATTCGTGGGCAGGTTGTTTGCCAGCAAGAGATCAAGGTCGCCAAGCAGGCCGTTGCGCGCGACATCGACTTTGCGCGCGAAGTCATCAACCAAATCACGATCGGTTTGGAGATCGAGGCGATACCGGAACGCAAGCCCAAGCGCTTCATCGGGCGCAACTCGCGGAACCGGCAGCGAGAACTCGATCGGGTTGATCTTGATCGACTCGGTTACGGGCATTCCGATGCGAGCCTTGAAGCGATCGAGCGTCAGACGATACAGCTCGCGCTGCGAACTCAAGCGATCGAGGGCGAAGAGCGTGTTCTGGGTGGCGAGATCCGCTTGGAACGGCTCAGTGCGACCACTTTCCACCAATGCTTTGGTGCGCGCTTCGACTTGTGCGCTCCGCTCGACCTGCCGCTCCCCGTTGGCAATGCCCTTCAACTGCTGCACGAGCGTGAGATAATCGTTCGCGAGATCGAAGTAGAAGTCGCGGCGGAACTGCTCGAACGCCCGCGCGGCGTACACCAGGTTGCGCCGTGCTTGGATGCGTGGCTCTTGCGCCACGTCGCCGAAGCCGCGCAAGAGCGGAATTGCTGCGCCGAGCACGATGTCAGCCGATTGCGTGTCTGTTGAATTGAGGTAGTCGTCGAGTTGCTCAGTAGCTGCCACCACAAATGAGGCACTCACCTCGCCGCCGAACGGCAACCGTTGCGACACGCCGAGGTCATTCACAATGCTCAGCGCGTTGTTGAATCTCCCGTCACCGCCGCCGACATTCGAGAACCCCAGCGAGGTGACGTTGGTCGGGATCGGCCCCCAGCGGTGCTCCTCGATGAGCAGGCGGATGGCCACGATCAGGTACGCCTCCTCTGCGGAGAGGTACTCGTCGGCGCGCAACATCGAGTGGGCGATTGCGTCTTCAAAGTTGAAGATCCGGGCGTTCGGATCTTCCTGCGCCAGCCGGGCAAACCGATCCGCGATATTGTCGGCGTCATCCGCTGCCTGCGGGATCGCTGAGAAGGCAAGCGCGCTTGCGGGGGGGTTTTCTGTTTGGGGTCGATCCGCGTCTTTCGGAAAATCAGGAAAGAACGAACCACTTTCGTAGCGATTCCCATCAAGTTCCGGGTAGATCGCGTCACCGCCCAACTGCGCAGCGCTCGCGCGCAACTTCTCGTTGGTGGCTTTGTCGATGCGTTGGAGGCCGCTGTCACAGCCGACCATCGCAGCGAGTGCCAGGGACGACACCAAGACGGAGCGCGCGCATGTTGGGTGGCAAAGAGACACAAACCTCTTCTGGGCAGAGGTTTGCGCAAAAAGTCCGGGGTGGGAAGGCTCAGATCGCGTCATCGTGGGGAGGCTGTTGTACCGGGACAAGGGCGCAGGCTGCGTGCTTCGTCGACCGGAAGCGTGAGGATGCCCCGCATTTTGCTCGCGCGAGAAGATTGTGGGAGAGTCGCACGCGCGCGTCCCAAACTGGGATTCCAACGAACACGCGATCGCGCCATACGAACCTTGGTGGACGAACGACTGAATTGAGCCACGATGCCATCTGTCTCCTACGACTCGCTGAGCTTCTTTTACGACGGCGCCCGGGCGGGCGTACGGCGGTTTCCCATGATTGGCGCAGCGTTTGACCCGACGCTGGTCGAGCCAACGCTGTGGACAGAGGAACTGGTTCGGCTCCGCCGCGCGGGGTTCAACCTCGTCTCAGCCCGCGTGCCGTGGTCGCTGCATGAACCCACCCCGGGGCGATTCGAGTTCTCGGGCGAGTGCGATGTGCGTCGATTCGTACGGGAGGCTGGTGCGGCGGGGCTCCGCGTGATCTTGCGTATCGGCCCCTGCGTCGGCGGTAGTTTCGCAGGCGGCGGCATGCCCGGTTGGATCGGCGAGTTTGCCGGCGATCGCGTGCGCGAGGCGAACCCGGCCTTCATGCAGCGTGTCACGGGCTACTGGCGGCGCCTGCTTCGCGAATGTGTCGACCTTCAGGCGACGCGCAATGGCGGATCCACCGAGCGGCCGATCATCGCGATCGGAATCGAAGACCATTGGCACTCGCTTGATGACGATGTAGGCACGCCGTACTTCGGCGAACTCGTGCGGTGCGCACGCGAGTTTGGTGTCGAGGTGCCGCTTCTCAGCGCCAACAACTGCTGGTACATGCACGAAGGTGTGGTCGAGACGTGGTGTCGCGAAAGCGATGCACCGGCTGCGCGCATGGCCGAACTACGCGAAGTGCAGCCTGATGCGCCGCCGATGGCGTTTCTGTCGTGGAATGAGGGCGCTGCAGATCTCGCGGCGCGCGTGTTGGCGCGGTCTGACTTCATTGCAGACGTGGTGGGTTGGCGACACCGCAACGCCACAAGTGCGGTTGGCATGGCGGAGCGCGAGGCGCGCGACCTCTTCGATCTACGCCGGGTGCTTGTGTTTGCGAGCTCGTTCGGTGAGGTCCTCGCCGCGATGACACCCGAAGACGTAGCGCGTCACATCGAAGTGCGCGCGCGACCGGATGGACAGGTCGACTTCTTCGGCCACAATCTTGCACTTCCACGCTTTCGGCTTGCGCGCTGCACCGGAACACTGGTCGCGCTCACGAATGAGTTGCTCGTGGTAGCCGGCAAGCCACGCGGCAAACTCGAGCTCATCGTCGATGGAAGCAGCGTGAAGATTTCGGTCCCCGCTGAGGGCGCGGCACCGAAGTGCGTGTCGGTGCGCAAGGTGCGCGTGGTGGTGGCGCCGCTTGCGCTCGCTGATGGCATCGGTCTCAGCGGTCATGGCGAGTCGATCGAGTTTGTCGATCGCGCGGGCGACACGCTGTTCCGCGTGACGGCTGATGGATCGGTGCAGTGCGTGAAGAGTCGAGAGAGCGCAGTGCCAGTGACATCGCGGCCTCGCACGAAGACGTCGCTCCGGCTTGAACCCGTGGTTGCACTTCCCGAGAGCGGCTTTCGCGACGGAACGCATGCGCGCTTCGCTGCAACCACGCGGCCAAGTTCACTTGGTGCCTTTGGTGTGGTGGCACAGACGGCGTACTACCGCGCGCGATTCAAGCAG
>JBILDS010000183.1:0-6521 GCA_044352505.1 Phycisphaerales bacterium
CAATCCGAGGTTTTCCAGTTCCCGAGGCTTCATGGTGTCTCCCCATCCGAAGAGATCGCTTCGCAGGGGCGGCGAGTATAGGCGCGTGCGGGCTCACGAGCTTCGCGCGTCTGCGGCCGCGCGCGACGCTCCGTACACTCTCCGCCCATGCGCGTCACCCTCGCCAAGAGCTTCACCTTCGAAGCCGCCCACTACCTCCCCTGCTTTCCCGACGGCCACAAGTGCCGCCGCATGCACGGCCACTCCTTCCGCGTCGAGGTCGTGGTCGAAGGCGACATGGACCCCGCGAAGGGCTACCTCGTCGACTACGGCGACATCAAGAAGGCGATCTCGCCCGTCCACGATGCGCTCGACCACCGCTGCCTCAACGAGATCCCCGGGCTCGAGAACCCGACCGCGGAGCTCCTCGCGCGCTGGATCTGGGACCGCCTGAAGCCGACGCTCCCGCTCCTCTCGCAGGTCATCGTCTGCGAGACCTGCACCAGCCGCTGCGTCTACGAGGGCCGCTGATGCGCCGCCCCGTCCATCTCCTGCACGACTCGAAGGTGCTCGCGCGCATGATCGGCGTCGAAGCTCCCTGCTGCGCGCAGGTCGCCATGCCCACAGAAGGCGCCATGCAGGCGTTTGCGTCGTTCGTCGACGGCAACCCGCTCTCGGAGGGCTGGCTCGTCGACGTCGACGCGCCCTCCTCGCGCATCGTCACGTGGAGCGGCACCCTCGCAACCGACCTCTTCGCCGACGAGCCGCGCACCTGGATGCGCGCCGGGCAAGACCGCTTCAAGTGCTTCCTCGACGAGGTCGCACCAGCCCTCCGCACCCACAATCGCACGCTCTGCTTCCGACCGCACCACCGCCACGTTCTTGGCGACGTCCACGCGGCGGTACGACTCCTTCGTGAACGCGCAGGCGAACCCTTTGAGGTCCTGCTCGCCCCCGCCGACATGCTCGCCCCCTCGATGCTCGGCACGGTCGAAGACCACCTCGTGCGCATGTTCGCCCACCTCGGCCCGGTGGCCGCGGCCGTCCTCCTCGCAGATGTCCGTCAGACCCCCGAGACCGAGGCATCCGGCCTCTTGGAGCCCTGCCCCTTCGGCAAAGGTGCGCTCCCGCACGAAATCCTGCGCCAACTCCTCGCTGAGTACGTGCGCCCGGAAACGCCGGTGATCCTGCTGCCAGAGAGCTTCCAAGACCAACGCCAGATCCTCGGCGTGTGAAGACATTGTGATTCCGCCGCCAGCATTTGCCGCGGCGCGCGGGCAGGGTAGACTTACGTGAGTCTGCGGAAAGGATGCCGCGACCCGGAGTGACGATGTCTGCTCTTCCAATCGGGCTGACGGGTGGAACCCCGAGCCCAGCCAGCGGACTGGACGCAAAGGTTCTGGTCCTCAACCGACATTTCAGCGCCATACGCGTGATCGACGCGCGGCGTGCGTTTGTGCTTCTCGCGAAGGAGATCGCGGAAGTTGTCGCCATTGAAGACGGCTCCTACGTCACCTACCCCTTCATCACGTGGACCGAACTCAGCGAGTTCCGCCGCGAATTCGAATCGCTCGACCACGACTGGGTGCGTACCGCACGCATCACGATTGCTGTGCCCAAGATCGTGCGAGTGCTCGGCTACGACCGCCTTCCCCGCGAGCAGGTGAAGCTCAACCGCCGCAACATCTACGCGCGCGACTCGAGCCGCTGCCAGTACTGCGGACGAACCTTCGCCACGAAGGAACTCACGCTCGACCATATCAAGCCGCGCGTCCAGGGCGGCGGGAACTCGTGGACCAACCTTGTCTGCGCGTGCGTCAAGTGCAACGCGCGCAAGGGCGGTCGCACGCCCGAGCAGGCCGGCATGCGACTCATCCGAGTGCCGGTGAAGCCGAAGCGAAACCCCGCGATCTCCCTGCGTCTTGGAAGCCCGAAGTACGAGTCTTGGAAGGCCTTCCTTGACGAGGCGTACTGGACAGTGGAGTTGAGCGAGGACTGATGGAGAGCCCGTTGCGCGAAGCGCAACGCCCGCGCGCCGCAACGTCCGAAACGCGTGTAAAGATTTCCGCCCACGCGATTGCCTGCCGCAATTCGCCGTGGCGCCGTCGCTAGCATCGCATCCATGTCGAAGTCGGAAACCTCGTCAATGACCGAAGAAACGCCCGCTCTCGCCGCGGATGCGACAGAAACTGCGCAGAGCAGCGCCGCCACACCCAAGCGAACGAAGGGCGTGAAGAAGTCCAAGAGCGCGAACACGTCCAAGGGCGCGAAGGACGCGCAAGCCGACGACGACGAGCCGAAGGGCGAGAAAAAGCGCAAAAAGAAGGGCGACAAGAAGGGCGACAAGAAGGACGCGAAGAAGGACGAGAAGAAGCGAAAGAAGAGTGAGAAGGAAGAAAAGAGCAAGAAGCACGCGAAAGAGCGCGCCGCCGACGATGCGCCCCGCTTCAAGCACCTCCGCAAGAAGAAGCTCTCGAGCGGCAAGGGTCCAAGTGCTGAAGAGATCGGTCAATCGCTGGTTGCGCTCTTCAACGCTGGCAAGTCGGACGAGGCCGAATCAACGTGGTACCACCGCAAGATTGAGTCGATCGAAGACGACGGCTCCGTCTTTGACGGCTGGAAAGGCGTGCAAGAGAAGAGCAAGTGGTGGAAGGAACACTTCACCATCCTCTCCATGGAGGCGAAGGGGCCCTACGTCTCTGCAACGGGATTCACGGTGATCTACGTCGGGCGCCTGCGCATGCCCGACGGTACCCAAGTCGATGCCCATGAGTGCGGCGTGTACACCGTCGAGCGCGGTCGCATCGTGCGCGAGCAATTCATGAAGGCGTCGTTCTGAGCGCGACGCGTGCATTCGCACCTCACGCAAGCAGCAGTAACCCAATCGTCAGCGTCACAGCGTTGTTGATTGAGTGCGCAACCATCGGCGCGATCAAACTGCCTCGCAACTCGCGGAAGATGCAGAAACCAACCGCAAGCCCACCGAGCGCAGGCGTGAAGAGCACGCCCTGCGGGTGAATCACGGCGAAGATGAAGCTTGATACCACGGCGGCAACCACGATCGACGCGAAGTGGATTCGCGGGAAGACCGTCGCGCGCAAATGCCCGTAGAGAACGCCGCGAAATGCGATCTCTTCCACAATCGGCGCCGCGACCGCTGCAATCAGAAACGTGAGTGCGATCCGAAGCGTATCCGCTCCGGCATACAGCTCTGTCACGGGGTGGGAAGGCTGCGATGCCTCGCCAAAGATCGTCGTCACGATGGCGTTGAGGATTGCGAAGATGATCAATCCCCCAAGTAAGAGCGGCACTGCGGAGAGATAGCAGAGAACTCCGTGTGCGATCTCACGCATCACACCGCGACCAGCGTGGAGACCGATGGCGCTTCGAAGCGCCGTGCCGCGCAGCCCTCGTAAACCCGGATACACCAACGCCACCAGCGAGCCGAAAAAACCAACGGTACTGCAGGCGAGAGCCACGCTGGTCGCTTGGGGACTTCCGCGCAGCCCGAGCGCGTCGACAAGCGCGCCGCCGAGGAACGCGGAACCCACGTTCATCCCGAGGAAAAGCACCATCCAAATCGCAAACGTCTCGCCAAGGATGAGCGTCGCGCGCGCGGAATCTGCATCGCTCGACGCCGCCGCCACCGGTGTGCGCCACAGCATGAAGAGCGCGTAGATCAGTGCAGCGAGGCCGCAGAGAAATGCGATCGCGTACCACGCCAGCACACAAACACCAACGATGATCAACGTGAGCGATTCCTTCGCGATGCCGGGATCATCGAGCAACACGCGGGCGAAGAAGCCGAGTTTCTGCGCCAGCATCTCCCGCGTCTCGTCCGCAAGAACCTCACCGAATTGCGTTTCGGCATCGGCGATCGCGTCGGTACTCGCGTTGTTGCCCGCGTTGTTACTCGTGTCGTTACTCGTGTCGTTACTCGTGTCGTTACTCGTGATGCTGTCCGTGTCCGCGGCCGTGTCCGCATCATCGAGTGCGTCTGCCGCCACACGCAACACCATCGCAGTCAACACCGCATCGCGAAGCTCCCGCTCCGCGTCATTGGCGGGCTCGAGCGCTCTGAGCGCATCGACTCCGTCGTCCCAACCTGCGACGCGTCCAAGGAGCACTGCGTATGCAAGCCGATCCGCAAACGGCGCATCGACGCGCGAAAGTGGCTCGGCACTTTCCATGATGGTGCTCGGGGTCAGCGTGGGCGCGCTCGCCCGCATGTCGCTCATGACCACCACGATCTTTCCCGCAAGTTCCGATTGGAGGCCGATCGGCGCAACCTCCGCAGACTCTTGCGCGCCGCTCGAATCGGACTCCTCGTCGTCGCTCCTCAGCGACTGCATCCACATGGCAGCGATCACCGTGGCCAGAATCGCGGTCCAGATCAGAACGAGCCGAGTGGATGTACTTTGTGACATGGTTCGCCTGTTATTGGACGGACTTCGGTCGCAGTCTTGTCGCCGCACGCGCTTACACACGCCGCTTCGCCCGCGGCATCCTACGGCGGAGCGCGCCGATTGCCCCACACTGCGCGTCGACGGGCCGTTGGCGCGACCGACCGACCCGCGTCGATCTTGACACGCATTGGTGGAGTGGTATCCTCACCGATTCTCCGCACGGTGAACCGTGCACACCTTTGCCGCTTTGGAGTGATCGAGCACACCGCTTCGATCAGTGACAAGCGGATCTATCTTGGACAGACCATGCCCCGTCAGACCTACATTGCAAAGCCCGGCGAGATCAAGACCGTGTGGCGTCACGTCGACGCTGAAGGCAAGACCCTCGGTCGCCTCGCAACCGAAGTCGCCACTGTTCTCATGGGCAAGCACCGCCCCGAGTACACGCCCGGCGTTCTCTCCGGCGATGCCGTGATCGTCACCAACGCATCGAAGGTCGTTCTTTCTGGTCGCAAGCTCGACCAGAAGACGCGTCGACGCTGGTCCGGCTATCCGGGTGGATTGAAGATCCGTTCGTATCGCCAGGAGATTGACTCGAATCCGGCGCGTCTCGTGTCGGAGGCGATCCTCCGCATGATTCCGAAGGGGCGCTACGGCCGCTCGCTGCACGCGCGTCTTCGCGTGTTCGCAGGCGCAACCCACACGCATGCATCGCAGGAGCCAATCGCGTTCGACTCTGCGTCGGCGCGTCACGAGATGCCAGCCCAGAAGCCTGCCGCAACGCAGAAGGCCGCACGACCGCGGTCCGCACCGCGTCGCGCGAACACGCGCGCCGCGAGTTGATCGCCACTCGTCTCTCACCCGCACGAATCACGCCCGTTTGACCAATTGAAGCACCTTGCGCGACTGCGATCCTCGCGTCGCGAACCCAACGAAACCAAGACGCCATGACCGAAGAGACCACGACCATCGCTCCCTCGACCTCCACGCGCATCCTCCGCGGCCCCGATCAGAAGGGCTGGTACTGGGGAACGGGTCGTCGCAAGACGGCTGTGGCGCGCGTGCGCATCAAGGGCGGGAGCGGCGCAATTGAAGTGAACGGCAAGGAGTTCGCCGACTTCTTCGTGGAAGAGCGCGACAGGCAGAACATCCTCGCTGTGCTCGACAAGACCGGCCTCAAGGGCAAGGTTGATGTCAAGGTGAACGCCAATGGCGGCGGCTCGACCGGCCAGTGTGGTGCAACGCTGCTCGGCCTCGGCCGCGCGGTGATGAACTTCGACTCGACGCTCGAGCCGATCCTCCGCGAGAACGGCTTCCTGAGCCGCGACTCGCGTAAGGTTGAGCGCAAGAAGTACGGCCAGTCTGGCGCGCGTCGCCGCTACCAGTTCAGCAAGCGCTGATCGTGGTCGGCGCGGCCGCAACGTGCGACCGCGTTCTCTGGTTCGACAAATCCCCCGAAGGCGGCTGCATCGCGCAGCCGCCTTCGTTGTTCATTCGCGGGAACCACCGACATCGCACGCACCAAATGGAACGGCAGCAGCCGCGACCGCTCAAATCACGAACGCTCAAATCACGAAATCTAGGAAAGCTCTGTTTGCGCGTCAGAGTCGCCGAATCGCGGCCTCAGCCTCGCGAAGGCGCTTCGTTGCCAACGCAACGGTCGTGCGATCCTCGCGTGCGAGATCCTCGATCGTCCGCGGCACGAGTCCGCAGAAGCCGTACCGACGAGCCACCAGCCTGGCGTCCGTCGGATTTCCGATCTCGCCCGCAAGCGCACGCGCCACATCGGCGGCGCGGTGTGCCAGCGGATCGATCAGCCCCTGCCAGTGCGCGACCTCAGCCAGCAGCGAGTGGTTGATGCCTGTGACGTGTCGTGCACCCGCGCGCGTCGACTTCCGCAGCGGCAGCCGCTGCGCGAGCGCGTAGTCGGCCGCCAGCGAGACAGCGCGATCAAACCGCTGACGCGCAGGGTCGAACTGCGTGACCACATCACGCACAGCACCTGAAAGCGTACGTCCGAGCTGCCGCAACTCCTCCGACGTCAGCCGCTCTGGGCCGCCATCACAGAAGTGATCGGCGCGCCCGAGCGCAAGAATAAGTCCGCGTTCGATCAGGAGCGCCCGCAACCGCAACGCG
>JBILDS010000026.1:0-21091 GCA_044352505.1 Phycisphaerales bacterium
CTGGGGTCTGATGTTTGGCCGGCTTGCAAACTGGGTGAATGGCGAGCTGTGGGGTCGGGCACTTCCCGAGACTATGCAGGCAAGTCCACCATGGTGGAGTGTGAAGTACCCGCACGAGTTGGAGCTCCTTCACCGCATACCGAGTGCGCTGGAGCCGCTGCGTGCACTCGCTCCCGCAACCGACCGTGCGAGCGATGCACGATTTGTCGAATGGCTCGTCGCGACGTGCTACAACCACGCCGACGCGGCACATTCGCAGGTTGTTCAAGCAGTCACGCCCCTGCTCACCGCCTACTACCCAAGCCAATTCTTTCAAGCGTTGGCGGAAGGTCCAGCAGTACTAGTCATTATGTCGCTGGTGTGGCTTCGGCCGCGCAGGGCAGGCGTCGTCTCAGCGACGTTCCTCGCTGGCTACGGGATCTTGCGATACACAACTGAGCAGTTCCGCGAACCAGATCCTGGAGTCTCAATGCTCGGCGGGCTGACGTTACCGATGGTGCTGTCACTCGTCATGATTGGCGTCGGCGTGCTGTTCTTGGTGCTGGCGCGACGGTCACAGCCGATCGGTGGACTCTTGCGCCCTTCGAGTTCTGGTTCGTGACGTATCTGAAGCGGACGCCGCAGCGAACAACTCGTTGTGGACGCAGCAAGGATGCGAACTCATCGCTGAACGATTCTTTGCGCGCGAACAGACCGGCGCTACAGTGACGCGGTGGATCGCTCTTCGGCAACCCCAATCTGTCCATCGTGCGGTCACTCTCGGGTCGGAATTGACCAAGATGTGCGTTGTCCCGAGTGTGGCGCAGAGGGATTTGCCGACGCGTTCGTACTTCAAGGTCGTGTTGTGGCGATACACCGATCTGCAGCGCTCACGGGTCCGGCGGCTATCTATGTTGCGGCACTGGTCGCAGACCGAGCCATCGACCTCAGTTTGCGCGGGGTGTTTCGCCTCGATCTTGTTCCGCTCATCGTTGTACTTGTGGTGCTACTTTGGTTCTTTGTTCGCTCAATCATGGCGACGCGGAATACGACTGCGTGGTCGCAGCGATATCGCGGTGTCTGGTTGGTGCATCCGCGCGGTGTGATCATTCGGTCGGGCAGCGCAACACGCCACATTCCCGTCGAGGCCATTGCGCGGATTGACTGCACCGACTCTCTGTCCGGCCAAATGTCGACCTTGGTGATTCGTCCGCATCGATGGTCGGCGCACTGGCTGTCGTTGCGGCCAATGCTGTTCGTTCAAGGCGCGTTGGAGGATCGGCGCACACAGTGGCGGCGGGCGAGGGAGATCCTCGGTCTCTGGCGTGCCACTGAAGCTGGACTTCCATGCATTGAGTCGTCTGATCAAACGTAACGAACATCGACCTTCGATGGTGTTGGACGTGCGAGTGATCGATCGTGTATCAAGAGATGGGCGCGTTCGTGACAGCCGCCTACGCAGCGGGCGCGGATGACGTTGCTCCAAAAATCTTCCTGTAAAACATACAGACAATCGGGAAGCGGTCATTTGGCGCGGTACGTTGTGGTTGTGAAGCGCATCACCACGTGATCGCGTTCGAGCTGCAATCAATGAACTCAATGTTCCCGAAGTGGTGATCTCCGCATCGGGAAAGTGCGACTCGCACCTCTCCGGTTCGCGAGTTCAGGTTCATCTGATTCAGCGCATCAATCTTCTCGTTTCAGGAAGGAAAGGAACACCGAAAATGCGGGACGATCTCTATTCCAAGACACACGATCAGGAGCAGCGGTTTCAAGCGGTTGCACGGAAGTGCAGACTCGACGAGGCCGATGAGGACAAGGCGCTCGGGGTCTACCACAGCATGATCGACGCGATCGCAGACAGTATCGAAGCGCGGGCGAATCGAATCGCCGCCGCCCCCCCACCAACGACGGTGTACATCGCCGCGTATCGGCATCGATTTGGCGTGGATCTCTCGGCGCACGCCACGCAGGAGGAGGCGGAGTCACGGCTCCTTGAGATTGCATGGCAACAGTGCATGCGCGATGCATCTATCCGCGCAGCTGTCGACGCGAGATTTGGTCCACTTGTGGCGGATCAACCACCACTCGAGCCTCCCTTCCCAGCAGACGAGTATCAACCTGATGTAGATTCGTGGTGGGATCCACCGCAGGACACGGCTCAATCAAGCGAAAGCGACACACTGCTTGCTTCCCCTCATGAGACGCAGAGCCAGCGAGTTTACGCCAGAGATGATTCGTCCGGTCAAAGGCGCAGCTTTCGAGAGCAGCTCCTCGAAGAGTGGCCTCAACTTTCTGGTGGTGAACAGTTGTGGATTGAGTGCTGCACGGTTGAGCGAGAAGAGGCGTTGATCTCTTTTGATACAGACGAAGCCGACGACTCCCCTCCGGCCTATCCGAATCCACCGGGGTCGTTCCGCGCAGCGTCTCTAGAGGAACTGCGGTCCCTTCCGAAACAACAACACGCGTAGTCTTCGAAGCGCCTTGAGAGGGTGATGAACGTTGCCACTGGGGTCTTCGTGGTCGCGCTTGAGAGTGCGACCGAAGTCAAGGTCTTTGCACGCGGCGCTCTTCGCGAAGCATCGTTGCAATCGCGCCTTCAGACGCAAGCGCACCCCATCCAGTTTCCGACGCGATTCTGTTGACCTCTTCGGTGGTGACACGCTTGATCTTTCGACCACCGAGATGGCTTCGAAGTGATGCTGCGTACGCCTCGTCGGGCAAACGCTGCGCGAGATCTTCTTCAAGAATCGAGCGCATGACATGTGGGTCGATGCGATCAAGCCCTTCAGCGTCGGCTCTGACATCGATCGCGCGCAAGATTGGCTCCGCTGAATCGCAGAGCGATCGAAGTACGAGCTCCAACTGCGGAAGTGCAGCGATATCAATTGCGACACCCGAGCATCGCCGAAGCGCGCGTACGAGTGCAGCGCGAAGCGCCTTTGGGTCGTTTCGGAGGTGAAACATGTGGTCGAACTGATTTCGAAGGAGATACCCAATGTTGGAGACTGCGTGCGCTGTGGCAAGAAGCGAGAAGTCTGACCTCTGGGAGCGCGTGGTTCCCTTCTGTTCTGGCGCGTCGCTCCATGCGGTGGCTCGATCAGCTGATGCAGATTCCGCAATCGCGCGATCGAACTCCGACTGGCTTGGATCAGTTGGTCCAACACGGCGCGTTGGCCGCCCGTGATGACCGCGTGGAGCGATCGCTTCTACCAAGAGATCATCGCACTCTGGGTTCAGTGCTTCGATGTGGTGGACGAAGAGCACGCCGCGAGGTCCGACTCGCTCGATAAGTTGACGGAGTTGACTGCTCTCGATACCGAGTGCAGCATCGACCTCAATCACTCTCGGTGGTGCGAAATCACGGAGGACGGCATGTGCAAGGAGTGCCGTACCGCTTCCGGGCGCACCATGAATGAGAATGTGATCAAGTCGAGTGTTGTGCCGGAGACTTCGCGCGACAATTGCATCGAGGAGTCGCGGAATGCGCGTCGTACTGATGAAGTGGCTCAGCGTGTGCGCGTCAAATGTCGGCTTGCGACGTTTCGAATATCGCGACGCAGCACGCTTGGTCGAGGCCGTGGGTTCCCTCGACGGCTCATTCGAGTCTGTTGATGTGTTCACGTTGGTCGATGGTGTGGTCGATGTTGCAATGGTGTTCTGCGGAGTCTCGTCTTGCAGTGGTTGCGGGACGGCTGGGGACGTTGCCGAAGTCTCGGCGGGGTTTCCTGTTGCTGGCGCACCTTCTGGGATGTGTGCCTCGTCCATTGGGTGCTGGCTTCCCGAAGATGTGTTCGCCTGAATGTCGGGATCGTGTCGGGAAAGCCGCTGAACAGGTTCTGGCGTCACGCCTGCCTTATGCCGCCCTCTTTCATCGGGGTCGCTCGTGGACTCACGGTTGTCTGAGTCGCTTGCATCGGGTTGGTGACGCGCATGTTTGCCGCATTCACGTTCGTCATTGTCATCGCCGTCTTCTCGATGTCCACCTGCACCTTTGGTCATGCAATTCCTCCTCATTTGTGGTTGCGCTGTAGATCTTGTTCATGTGCCGGAATCGAAGCCGTCTTCGAATCGGAGCGACGAGATCTCACTGTTCTGTCATATGCGGCGCGCGAGTGTGAAGCTGTCTACATGAATGAGTGCGCGACGCGGCAAATGTGCGCCCAGTTTTGCACTGAGTCTTGCACTCAGTTCTATGGTCGATCTCAGGGCCAGTCTCGCGCTCATGGGCTCCGTCATGGGCTCCGTCATGGGCTCACTTGTTCCACGCTCCGTCGTTGCAAATCGTTGAACCGTAGCTTGCAGCGCGCGATCATCGAACTTTGGTCCCTCTTCTTTCCGCAATCCCATCTGCAACTCCAAGAGCTCGGTTTACGTCGCGCGGACTCCGCGGAACTGCGCGTTCCCGAACCGAGACCAGCGATGCCGCGATCCACAATGCTGGAACATCCGATTCCGAGGGTTTCAACCCTGAAACGTCGGAAGAGTCATCTTTGATGTCGATCAACAAAGACTGAGCCATTGATCACAGATGAGCGCGATCAATCGACCAATGAGTGCCGAGCGTAGGCAGGCGCATTTCGATAGGAAAGCGACGGCATGCATATTCCCTGAATTCTCGAGGCAGGGCTAGGTTCTGTCTGACGGATCCCCTGACGTCGAATCGCGCGGCATCCCGGTTGGCGGCGTCGGCTTCGACTCGCTGTATCGCGTCCATGGATCATGGGATACCGCTTCGTTTCGCCTCCTTGCCATCCGGGCGCCGCGCGCTTCCCAAGAGTCAAGCTTTGGTCTTCGGGGATCCGTCAGACAGAACCTGGCTGGATGCGAGAGGGGTCACAAAAGCCACGACGCTCGCCGGGGTCCGCGGGGCCGTGCGGACTCAAGCGAGCGTTCGAGGGTCACGAGTTGTGACAGTGTTTGATCCGCGATGAGGCAAGGTCTGGTTGCAGTCAACCGAGCGAATCGACGCAACTCATCGCTTTACGCCCTCGAGAGCGACCGTGACGCGGACGGCGTCGCCGAGCGTCCCCTTGTCGAGTCCGTACTTCATTCCGAAGTCGCTGCGCTTGACGGTGAAGATCGCCTCTACACCAGCGCGCGCGTCCATTCCCATATCGGCAATGCCTGTGACCTCAATCGCGGCGGTGACTTCCTTCGTCACCCCGTGCATGGAGAAGTTGCCCATGATGGAGAACGTTCCATCCGCGTTGCGTGAAACCTTCGTGGACTTGAAGGTGAGCGCTGGAAACTCCTTGGCGTTGAAGAAGTCTGGGCTCTTGAGATGGTTATCAAGACGGGGCTCTGCGGTGTCGACGCTCTCAGTGGCGACGGAAATGTCGAACGCGGTCGGGGCACCAGAGGCGTCGAAGCTCATCGAACCCGACACATCGTTGAAGCGCCCCCAGAACTGGCCCGCCCCAAGATGGTGTACGCGGAACATGGCATGGGAATGGACGTTGTCGATGCCGTAGATGGTCGCCTCTGCGGCGCTTGCTGCAGGGGCTGGCGCCGTCTCAGTCTGGACGGGCGCGCGGAATCCGACGAGCGCGCAGGCGGCGAGTGCAAGGATCGATGCAGAGGCAATGGTCTTACGCATGGAAACTCCGAGAAATGGTTGAGGTGAACTTCGAACCGGATCACGGAGACCCGGTGGTTAGGGGCACCGCGTACCCGTTGTGGAGCGCGACGTTTCGGCGTGAAGCTAGCTTTGGATTGAGGTTTGCTCCGCATTCGCACAAATACAGATCAACGCGACGGGAAGCAAGCGCGGATACCAGTCAGAATGACAAGATCAACCGCGAGTTTGGTAGCCTAAGAGAGTAGTTGTGACCCGACAAGGCGCGCTCACGGAACCGCGGATCCCTTTCGAAGGCTTAAATGAAGTCATAAAGACTGAAAGAAGCGCGATTCCGCATCTGAGTGAGGACGCGCTGTTGCCGTTGGGATCGAGCACGTTGAAATCCCCCGCTGCCCGCTATTCCTGCATTGCGGTTGTTGATCGTTGGAGTTGGTGGCCACACACGCGAGTCGCGGTAGCATGACGAGATGCTCGCGCCGTTCGCGTTTGTAGTTCTCCTCGCCGGTTCGATTCTCCTGGCGCCGCATCGAGCTGACGCGCAGACGGCGCATGGGGATGGGAGTCATGGGGATCAGAGTCACGGGGATGGGCACGGCGCAAACCCCGCGAAGGTGACCCCCCCTGCCCCGCCCGAAGTTCAGGTGGCGTCCAGCGCCAAGATCAAGCCACTCGGGGGTTTCGGAAAGGCGACCATCGCGGTCTACCCCTTGGTCGACGACCCCGTCGCCTTCACCATCGACGACCACGGGAACTTCTACTTCGCGGAGAGCGACCGCCAGGAGCGCGGCGTCGAGGACAACCGTTCGAGTTCGTTCTGGCTGCTCGACGACCTTGCGTCGGAGACGGTCGAGGACCGACCGCGAATGTACGAGAAGTGGGCGGCGAAGCGCGAGGGCGGCATGGCCTACTACTCGCGCTACGACGACAGGGTGTCTCGCCTCGCCGATCTCGATGGCGACGGCGTGCCCGAGTCGCGCACGGTCTTCGCGGGTCCCTTCAACGAGCCGCTCGACGGAACGGGAGCGGGCGTCCTCGCGTTCGAAGGCGACATCTTCTACACGAACATTCCCCACCTCTGGCGGCTGACAGACCTCGATGGCGACGGCGTCGCCGAGCGGCGCGTGCGCGAGTCGAGCGGCTACGGCGTGCGCGTGGCGCTGCGCGGCCACGACATGCACGGCCTCGCGGTCGGCTACGACGGCAAGATCTACTGGTCGATCGGCGACAGAGGCTACAGCGTGCGCACGGCGGACGGCGCGCTGCTTCACGATCCTCGCTCTGGCGCGGTGTTCCGCATGAACCCCGACGGCAGCGAGCTCGAGCTCTTCGCGACGGGGCTGCGCAACCCGCAGGAGCTCGCCTTCGACAACTACGGCAACCTCTTCACGGGAGACAACAACTCCGATGGTGGCGACAAGGCCCGCTTCGTCTACATCATGGAGGGCGGCGAGACGGGCTGGTCGATGGACTACCAGACGCTCGAGGGCGCGAACCAGCGCGGGCCGTGGAACCAGGAGGGCATCTGGCATCTGCGCCCCGATCTCGCTCCGCACAAGGTGAAGGAGCCGTCGCCGCTCCAGCCAGCGTGGACGCTGCCGCCGCTCGACCATGTCGGCGCTGGCCCGTCGGGCCTCGCGTTCTCGCCTGGCATCGGTCTTCCCGAGCGCTACCGCGAGCACTTCTTCCTGTGCGACTTCCTCGGCGGCGACAGCTACTCGCGCATCCTCGCGTTCGGCGTCGAGCCCGTGGGCGCCGGGTTCCGCGTCGTCGACGAGCATGTCTTCGTCGCGAATGTGCTGCCGACCGATGTCGACTTCGGCTTCGACGGCAGGATGTACATGACCGACTGGGGTGGTGGCTGGGAGTCGGGGGAGAAGGGCGAGCTCTACGCTGTGTGGCACGAGGAGGCGATCGCGGATCCGCGCGTCGCGGAGACGACGCGCCTCATGCGCGAAGGCTTCGCGGGGCGCGACGCGGACGAGCTTGCGTCGCTTCTTGCGCACGGCGACCGCCGCGTGCGCCAGCGCGCGCAGTTCGCACTCGCTGCGCGCGGCCGCGAGACCACGGCGCTTCTCGGCGATGTGGCGCGCAACGCGGGCAATCGCCTTGCGCGCATCCATGCGGTCTGGGCGCTTGGGCAGCAGGCCGCGCGACTGCGCCGCGAGTCGGGCGCGCTCGAGGCGCAGTCGCTGCGCGGCGATCTCGAGCCGACGACGCTCGTCCTTCCGCTCCTCGATGATCGCGACGCCGAGATCCGCGCGCAGGCTGCGCGCATGCTCGGCGAGAGCCGCGCGGAGGAAGCCGGTGGAAAGCTGATGGACCTCTGCGCCGACGACTCGCCGCGCGTGCGCGCCTTCGCGGCGATGGCGCTTGGAAGGATCGGCGCGCGCGAGGCTCATCCCGCGATCGTCTCGATGATCGCCGAGAACGCAGACCGTGATGTCTTCCTGCGTCATGCGGGCGTGCAGGCGCTTGCGTGGCTCGACGACCGCGCGCGGCTCGGCGAGCTCGCTGCGGAGCCCGTGCCGTCGCTTCGGCTGGCGGCGGTGCTTGCGATGCGCAAGCTGCGCGACCCGCGCCTCGCGCAGTTCCTCGACGACCCCGAGCGCACCGTGCGCCACGAGGCCGCGCGTGCGATCAACGACATTCCCATGCCCGCGCTGCGCGCGCGCCTCGCGCAGTCGGCGACGCGGTTCGCGCCCGAGCCCGACCATGCGACGGACGAGCCGGCGGCGATCGTGCGTCACGCGCTGCGCCGCGAGGTGTGGCGCCTCGGACGCACGGGGACCGTCGAGGACCTTCGCGAGGGCGCCGTGTTCGCACGCACACCCGACGAGTCGGGCGACCTCGCGGTCGCGGAGTCGCCGCGCAACGCGGGCAACCAGTTCGTCGCCCGCATCAGCGGCACGATCGAGGCTCCCGAGACGGGCGACTACATCTTCGCGATCGCAAGCGACGACGACTCGATCCTTTGGATCGGCGCGACCGACGATCCCACCACGCTCGTCGAGGTCGCGCGCGTCGAGGGCTACACGAATCCGGGCGACTACGCGTCGCAGCCCGCGCAACGTTCGCAGGCCATTCGTCTCGAGCAAGGCCGACGCTACGCGATTCAAGCGCTCCACGCGGAGGGCGGCGGCGGCGACCACTGCTCGATCGCGTGGTGGCTCCCGAGCGGGCGAAGCGAGCAGCCGATCGGCGCGGCGCCGGTCGATCGCAGCGAGTTTCCGCACATGCGGCGCGCAATCGAGGCGTGCCTCGCGGAAGGCACGCCCGAGACGGCCGCGCTGCTTGCCGATCTTGCGGTCAACAACGCGAATCCGCTTCCGATCCGGCTCGAGGCGCTCGATGCCCTCGCGTCGTGGACCGATGCCGCACCTCGCAACAGGGTGAACGGCGCGTACCGCGTGCTCGATCTCGCGGCGCGCGCGCCAGGAACCGACGCGAACGCCGCGTTCAGGTCTGTACTCGCGCGGCGGCTCGCCCCGCTTTCCGAGAGCACCACCGCAGCGCTTCGCAGCGCCGCGCGCGATGTCGCCGCGAAGCACGGCGTCTCGCTCGACCCCGACGAAGCGCTGCGCGCGGTCGGCGACGCGAGCCTGTCGGTCGCGGAGCGCGTCTCGAGCCTGCGATCGCTCGCGGGCGATGCGGCGCGCATCGGTTCGGCGATCGAGACTGCGCTTGCGTCAGACGCAGCGCTCCTGCGCGCCGAGGCGCGCTCGACGCTCCTCCGTCGTGGCGACGACCGCGCGCTCGCCGCGCTCGCAGATGGCGTCGAGCATGGCGAACGCATAGAACGACAGCGCGCAATCATTGATCTCGCATCACTCGGTGCTGTAGCGGACGAAGTCCTCGCACCGCTCATGGCTCAACTCACTGATGGCTCGCTCGACTCGGGACTGCGATTGGAGATCGTTGAGGCTGCTGCACGCCGCGCCGATGGGCCGCTGGCCGCATCGCTCGCGGTGTGGAGTGCATCGTTCGCGGGCGACGCCTTCGCGCGCGAGGAGACTCTCGCGCTCGAAGGCGGCGACGCCGAGCGCGGCCGCACGGTCGTCTTCACGCATATGAGCGCCGTGTGCCTCAAGTGCCATGCGATCGCGGGGTCGGGCGGCGACGCGGCGCCCGCGCTCGACGGCATCGCAGCGCGCCTCTCGCCGCGCTCCATCCTCCTTGCGTTGGTCGAACCAAACGCAGAGATCGCGAAGGGCTATGCGAATGTCGGCGCGAGCGCGATGCCGTCGATGCGCGAGATCCTCACCGAGCGCGAGATCCGCGATGTGGTTGCGTATCTGCGATCGCTCGAGTGATGCGGCGGGCGCCCTCGGATTGATCGCGCGTCAGCGGCGGCGCCTACGCACCGCAGCAACAGACGCGAGCAGCACGATCGTCGCTGGCGCTGGAACGATCGACGGCGCAGCGTTCGAGTTGAACACCCATCCGTCCCACGATCCGTTCGTTACCACTCGGTCGGCGAAGCCGGTCATCGACGCAGTCCACTGCGCCTCCGCGGAGCCGCGCGTCCAGTAGTGCCAGTAGTCGAGGTAGTCAGGCGGCGTGCCAAACCCTCCGTCGGCGTCGGAGCCGATTGCGACAGTGAACAGCGCGTCTCCGAAGCTGAACGAGACGACCTCGTAGTTGAAGAAGCCAGGTTGTGCCGCCGCGACGATCGCGAAGAGGTCGTCACCGCGCAGCGAGCCGTCGTAGCGAACCTCATAGAGATACGTGTTCGAGTTCGTGAATTCGAACTGGAGGAAGCTGGCGCTTGCGCCGCTTCCGACGGTCCAGCTGCCGACAAGATCGGCGCGGGCGACGGACGCGAGCGAGGAAGCTGTGATCGCGGCTGCGACGGTGGAACGGGCGAACGGGTGGAACTGCATCGAAATCTCCTGACACGCGGCAGAAGCGGCCGCGGCATATCGCGACTCCGACGCGACGGAACACAACGCGCCTCCGCGGAGATCCCCTGCTGTCATGGCGAGATCCTGCGCGTACTCACGCCATGCGTGCGCGCGGAAACTCGACCATGCCTCAGGAGCGGAGGCATGAAGAAACGCGCGCGGGACTCGACCCGACTGTGCCGCGAGGAAATCTCTCGCGGTTCACGGTGACGCCTTCGTAGCGGATTCACACCGCTTTCGGACCCGTGCGCGCGCCCAACTTCAGTTGAGCGTCAACAGTCTACTGAGTACCGCCCTGCGCGGGCCTGTATCTCGTGAGGAGGCGCTCGATGTCGTCTGCGAGTTCAGAGTTGCCGGCCTCTCTCGCGCGACGGCCGATCGCATCGATCTCTTCGTACGCTGCGCCATCACCGAGCGCAAGCTCCACTGCCAACTGAAGATATCGAGCGGCAGGATCGGCGTTTGATGCTGCGACCACCCTTGCCGCGAGAGCTCGAGCCGCGCTCGCTTCACTTGAACCCATCTTCGACTCAGCGGCGAGTCGGAGGTATCGGAGACTCACGCGAATCCAAGTCTCGGGACTTGAGAATCGTGACGCGTCAAATCGTGCCGCCCGCAACAGTGCTTGTCTTCCGGCCTCGCTTCGCCCCGCAGCAAGAAGCAGCGATCCGAGATTTGCTGTCATGTCCGCATCTTGCGGGGTGAGTGCGACGATGCGCGCGCACGCATCGGCCGCCTCTCCATATGCGTGTATCGCCACCGCGAGTCTCATGAGTTCACGTCGCGCGAGAATCTCCTCTGCTGGGTTCCGTGCAAGATCCGCAGCGAGTCGAAAGGCGTCACGAGCCTCGCCATTCCGATCGACCAGCGTGAGGGCGCGGCCGCGTATCCACTGCACATCAGATGATTGTGGTGCGAGTGTTGCCGCGTACTCAATCTCAGACAGCGCCTCTTGCGTCCTCCCGAGCAATCGATGCGCTTCGCTGCGGTTGACAGCATTGGTGAACTCGGTCGGCTTGATTGCACCTGCACGTGACGCAAACTCGAGTGCCTCACGTGCACGCGCATCAACGGCGGGTGCATCGCCCATCTCCATCGCATCCCGCGCCTGCGCGAGTCGGATCGATGCAAGATTATTCGCGGCAATCCACGCTTGTGGGTTTCGAGCGAGCGTGTCTGTCCAGAGTGTCTCCTCAGATTCGTACTTCGGAATCGCCCGATTACTCAAGACGACGAGGATGCAGAGCGTCAGAACGCCGAGTGTGCGCTTCACCTGACCTCCGAATTGGAGCAACGCTGCTGCGCGTACCGCGAGCACGGTTGCGATCGTGGCGAGGCAAGGCATCGCGGCATACGCGAAGTGATCTGCAACATACGAGAAGCGGAACGGCCAGACGTCGAAGAACCCCAATGCTGGGAAGAGACCAGCACCGAGCCAAAGCACAAGCAGCAACGGTGCGCGCCGCGACCTCCACTTCGCGAGGGCGAGTATCAGTAGAACTGTGCAAGTCGTGAACGGCAACCACTGCGAAGCGATTGCGGCGTTGGGTTCGAATCGAGGGTAGATGAAGATCTGCTCAATCGGAAGTACGAACGCCTGGATGTAGAAGCTCGTCGTGAGTCCTGCGAGTTGGACTCGGTCAAACCACGAGAGGGTGAAGTCTGATCCAACAGCACCAACGTGGGTCTGCTCAAGCTTCGCAGTGAGAAGCCCAAGCGCGAGTCCAACTGCGAAATATGGAGTGAGCGCGAGAGCGAGACGTCGATCGATGCTTCGTCCTTTCCAAAGCACCAGCATCACGAGACATGGTGCAACAAAGACAGCCGTTGTCTTTGAGAGGAGCGCGGCAATGAAGAAGAGGAAGGACAGAACCCATGATGCGGTGGGCCTCCCCTGCCGTTGCTCGAGAATCGGAAGGAAGGCGCGAATGCTGAGGAGCGCGAACAGCATGGACTGAACGTTCTTCCGTTCCGTAATCCATGCAACCGACTCGACCCCCATCGGGTGGGTCGCGAAAAGTGCGGCAATCCAAAGCGCGTGTGGGACATGCAGCCGCCGCAGCACGACCGCCAACAGCATTGCGTTTGTGGCGTGCATGAAAACGTTGGTGAGGTGAAACCACAGCGGCTCGAGTCCAACGAGCGCGTGTTCAATCCAAAATCCCAGAAACATCAACGGGTAGTACTGAGGTGTTGCACCGGGCCACCAAAGTGCCAACAAGCCAGACGGAGATTGAATAACACGATTCGCGGTCACGTATGAGTCGTCGTCCCAAATCCAACCGCAACCGATTGCTTGGATGTGAGCGGCAAGCGCTGCGCAAATCACAGCGACGACACCCCGATATCGATGCCAGGGCGTCACCGTGCTGTTCGGTTGTGAGTCGACAGGCAGAATCATTTCCAGTGGGAGTTTAGACGTCCTATAAGTAGGTTCCACGTGGAACATCTGTTCGTTGATTGCCGATTTGACGGCAAGGCGGGTGGCAAGAGTGGGCGCAATCGGACATCGGATGTGAGAGCCTTTCAACCGTCGACTTACGCCTTGCACGCTTGGGCTGGGGTGAGATCGAAGGAAAGCAAAGCACCTGCAAGCTCAGCCGCTGCGACGGAACTGAACGGAGATCAAGGTGCAGAGGGGTATGAGCCGTGATGGCTGTGACCGCCAAATCTGAAGACCCAAGCGATCTGATTGCCCCCCGCCTGCAACCAATCCCCGGTGGTTAGCAATGGTTCGGCAGAGCGGCTGTTTGGGAAACGGTGAGAGATCCGCCGCGTGCCCTGCGGTCTAGGGTCAGTCATGGTCGCCGTCTGTCTCGCGAACCGGGAAGTGGCTCTTTGGGGGGGTGACTGAACAAAGCCAGTAAGAGGCTCCATCTGAACGAAGCCTCCTCCCTGCCACGAGGCGTCCGAAGCGCCTCTGAATTCGAGGCTCAAAATCTTTCCTGCAAATGGGCGCAGTATTCAAGGAGGCGCAAAACGGCTTGGTAGCATGGCGAGTCGCCGGATGTTCCACGTGGAACATCTGTGGGTTGACCCCCAAAATCTACGAGAGGAGAAGCAATGTCGGATTCTGACAACAAGGATCAATCCGGTAAACCATCGGGTCGAAAGCTTGGACGCGGCTTGAGTGCCTTGCTCGGCACTCCTATTGAGATCGGATTGCCGAAGGGAGCTCCCCGCATTCCGATCACCCCCGAAGTTTTGTATGAGCCCAGAGCCGCCCGCTTGCTTCAGGAGACGGTCGAGATCAAACCACCATCTGGTGCCGAAGCAACGAATACGCCAAAGAGCACACCCGCAAGCGAGTCAGCGCCGCCTGAGCAGGGCAAGTCAGGTGAGAAGCAGGATGTCGTTCGAGGCGTCCTTCCGGGTGAGATTCGTAGCATTCCAACTCATCTGATCGTCCCCAATCGACGGCAGCCGAGAAAGACATTTGACGAGGACTCGATCGCTCGGCTTGCCGAGTCGATTGCCCATGCGGGCTTGATGCAGCCAATCCTTGTACGTCCGATAGGTTCTGGATTTGAGCTCATCGCGGGCGAACGCCGCTGGCGAGCTGCGAACCGATTGGGTCTTCGAGAGATTCCGGCGATTGTCTCAGACGTCAGCGAGCAGGTTTCCGCAGAGCTTGCGCTGATCGAGAACCTCCAACGCGAGGAACTCAATCCAATGGATCGCGCGCACGCACTCAGGCACCTCTGCGAGGATTTCGGGCTTACGCATCAGGAGCTTGCGGATCGAGTCGGCCTTGATCGAGCGTCGGTCACAAATCTATTGCGTCTAAGTGACCTCGATCCACTCGCTGCGGATTTTGTGCGATCCGGCCGACTTTCTCAAGGTCACGGCAAAGCCCTGCTGGCTGTGATGAACCTCAACATACGCCATGAGCTTGCTGGGAAGGCAGCGACTGCTGGGTGGTCTGTGCGCGAGTTGGAGCGCCGCATTCAACACGTCCTCATTGGAAGCGCTACGAAGGCCGCGCAGACGGATCCCACGCATCCAGCCAACACACCTCGGAGCGCCAACGCGGCGGACCTGGAGAGGAAACTGGGTGAGCATCTTGGCACACGCGTGAACATCCAACTCGGGCGCAAGAAAGGGTCAGGACGACTCATCATCGAGTTCTACAGTCTTGATCAGTTCGATGGTCTCATGGCGCGCTTCGGATTCGACGGATCGCGTATCTAGCGCACCGAAAGGTGTTTACGGAGAATTCAGTCCGGGAAACTTGGTGTCAAGCACAGGCGTTCAGTTGCGCCTGGCGGTGGCAAACTCTGTCTTCACCACTACACCCGCATCGAACCCCCCAACGACAGCAATAGCAGCAACGCGACATCACCGCCCAAAGCGGCCCTGACTTGAGTTGTGTCCCCCGATAGCCGATCCGGCTCTCAGTTCGCTTCCTCGCGAAGCCAACTGTGATCATCTGCGTGATGAGCGCGTCGGGTTCCAGCAAGGGGAGATCGCCATGTCGATACTGCGGAACAGGGTTCCAACTCAACCCCAACTGACTTCACCAGACACCGCACGCTTTGCGGCGATTGTGTCGCGCGCGGAGCGGCGGTTTCGGCGCGTTTTAGGCGCGTGGACCGGCGATCTCCTGGAGCTACGGCGGCGCGAGACTGTGAAGGCATGCTCGTCTTCGGCCATTCCTGCGCATCACGCGCGTGTAGGCGGTGCAACCCAAGGCGAGCGCATGAATCAGCCGATGAAGGACGCAGCGTAGAGTCTCGCGTTGGCATGCATCTTGCCAAGCGATGTTCGCTCGGCGGAGGTAGCCATGTCCGGAATCACATCAGGCATTGGACTCGCAAGCGGGATCAACACTTCTCAGATCATTGAGCAGTTGCTCGCGCTCGATGCTCGGGCGAAGTTTCCGATTCAAACGCAGATCACCCGCGCCCAAAGTTCGAAGACAGCGCTCCTCGATGTCAATGCGCGGCTCCTCGGACTTCGATCGGCGTCGACGAAGTTCCGGGTCGGACGCGTGTTTGAGCAGATGAAGTCGCTCTCAGGTGATGAGTCTGTACTCACCGCGGCGGCCAAGCCCGGCACGCCACCAGGAACATACAACTTCAACGTCACTCGACTCGTCTCTACGAGTCAATACCTCTCTCGAGGCTTCGCAACGCGCGACGCGACGCCACTTGGGATGACCAGCATGACGTTCGAGTTCGGCGACGCTGCAATCGCGCGTCCGACTCTGCTGAGTTCGCTCCGAGGTGGCGAAGGTGTTGGCCAAGGCGCGATCAAGCTCACCGATCGAAATGGCGAGACAGCGACGATTGACCTCTCGACTGTCGTGACACTTCAAGACATCGTTGGAAAGATAAACGAGAGCACTGTCATCGCGATCGACGCATCAATCGAGAATGAGCGGATTGTGTTGCGCGACACCAGTGGTGGAAGTGGTCAGTTCAGTGTGACGAATGTCGGCGGTGGCACAATCGGAACTCGACTCGGAATCGTTGCATCAGTCGCGAACTCTGAGATCGTGGGCACCTCGCTGAATGGCCTAGGCATGGGGTCCGCGCTGTCGGAACTCAATGATGGTGCTGGGATTTTGGTTCGTGATGGTACGACCGACTTCCGCATCACCAATGGCGGGACGACGTACGACATCGATCTCGGGCGCCAGAACCTGCCGATCACGGCAAGCACGCAGTTGAGTGATCTCAACAACGGTGTTGGAATCCGGTTCAACAATACGGAAGCAGATGACTTCAGCGTCGTGACGTCGACAGGCGTGAGTGTTGGTGTGAAGCTTGGTGCTGTTGTCGTTGGCGACGAAGTGCAGACGCCCGCAGTGAAGACCGTGGGCGAACTCCTTTCGCGCGTCAATGCTCGTCTGACCGAAGTCCTTGGGAGTTCAACCGCCGTCGTACTCTCGCTTCGCGCCGACGGAAAGGGGTTCAACCTCACGGACACCCTCGGCGGAGCGGGACCACTCAAGGTACTTGCAGCCGGCCCGAGCACAGATCGCACTGCGAAAGACCTTGGCATCTTCACCGGCGCGATTACAACCGGCCCTTCCACGATCGTCGGAAGCGCCGTGCAGAACAAAGCCGCAAAGCCGCGTGCTGCGTCGATTCAGGACGTCGCAGACCGGGTGTTTGAGCAAACGAGCGGCAAGGTACGGGTCGAGATCAATGCTGCGGGAACCGGACTGCGGTTGGTTTCCACGGACGGATCGAATCTCTCTGTGCTCGCTGGCACGGTCGATGGATCAAGTTTCGGTACCACGGTTGGCGAGCGGACGGCTCGAGACCTCGGTCTCCTCGGACTCACCGGAGCATCGACGGTTGATGGAAGCCGAGTTGCTGCCGGCATCTCGACGGTCATGACGTCGAACATCAATGGCGGCGCTGGAATTGTCGCTGGTGCGATGCTCCAAGTCACAGATCGGAACGGGAACTCCTTCTCGTTCAGCGACTTTAGTTCGTACGACACGGTCGAGTCACTCGTCCGCGCAATCAACACCGAAGCCACCGCGAACGGTGTCGCGGTCGCAATCTCGTTGGCGGACAGTGGGCGATCACTGGTCGCGCGCGACACAAGCGGAGGCACTGGAAATCTCACGATCGTTGGGAACGGAGCGAAAGCGCTCGGAATCTTCGCAGATGAGAGTGGATCGCTTGTGCGCGGAACAGACCTTGAACGTCAGTACATCTCCATGGCGACCTCGCTGTCGTCGCTCAACTTTGGGAAGGGAACCGGTAACGGGACCTTCACCATCACGGACTCCACCGGATCAAGCGGCATCATCGACATCGATCCAACCGATGTCACGGTGTACGACGTCATCAGCGAGATCAATGCACGCGGTCTCTTCGTCGAAGCACGCATCAACGACACGGGCGACGGGATTGTCTTGATCGACACGAATCCGGGCAGCCCGCTTCAGGCACTCGAGGTCAAAGACAACACCGGCTCTGTGGCACGATCACTAGGACTCGCGCGAAAGGCTTTGGCACCAGGGCAGGGGATCGATGGAACATTCGAGCGAACCGTGGCACTTGCGGCGACTGACACACTGAACGATGTGATCGCGAAGATCAAGACCGCGGGAGTTGGTGTCAACGCTTCTGTCATTAACGCGGGCTCTGGCGGAACACCATTCCGGCTGAGTCTGACATCACAGTACGCCGGCACGCGCGGCCAGCTCCTCATTGACACCGGAACGGTTGATCTTGGCCTCGTCCAGACAACCGAAGGACGCGATGCGGCGCTTGTGCTCGGCGGCGCCATTGCGAGCGAGAGCCCGTTCATCTTCACCAGCAACTCCAACACCTTCTCTGACATTCTTTCGGGACTTGAGGTGACCGCGAAGAAGATTGGTGCCTCCGAAGTCACCGTTGCGAGAGATGTCGAGGGAATGATCGGAGATGTTCAAGCTTGGGTAAAGTCGATGAACGATCTCTTTGGCAAGATCGGTGAATACGACAAGTTCGATTCAGCATCGAACACGAAGGGTCCGCTCTTTGGAAATAGCACTGTCTCAATCGTCCGGCAGCAACTTCTGTCAACGATTCAGGGTCGACCACGTGGTGTTGATGGGCAGTTCCAGTTTCTCTCTCAACTCGGGATCAAGGTTGGCGCGAGAAGCCAGATCACCTTTGATACGGAGAAGTTCCGGAGCCTTTTGGAGTCCGATCCTGCTGCGATCGAGGAGGCTTTCACGGCTTTCGAAATCCAAGCAATCACAACCAGCTCGCCAGTTCCGGGCGTGACGGTGACCAGCGAAACGAAGACGACGTATCGAAAGCTCGGATTCGGCGATCTTGTTGACCAGATTGTTCAGCGTTTGACAAACACCGTTGATGGAACAACGACGCTCGCAGATCGCGGTTTCCAACAGCGCATCGACAACCTCAACAAGCGGATCAGCGCGGTCGATGCTCGTATTGAGGCGAAGCGGCAGCGCTACGAGCGGCAGTTCGCGGCAATGGAACGGGCGATTGCACGCTCGCAGTCGCAGCAATCAGCACTCGCCTCTTTCCCCGCTGCGTTCTCCTTCTAACCTCCCTCTCGCGACCCGCATAATCCGCGCAACGAGTCCCAAGTTCGCGTCTCATTCGGCCGATCTGACTACCGATGTCCACCATGTCCCAGAGCGCCCCCGACGCGTACCTTCGAACCAAGGTCATGACCGCAAAGCCAGCGGAGCTCCGCCTCATGCTGATTGACGGAGCGATCCGCTTTACAGAGCAGGCGCGCCGAGGATATGAGTCGAAGGACTTCGAGGCCGCCTACAACGGGACGACGCGCGCGCAAGCCATCCTTCTTGAACTCGTGAGTTGCTTGCGACCTGAGGTCGCGCCTGAACTCTGTAAGAATGTCGCGGCCGTTTACACCTTTCTGTACACCTCGCTCGTCAAGGCAAGCCTCAACCGCGATATTGCCGCGGTGGATGATGTTCTTCGGATCCTCCGTTACGAGCGCGAAACGTGGATGATGTGCATGGACGCCCTTGCGCGCGAGAACCACGCAGCGTCTGGACTTCGTGAGACTCCGAAGGCGCTTCCGGCGAACCTTCCGACAACGCGCCCTGGGTCAGAGTCGCGTCCGAGTATCGCGATTCAAGGCTAATCTCACGCTCACATTGCCCTGTGTGTCGGCGTCTTCCCGCCCGGTACATTCCAAGACTCGCCTCTTCCCGCTCGAGCAAACATTGGTCGAACCATGTCCTTAGCCATGAACAACGTCGCAGCCAACCTTCTCAATCGCATCAACAATGGCCAAGCCAAGATCGGTGTGATCGGCCTTGGATATGTTGGCCTTCCGCTTGCGCATGCCTTGCATCAAGGCGGCCTTTCAATTCTCGGCTTCGATATCGATCAGTCGAAGATTGACGCGATCAAGGCGGGGCGCAACTACTTGGTTCACCTTGGTGCGGAACTGATCACGACACTTCGCGATTCCGCTCGCTTCGAGGGAACGACCGACTTCAGTCGTCTTGGAGAGGCAGACGTCATCATCGTGTGCGTTCCGACGCCACTTGGGAAGCACTGGGAGCCGGACATTTCGTACATCCTTGACACCGCGAAGGCGATCGGCAAGACGCTTCGTGCAGGTCAACTTGTAATCCTCGAATCAACGACCTATCCGCGTACGACACGCGATGACATGATGCCTGCGATCATGGCAGCAGCGGGAGAACGCGCGAAGTCCCTTGAGATTGGCCGCGACGTGTTCGGCGCATTCAGCCCCGAGCGCGAGGATCCGGGACGCAAGTCGCACTCGACGAGCACGATTCCGAAGCTCGTGGGCGGTCTTGACGCAGCTTCGACCGAACTTGCCGCCGCTGTATACCGCAAGGGTGTGACGACGGTGGTGCCCGTGGCGACCGCGGAGATTGCTGAGAGCGCAAAGCTCCTTGAGAACATCTTCCGCGCCGTGAACATTGCGCTTGTGAATGAGATGAAAGTCGTGCTCGATGCGATGGGTATCGATGTGTGGGAAGTGGTTCGCGCCGCAAGCACAAAGCCCTTCGGCTTCATGCCGTTCTATCCAGGCCCCGGACTCGGTGGACACTGCATCCCGATCGATCCCTTTTATCTCACATGGAAGGCGCGCGAGTACGGACACTCCACACGCTTCATCGAGCTTGCGGGCGAGATCAATACGTCGATGCCGCACTATGTTGTGGATCGCACTGCACGGGCACTGAATGATCACGCCAAGCCAATGAAGGGCTCGCGGATTTTGGTTGTTGGACTTGCGTACAAGGCGGACATTGATGATGTTCGTGAGAGTCCGTCTTTCGAGTTGATTGAGCTCTGCAAGCATCACGGCGCACACGTCGACTACTACGACCCTCTTGTCCCTGCAACGTGGGCGGGACGAAAGCACGATCTCAAGATGACTTCGGTTCCGTATGACGCGAAGACGATCGCGTCGTATGACTGTGTGCTCATTTCGACGGCGCATTCAAACGTGGACTACTCCGTGATTGCGAAGAACGCACAACTCTGCGTCGATACGCGCGATGCGTTGCGGGCGTTTGAGGCCGAGATGGGGGCGCGGCTCGTCCGCGCCTGATCTCGGTGGAGCCGGCAGCAGCCAGCGACAGCGCGGAGAAGCCGCGTGGTTATGCCGCGACTGCGGCGCATGGCTCGGTCTGGATGACGGCGCAGACCGTGCTGAACAAACTGGTGACGATCTTGGCGGGGCTCCTGCTTGCGCGGCTGCTGTCCCCCGATGATTACGGGCTCGCGTACTTCGCTGTCAATGTCGCGGTCTTCGCATTCGTGTTCCCCACACCTGTGATGGGAGATGTTCTGCTCTCGGAGCAGAAGCGCTTTCAGCAGATCGCGGGCACTGCCAACGTTGTGATGTGGATCGCGGCGATCGTGATGGGAGCGTTCGTTGCAAGTCTCGCGATTCCGCTCGAGAACTTCGACGGACGCGCGGGTCTTGCCGCGCTGATTCTGGTGGCGGCAATGCGACCTGTCGCCGACGCCGTCCTCGCGATCCCTCATGCGCGCATGCGCATCGACCTTGCGTACAGACGCCTTGCAATCATCGATGGCTCCGTCACGCTCGCAGCCACGGTCGCATCGCTTGCGATGGCATACTTCGGCGCGGGGCCGTTGTCGCTCGCGCTGCCCGCCGTCGCGGCGCTCGC
>JBILDS010000184.1:0-6470 GCA_044352505.1 Phycisphaerales bacterium
CGTACGAGGCGCGTGGCTACACCGCCTGGGACGCGACGAGCCCAGCGTTCATCTACCGCTCTGGCGACGAGTCGACGCTCTGCATTCCCACGGCGTTCGTGAGTTACACAGGTGAGGCACTCGACAAGAAGACCCCGCTTCTCCGCTCAATTCAAGCGGTTTCGAAGCAGGCCATGCGCGTGCTCAAGATCTTTGGCGCCGATCATGGCGTGACGCAAGTGATCACAACGCTCGGCGTCGAGCAGGAGTACTTCCTCGTCGACACTGAGTTGGCGCGTGAGCGACCTGATCTCATGATCTGTGGTCGCACGCTGATCGGCGCGCCTGCTCCGAAGGGCCAACAACTCGAAGACCACTATTTCGGCTCAATTCCACAGCGCGTTCTCGCCTACATGGCGGAAGTCGAGGCGCGGCTGTTTGAGCTTGGCGTTCCGGTGAAGACGCGACACAACGAAGTCGCCCCGGGTCAATTCGAGTTGGCGCCGACATTTGAGAACGCCAATGTGGCCGTCGATCATCAGATGATCACGATGAGCGTGTTGCGCGAAACCGCAGAGCGCCACGGCTTCACGTGTCTCATGCATGAGAAGCCTTTCGCTGGGGTCAATGGCTCAGGCAAGCACAACAACTGGTCGCTCTCCACCGATACAGGCGTGAATCTGCTTGATCCGCGCGACGAGACGCACACCAACATGCAGTTCTTGGTGTTCTTGTGCGCCGTCATTCGCGCCGTCGATCTCCACGCGGAGATGCTGCGTGGCTCGATCGCAAGCGCTGCGAACGACCACCGGCTCGGCGCCAACGAGGCTCCGCCGGCGATCATGTCCATCTTCCTTGGCGACATGCTCACCGACATTCTCGACCAACTGGAGTCGGGCAACCCGAAGAAGACGATGAAGGGCGGCGCGATGGAACTCGGGGCGACCACGCTTCCGCAGATACCTCGCCACACAAGCGACCGCAATCGAACCTCGCCGTTTGCATTCACCGGAAACAAGTTCGAGTTCCGCGCTGTTGGATCAAGCGCGTCCGTCGCGTGGCCGAACACCGTTCTCAACACGATCATTGCGGAGAGCCTTGACTTCATGGCCACGCAACTGGAGAAGCGCGCAGGCAAAAACCCCACCCAGGCCAAGCTTGAGGCTGCGGTCAAGAGCCTGCTGAAAGAGGTGGTAAAGGAGCATCGTCGCGTCTGCTTCGACGGAGATGGCTATTCGAAGGCCTGGCACGACGAGGCGAAGAAGCGTGGGCTCCCCAATCACAAGTCGACGGTGGACGCGATTGCGATCTTCTCTGCGAAGAAGACCGCCGACGTGTTCGCGAAGTACGGCGTGCTCTCAAAGCGCGAACTTGAGGCGCGTTACGGCGTGATGGTGGAGCAGTACATCAAGCTGCTTCGGATCGAGTCGCGCACGCTCCAGAACATCGCGCGCACCGCGATGATTCCATGCGCGATGCGTTTCCAGGCCGAACTCGCCGACACGATCGGCGCGACCCAGAGTTGCGGCGTGGAGTGCCCAGGCGCAGAGGCACAGCTGAAGGATGTCGTAGGCATGGTTGAGTCGCTGCGCGCCGCCGTCGCCAAGCTTGAGAAGGCCGACGACTTCCATGGCGAACACGAAGCGGAGGCGAAGCACTTCCGTGATTCCGTGTTGCCCGCCATGCTTGAGATTCGTCGGCTGTGCGACGGGCTCGAGCGCGTCATGCCGGCCGATCTCTATCCGATGCCGAACTACGCGGAACTGCTGTTCTCAACGCGCCACTGAGTGCTCGCAGACGCGACCTACAAGTTGGGAGACCAGGCCCAATCTTGGGTTGCTTCTTCTCTCTTGACCGAATCGCGCTCCAAATCCCCACGCGAACGGGCTTTTGTTCTCGTGATGGAAGCCGCTATACTCTGCCCCCTTGCCCACGAATGGGCCTAGATTGGAATTGCAACCATGGCCACTGCCACCGAAAATCAGCTCGAAGTCGAGATCACCGTGACCGAGACGGCCCCCTGCACGAAGCGCATCGCGCTGAAGGTGCCTGCGACGGAGGTCGATGCTCGGCTCGAACTCGCGCTTTCAGCCTTCATGGCCGACGCCGCGCTGCCGGGCTTCCGGAAGGGCAAGGCGCCGCGTGCACTCGTCGAGAAGCGTGTTGGTGGAGCGCTTCTCCAGGAGACGCGCGGTCAACTCATGAGTGAGGCGTACTCGAAGGCACTTGAGGAGCACAAACTTCAGCCCCTTGCGGAGCCGCGGCCTGTCGATGGAACAACAGTCCCGGAGTTGGTGCGTGGGAAAGACTTTTCATTCACGTTCGAGATCGAGGTCGCGCCTGAGTTCAGCGTGCCTGATTTCACCACGTTCGAAGTGAAGAAGCCCACCATCGATGTCACGACCGAGCACGTTGATGGTGAGATCCTCCGGCAGAGCTACCGATTCGGTACCCCGAACCGTATTGAAGGACCATTTGAGCGACTTGATCGCATGCTCGGCAAGGCAACAGTGACTGTCGACGGCCGCGAGGGCGTGTACTTCGAAACCGAGCGCGCGCTGTGTGTTGTGCCTGCAGAGGAAGATGAGGGCAAGGGACAGTTGCTCGGAATCATCATCGACGGGCTCGATGCGGCGCTTCTTGGCAAGAAGATTGGTGACACGATCACCGTGAGCACGGTTGGCGCAGAAGGTCACGAGCGCGAAGAACTTCGCGGCAAGAAGATCACGATCGAGTATCGCATCGGCGAGGCTGAGCGAATCACGCCGCGCGCGATCAAGGATCTCGCTGAGATGTACGGCGTTGAAAGCGAAGAGATCTTCCGCGAGCAGGTCAAGGATGCACTGGAGCAGCGCCGAGATGGCGAGCAGCGCGCAGCCATGCGCGAGCAGGTTGCTGAGCGACTCGTGTCGAGCGTTGACTTCGCACTTCCAGCGAAGATCTCTGAGGAGCAGATCACCCGCACGCTCGAGCAGCAGCGCGTGGATCTCCTCAGCCGAGGCATTGAGCCTGCCGCTGTTGAGAACCGCCTTGCGGAGATGCGCGGCTCGAGCGAGAAGTCTGCGAAGGACCGACTCAAGTTGTTCTTCATCATGTCCCGGCTCGCGCAGCACTTCGGCGTCAACATCACCGAGCAAGAACTCAACGGTCGCATCGCATTCATGGCGCAGCAGCAAGGCGTTCGCCCTGAGCAGATGCGCCAGCAGCTCGAGAAATCGGGCCGCATGGGTGAGGTGATCTCTGTCATTCGCGACGCGAAGGTCAGCGACCGCATCATCTCCCAGTCGAAGGTGGTCGACATTTCCGCCGACGAGTGGAACAAGATCGTCGAGTCGAAGGCGAAGCCTGCTGGTTGATCTCGTGGCTGGTTGATCTCGTGGCTGGTTGATCTCGTGTAAGTGCCCGTGTAAGTGCCCGTGGAAGTGCCCGTGGAAGTGCCCGCGGGAGTGCCCGCGCACCGTAAGACAACGCAACAACACATCCGCGTTGGTGCCAGTGTTGAGGCCAGCGCACCAAGAACCCGAGGCCCGGAGGAGTCGCACCCGTCTCCTTCGGGCCTCGACTTTGAGGCCATCGGTTTTGTCTGAAAGATCGCGCTTCAGGGCTCCAACCTCCAGCCTCACACTTGAGTCCTGAAGCGTCGGGCTCCGAACATTGAACCTTCTGCGCCCGTCCGGACGATTCTGAAGAAGGCATGGAACCTGTCCTCGGCATTTTTCAGACGATCGCACTCCCGTTGCTCGGGATGCTCGCGCTCGTCGTCATCGGATGGTTCGTGGCGTCCACACTTCGCGCGTGGAGTCGGCGCGGCGATGACCATATCGACGAAGGCTTCACGCTGGAGGAGCTCAGGCGGTTGAAGCGAGAAGGCGCGATCAGCGACGACGAGTACGCACGTGCAACCGGGAAGATGCTTGCTGGGGCGGCAGTGACCGGCAGGAAGCCTGCAGCGCTTGCCTCAAAATCCAAACTCCGAGCCGGGGATCGAACTGGTGGGGCGGGGGCGACCGCCCCCCCGCCGGCGTCGAACCTGCCTGGTTCGGCGACAAACGACCGCGCCGACGTGTCGATTCGGCCGACGCGCCCGGTTCCCCCCAAATGGCCGCCAGACGTATCCGAGAACTAGAGAGCGAGAACGAGAGAGCGAGAACGAGAACTCGCAAACATGGAGTCTTGGCACTCTGCGCAGCCGAAAACTTCACGAAGCGCAGGAATCCAGTGCCGCGTGCGTTGCGTCGACCCCGCGGCGAACCGACTTTCCCTTCACGCCTTGGTCTCTCGCACGACGCGAGTTGTATGGCCATTGCGCACGGCACAATCTTGTGCCGACCCAGCGGAAAGGTGTCGTGTGCCGTTCCGAGGTTCTTTGAACGGTTAGACTCCGTTCGTAGTCTTTCGATTGAAGTCCCACATGCAACAGCCAAATCCCCGCAAGAACCCCCACACACACTCGCACATCGAGAACGGTTCCCAGAATCCAGGCCGATCTGATAGACCGGGAGATTCAGCGCGTGGTTCGCGCGAGGACAGCGAGATTGTCTCGTCGACGACACCGCCACGTCGCGGACCTGGCGCGGGCGCTGGCCGCGGTGAGTCTGGCGACTACGGCGCCGGTGGCGGCACGGGCGGGTCTGGCGGCGGCGATGGCGGCGGCGGTTTCCGTGGCAAGAAGATGACCACCTGCAGTTTCTGTGGCAAGACGAGCCGCGAGGTGGGCGCCATGGTTGAAGGGCCGGGCGATGTCTACATCTGCTCGAATTGCACCGATCTCTGCCAGAACATCTTCAAGCAAGAGAAGCGTCGGGTGGCGGCCGCGCGTCCGCTTTTTGCGTCGATTCCCTCTCCGCGGCAGATCAAGGAGTTCCTCGATCAGTACGTGATCGGGCAAGACGCAGCCAAGCGCTCGCTCGCGGTTGCAGTGCACAACCACTACAAGCGACTCTCCACGGTCGAGGGCGAGGACAACACGATCGAACTCGACAAGTCGAACGTCATGCTCATCGGCCCAACGGGAACCGGCAAGACGTTGCTTGCGAAGACGCTCGCGCGCATTCTCAACGTGCCGTTCGCAATTGGTGATGCAACCACATTGACTGAGGCCGGATACGTCGGCGAAGACGTTGAGAATCTGCTGCTCAAGCTTCTGCAGGCTGCCGACTACGACCTCGAAAACGCGCAGCGCGGCATCATCTACATCGACGAGATCGACAAGATCGGAAAGACTTCGCAGAACGTCTCAATCACGCGCGACGTTTCGGGTGAAGGCGTGCAGCAGTCGCTTCTGAAGATGCTGGAAGGCACTGTTGCCAACGTGCCCCCACAAGGCGGGCGCAAGCATCCAGAGCAGCAGTACATCCAGATGGACACGACTCACATCTTGTTTGTCTGCGGCGGTTCGTTCGTCGGTCTCGACGACATCATTCGAAAGCGCCTCGGAAAGCGCCGCATCGGCTTTAACCATGAAGATGCGGGCCCACGGACACGCGATGAATCGCTTCGCAGCGTGCTGGCGCAGGTGCTTCCTGAAGACGTGCTTGAGTTCGGCTTGATCCCGGAACTTGTTGGTCGCCTTCCAATCATCACCCCGCTCATGCCGCTTGACCGCGACGCAATGATCTCGATTCTCACGGAGCCGAAGAACGCGATTGTTCGCCAGTATCAGTACCTGTTCTCGATCGAGGGCGCACGGCTTGAGTTCACGCGTGATGCGCTCGAACTCATCGCCGATCGCGCGCTCGTACGTGAAACCGGTGCCCGCGCCCTCCGCGCGGTGATCGATGAGATCATGGTTCCGCACATGTACCACCTGCCGGAACTTGAGAACCACGATGCCGTCTACACGATGACCGCCGAGGCGATTGAGCGGAAGACACCGATTTCGCAGTTGGTTCGTCGCGTTGGTCGTGAGTCGGCGTAACCAACAAACACGCGAGTTTCTCAGGAGCGCGATGACAGACAGGGCTTTCAGACGTGGATGTGGCGATGCGGGCACCTACGCGATGCTCACGCAGGACGCCCTTCGTCTCACCGCGGAGCATTCTGATCCCGCCGATCGACTCCAGCCGTTGTGCGACGCGCTCTGGCGCGCGCTCTCGCCGCGAGGGCTCAGCTGGATTGGCTTCTACTTGTCCGGCGAAACTCCAAACGCCGAACCGGCGAGCGCCGATCGCGGAGAGTTGCTATTGGCCGCTCGACGGGACAAGCCCGCCTGCTCACCAATCGGTCTGCACGGCGCCTGCGGGCAAGCCTTCCTTGAACAACGGGTCCGCCTGATCGAGGACGTCGCGCTCCTTGGCAAGGGCTACATCGCGTGCGACCCGCGAGACCAGTCAGAGGTCGTGCTTCCGATTTATCGGAACGATATGGTCTGGGGTGTCCTCGACGCGGACAGCCACGAGAAGGCGTGCTTCGGCGAAGACGATGTCGCCGGGCTGGTACGCGTTCTCGAAGCAGCAGGTCTCCTCGACCGCCATATTCCAATCCGGTTCGAC
>JBILDS010000185.1:0-6435 GCA_044352505.1 Phycisphaerales bacterium
TCGCTCGTGCCGTACTTCATCGTCTGCATCGGCGCAGTCGTGCTCATGTCGCTGTGAACCCGCACGGCGTGCGACAGCAGCTCATTCACGTACACGCATCTGCAAACTCGACTGGGTTCGCCGCGGAACAATCTCCTCCGAAGGTCCAAAGGCGGGAATCGTGGCGTTCATCACCATCGGCTTGATCGCCGGCGCGTTGTGCTCTCGAAGCACCGGATTTGGAATCACCATGACATCTCCGGTGAGCGAGTTTCCGTCATCTTGATACTGCCAGCCGTACGCTCCGATCCCGGCAATTCCAGCGGCCAGTGGACCAGCATTCAGCAGACGAAACTGTGCCACACCCGACCGGGCATCGATGAACCAGCCTGCGCAGGGATCCACTTCAACCCGGAGCAGGTGGTTGACCTGCGCCATCGGGCCAACGAATGTCCAAGCCGCGTCCTGTGGTCGCTTGTACCGCAGGATGAAACTATCCCCACACACTTCGACGGCCACCTCCAGCGCGTCGGAAACGACCGAAGCAACGACGCTCTGGGGGCACATCATCCCTGCGATTCCAGTGCCTCCGACCATCCAGACGTTTGGACTGGCGATCGCAACGACGTAGTGGTAGACGAATCGGCGCGTCGGTGGACCTGGATTGTCGCCCTCGTCCGGACAGTCGTGGGTGCCGTTCGATGTCGACTGCGAGTAGAAGCCACCATAGGTGCTGTTTCCGAACGGACCGTATCCCCAGCCCGTCCATGCGCCCACAGTCTGCGCATCGACAAGCGCGTGGGTCATTGTGGGGTGCACCGGGCTCGACGTGAGTCCCGTTGTCTGCGCGTTCATGCCGCCCGGAAACCAAGGAAACTGCGAGTACGCAACCTGCCCGTCGTGCGCCAGCGTTGCAGCGATTGCGGGTGCGCACACCTGAATCCAGTGGCGGAACGGAAGGTGATTCACGCTTGCGCCGCTGAATGAGCAGGCTCGCAGAAACGTGCGGTTGGTGAAGTCGTTCCCGCCGTGTGTTGGGGTGACGGCAGCAAGCGTCGAGAGCGCGAGTGCACCAATTGACATGACCTTCGCGGACATTGTGCGAACCTCCGAAAGAACCAAGATGAGACACCGCCCTTCCTTGCGCGGAAGGGCGAAACCCGGAAACAATGCGTAAGGCAAGGCTGCGGATGTGATCACCGCCGCGAACACCGAACGTCGATACACAATCGTGACACGTTGCTCATGACACGGAAGCCGGAAACCAAAAGTGTCGCCGTGATTTCAGTGTTTCCCGCGGCGCATCCACAACTGGGTTGTCCGCTTTGAGGATCGATTGCCAAGATCGACGCGACGCGCGCGCCTGCGCGCGCAACTGGTCGTCGTGCGCAATCACCCTGAAATCGGGGCGAAATGGTTCACAGGGCCGCAGCCTCCCCCGAGACCGGGAGCAGTGGCAATAGCGGCACGCACGTAGCGACGAGCGCCCGCAACCGCCTCCTCAATGGTGTCGCCGCGCGCGAGCCGCGCTGTGATTGCAGCGGCAAGCGTGCAGCCTGTGCCGTGCGTGTGGGTCGACTCGATGCGCGTCGCGGGAAACATCGTCACGCGGCCGTCCGCGAAGAGGAGATCCATGGCACTTCCGGAAAGATGACCGCCCTTGACGAGCACGGCACGCGCACCCATCGCGTGCAGCGCGCGCGCCGCGCGCTCCATTCCGGATGCGTCATCGACTGGAAGCCCGGTAAGGCGCGCCGCCTCTGGAAGGTTCGGCGTGACGAGCGCCGCGCATGGAAGAAGTTGCGCCACCAGTCGATCGACCGCATCGTCGGCAAGTAGCGGCAGACCGTGCTTACTGATCATCACAGGGTCGACCACAAGTGGAAACGCGAACCCGCGCGCGCGCTCAGCCACCGCTTCGATGATGTCGGCACGCCCAAGTGCGCCGGTCTTCGCTGCAAGCGGCGGAATGTCGCTGACAACCGCATCGATCTGTGCGCCCACGAATGCAGGCGACACAAACTCGATTCCCGCCACAGTGCGCGTGTTCTGCACCGTGAGAAGCGTAATCACACTCTCTCCGTACACCGCGTGCTGGTGAAACGTCTTGAGATCGGCTTGGATTCCCGCGCCACCCGATGGGTCGGAGCCTGCGATGGTGAGTGCAACCGGTGTCATGGAGAGCTCTCAGTATCCGTCGGCGCGCTCTGTCGGGCATCGTGCGTTCCAAGAATCTCAGCCAAGAGTCCGCTCATGCGCTCGCGGCGCGCCGAAACTCCGGAGTGCCACGCAAGACGGTCGCCGCCGATCGCGCGATACGCCGACACACGCACGCCCCACATCGGTTCGAATCCAGCGGTGTCCATGGAGTACCGGGCATCGTAGAGAACGCGCGCGGCAGAGTCAGGCACCGCGCGCGAAAGGACGAAACCGTCGGCAAACGCTGCGAATTGAGCGATTCGCGCTTCCTCCTCGCTTCCCGCTTCTGCGTGTACTGCAAGGTCGGCCGTGGGTTCAGCGCCACTGCCCTCGCGCACCGTAGGCGACGCCCACAGCGACAGACGAATCGCATCGGCGCGCATCGCTCCTTCCGGCGTCCGGTAGAGCGAGCGCCACAGAACTGCATTCCCGAGCGTCGGCATCGCGCGGCCATGTTCGATGTCATCTCCGCGCGCAGCTGCGAGATCGCGCTGCACGGCAAGCGCGCGCTCGCGTTGAACAAACCCGAGTGCTGCGTAGGCCGCGACAAACACAAGCGCGACGGTCGCGAAGGCGGGGCGCTTGAGAAAGCACGCGACGATCGCTCCGATCACAAGCGGGATGGTGACGAACGGGTCAATGATGCTCAGCACGTCCCATGCTGTTCGCTCGCCGATGAAGGGCCACCAGAGGTGCGTGCCGTAGCTTGTGCACTGGTCGAGCAGCCCGTGCGTGAGGCAGCCAACCGCGCCAGCCGCAAGAAAGAGCCACGGCGAATCGCGCCAACGCGGAACGAGCAAGAGCGGTGCCGCAGCGAGTACACCGAAGATTGGCGCCAGAACGAGCGCGTGCGTGAAGTGACGGTGGAGCTCAAACGGAAGCGCGGGATCTGCGAGCGGCGCGAGAAAAATATCTGCATCGGGAATGAGTCCGCCCGCGAGGCCCGCAACGGCCGCGCGGCGCCCGATGCGCGGGCCGAGAACCGCAAGTGCAGCGCATGCACCGAGAAACGCGTGTGAAACGGGATCCATGCGCGAACACAATAGGCGATTCGCGCGGCGTTCATGGCACTTCAATACGAAGCGCACCAGTTCGTGGCGCGTGCGAAGCAATCATCGCCCGCCGCTACTATCCGCGCCCATGCAGAAGCAACTCGTCCGCGTCCACGTGTTCCTTGCGTGTTTCTTTCTCCCGATGGCGGTGCTGTACGCCATCACCGGCGGCCTCTACGGCCTGCGGTACACAGGCGCGCATCAGGCAACCGACACCCAGCTCGCGCTCACAGCGCCACTGCCGACTGACCTCGCCGGACTCGTGGCGCTGGCCGACGCCGAACTTCGCGCGCAAGGAATCGCGCCCCCGACGGGCGAGGCGCGCATTCGCAAGAGCGGCACGTCGTATCACCTTGAGTGGTCGGGTTCGTCGCGGGACATTGAGTTGCATCCGACTGCGGATGCGTTCACAGCAATCTTTCGCGTGAAGGAAGCATCTGCCTATCGCCGCTTCGTGCAGCTCCACAAGGCAAAGGGCGGTGACCTCTTCCGGTACTTTGCGGCGGCATGGATGGTGGGTCTGTTGGCGCTTGTTGTCAGTGGAGCTGTGATGGCGTTCACGCGCAAACCGTCGCGCAACCTTGCTCTCGCAAGCACCGCTGCAGGAACACTGCTCTTTATTGTGCTCGCGATTGTGAGTTAGGTCGCGCAGCGAACGTCCAGCGCGCAAGCGGTACCGCAACCAGTGCTCCAACAACCGGCGCGACAAGGTAGATCCACACGTGCGCAACCTTCCCCGAAACAACCGCAGGTGCGAGCGACCGTGCGGGGTTCATGGACGCGCCTGAGATTGGCCCCGCAAACATCGCTTCAAGCGCAACGGTCGCGCCGATGGCAATACCTGCGGTGATTCCCTTCTCCTTTGAGCCGCTTGAGACTGCAAGAATCACAAGCATCAGAATCGCTGTGAGAATCAACTCAAGAACGAACGATTGCCCTGCGGAACCCGCAGGTATGGTCGCACCAAGTGTGGCGCTCTTGGGGAACAGTGCATATACCGTGAGCGACGCCGCGAACGCGCCCGCACATTGCGCTGCGATGTACGGCGCAAGATCGCGGCTCGAAAGCCGACCAGCCGCGCAAAACGCAATCGACACCGCAGGATTCAAGTGTGCCCCTGAGACATCACCAAAGGTTGAGATCATCGCCATCACGATGAGCCCAAACGTGAGCGCGACACCCACGTGAGAGATCGCGCCGCCTGATGCAGCATCGATCACGATCGCGCCAGTACCCGCAAAGACAAGGGCAAAGGTTCCAAGAAACTCCGCGAGAGTTCGCTGCATGCAACGCTCCTTGGCGCGTCAAGCGCGCCGCACCGCAGTGACATCGAGGCTGGTGATGAAGTCGCTCGGCTTCGTCCCCTCAGGAAGTGCCGCGATGATCTTCCGATAGAGCGGATCGTCCCAGTTCGTCATGGCGTCGATGTATTCTGGCTTTGCGCAGAGCACAATGTCCATGAGTCCCGCGGCCTCGGCTTGCGCGCGCGTCTCATCTACGAGTACCGCTCCCGCAACACAACCAACGAGCGCTTCGACATCGGCGCGCACGGCGTCGGGAAGTGGCTTGAGAAGCGCGAGGTCAGAAACCGCAACGCGGCCACCCGGCTTCAGCACGCGCGCAACTTCACGCCACACGCGCGACTTGTCGGGCGAGAGATTGAGCACGCAATTCGAAATCACAACATCGACGCTTGCATCAGCAACTGGGAGGTTCTCGATCTCGCCAAGACGAAACTCGACGTTCGAGAGCCCGGTTTGCTTTGTGTAGCCTTCGATGTTGCGTCGCGCCTTCGTCACCATCTCGGGCGTCATGTCGACGCCGATCACACGACCCTGCGCACCAACCTTTGCGCCTGCGATGAAGCAATCAAACCCGCCGCCTGCGCCAAGGTCGAGCACATGCTCGCCGGCACGCAACGACGCGATCGCGGTTGGATTTCCGCAGGAAAGACCCATGTTTGCACCTTCGGGCGCAAACGAGAGTTCGCGCTGCGAGTAACCGATCGCCTGCGCAAGTTGATCGGGCGTGAACGTCGCCGGTCCACAGCATCCGCCGCCGGGCGCACAGCACGCCTGCGCGGTTGCGCCCATCTGCGCTGCACTCCAGCCGCCCGCGCGCGCGATCTCAGCGTAACCCTCGCGCACCTGATGGCGCAGGGTGTCGTCGCCGACAGTTCTCGCGCCGTCGCCGACGGTCTTCGCGTCATCGCCCTGTTCGAGCGCACCTGGCAAACGCTCGATGAACGCGCGAATCTCGTCACGCACGCGGCGATAGTGTGGCATTGCCTCGTCGTCGCTCGCCGCGCCCTTCGCAAGCCGCGGCGGATCGTCGAACCCGACATGCACGATGCGTGCACCAGAGAACACGGGGCACGATTCGTGCGCCGAATCGCACACGGTCACCACCACGTCGAATGGAACACCGATCTCCTCGGGCCGCTTCGATCCGTGACGTGCGATGTCGACGCCAACCTCGCGCATGGCTCGAACTGCAAGCGGGTTGAGTCCATGCGGGTTGGTGCCGGCGGAATACGCCTCTATTTCGCGGGATTTCAACGCGCGTGCCCAGCCCTCCGCCATCTGGCTGCGGCAGGAGTTTCCCGTGCACAGGAAGAGAACTCGAATTGGTCGATCAGCAGCAGTCATGGCGGCCTCCGTGGCAGTGTTTCGTGGGGTTGGGGGCGCAATCCTCGATTGCATTCGCAAGGTCGCGGAACGTGCGCGCGATGTCTCTGTAGCGCACCGCGTAGCGCACCATGCGCCCTTCACGTGTGGGTTCGACAAGGCCGCCGCGTGCGAGCGCTTGCAAATGCCGAGAGACGACCGAAAGATCGACCGAGCAACATTGCGCGACCTCGCCGACCGAGCACGCGCGGCCGCACTTGGCCACGCACGCAAGAAGCAACACGCGCGTCGGATCGCCGAGCGCTTTGAAGAGTGCAGGATCGAGGAGGTCATCGACTGGCCGACAACATGAGGCCGCCTGCTTGGGCGTGGCAGGTCGACGCACGGGCCGCTGGGACTCTCTCGATTTCGCACGCGATTGCGCGGATGATTGCGCGGATACGTGCTTGCGTTCTGTCTTGCGTATTTGCACCATTATGCAAGTATACTGCACCGTGAAGTCTCCGCGCAATGCCTTCTATTCGCCGTTTTTGCTGTCGACGCGGGTGGGTTTGCGCTCGGGGCTTACCCTCGCGAAC
>JBILDS010000186.1:0-6413 GCA_044352505.1 Phycisphaerales bacterium
ATGCCGGTCGCGAGCGCAGCGAACGCGCTGAAGTCGGAGTCCGCTCGCGAGGAGCTCTCGCCGTCGCTCGGACGCAACGCGAATCCACTTCCAAAGAGCGGTACGCGTGGACCCGCGTAGGGCTCCACGGGCGCACGCAACGCGTCGGGCACGAACGCGGGCACAAGGTTCGCCGCGCGCAGCGTGCGCTCAATCGCCTTGCGCACGGCCGAATGCACGGCCGACTGCGAGCGGAAGCGCACCTCGCTCTTTGCGGGGTGGACATTCACATCGACCTCGCGCGGATCGAGCTCAAGAATGAGCGCAACCGTTGGTGTGCGCGCAGGGTCAACGAGTCCGCGGTACGCCTCGCGTACCGCGTGAAGCACCGTGCGGTCCATGATCGGTCGACCGTTCAGGTGAATGCGGATCGCGCGCGACGAAGGCCGCGCGATGCCAGGCTTGCCCGCGAAACCGCGCACGACGAGGCCACCAAGCTCTGGAAAGCGCTCCTCGAACTCGAGTAGTTCTGGTTCGAGCTCTGAGCCAAGCACATCGAGCGTGCGCTTCGCGGGCTCGGCCGTCGCAGGGAGATCAAGCAGTCGACGCCCACTCGAGCGAAGTTCGAACGACACCGTCGGATGCGCAAGCGCGAGCGCCTCGACCGCTTCGGTGACGCGCGCGGTCTCCGCGGAATCAGACTTCAGGAACTTGCGGCGCGCGGGCACATTGAAGAAGAGCGTGCGCACCTCGACGATAGTGCCGGGGCGCGCAGGCGCCGGGCGTACGGGGCGAATCGCGCCGCCCTCGACCTCGATCTCAGCGCCGCTTGCAGCGCCGCGCTGGCACGACTGCATCTTGAAGCGCGACACGCTCGCGATCGATGCAAGCGCCTCGCCGCGGAAACCGAAGGTGTGGATTGCGGCGAGGTCATCGCTCGTCGCAACCTTGCTCGTCGCATGCGCGGCGACCGCGAGCGGAAGTTCGGATTCGGGAATTCCCCCGCCGTCGTCGGTGATTCGCACGAGTTCGACGCCGCCGCCCTCGACCTCGATGAGCACGCTGCGCGCGTCTGCATCGATCGAGTTTTCGACGAGTTCCTTCACCACGCTTGCAGGGCGCTCGACCACCTCGCCCGCCGCGATTTGGTTTACGAGTTCAGGTGGAAGGACGCGAATCGGCATGTCACCACTCCCAGCCCGAGAGAATCGGATACCGCCGCCCTCGGCCAAACGCGCGCGGCGACAACTTGAGGATGATCGCAGCCTGGTCGCGCTTGAACTGCGCGCGGTCGAGTAACCGCGCGATGCGCACGACGGTTTCGCGCGAGGCACCCGACGCGGCAACCGCGTCGTCGACCGAGCCCTCGCCATCGACGAGGACGTGCAGCACACGGTCGAGCAGGTCATACGGCGGCAGCGAGTCCTGGTCTGTCTGGTTCGGGCGCAGTTCCGCGCTCGGCGCCTTGTCGATGCTCGCCGTGGGTATCGGCGGCCGCGCGAAGCCGAACTCTACGAAGCGCGCGTTCAGCATGCGCGCCATTGCGTAGACCTCGGTCTTGTAGAGGTCGCCGATCGGTGCGAGCGCACCGTTCATGTCGCCGTAGAGCGTGGCGTAGCCGGTGGCGTACTCGCTCTTGTTGCCGGTTGTGAGGACGAGCGCCCCCGTTGCGTTCGATGCGAGCATGACGAGAAGCCCGCGCGCGCGCGACTGCAGATTCTCTCCACCGAGACCGTCGGTATCGAACGAGTCGCCTGCGGTTGACTCGATCGCGCGATGGATCGGCTCGATCGGAAGCGTGTCGACGCGGCCAAGGCCAAGCGCCTCAACAGACGCGTGCGCATCGTCGATCGATCCAACCGACGAGTAGCGCGACGGCATGAGAATCGCAGTGATGTTCTCCGCACCGAGCGCCGCAGCACCAAGCGCCGCAACAAGAGCGGAGTCGATGCCGCCCGAGAGGCCGAGGATCGCCTTCGTGTTCTTCGTGGCGGCGAAGTAATCGCGAATTCCCCGCACAATTGCGTGGAACCGCTCGCGATCCAAATCGGGCGTTTCACGCGCTTCGACGGGCGTGCCAACCACGGGCAGCGCGATCTCTGCGGGCACGTACGCATCGAGAAAGCGCGGACACGCTGCGATCACGCGCCCATCCGGCGCCACCAATCTTGAACCGCCGTCGAAGACGAGATCATCCTGCCCGCCAACAGCGTTCACGCTTGCAACAAACGCGCCCGACTCGCGCGCGCGCTCGGCAAGCAGCGCAACATGCCGCGCGTCCTTGCCCGCGACGAACGGACTCGCGCTGAGGACTGCGAGCACCGTCGCGCCCTGCGCCTTCGCGTCCGCGACGGGGTCACGCGCGTAGCGCCGCTGGTTGCCCGCGTCGCCCGCCTTCCAAAGATCCTCGCACAACAGCACTGCGATGCGCTCGCCCGCATGCTCGACCACGGTGGTCGCGTCGGCCGGTTCGAAGTAGCGGTCTTCGTCGAACACGTCATAGCTCGGAAGCAGCTGCTTCGCAGCAAAGCCCTCGATGCGACCGCCGCGGATCAGCGCAACCGCGTTCCGAAACGGTCGTTGCGTGGCTGGCACCGGAAGTCCCGCAAGAAAGAGGATCGACGCAGGCACGTCGCGCGCGAGTTCCTCCGCCATACGCAGGCAATGCTCGGCTACGCCCCTGCGCAACACGATGTCGCGCGGCGGGTAGCCAAGCAGCGACAACTCTGGGCAAACCACGAGATTCGCACCCACGTGGTTGGCCACGCGGAGTGCTTCGTGGTGTGGGCGGAGCGCGTCGCGCGAACCAATCGACGTACGAAACTGTGCGAGGACAACTTTCAAGCAGGCTCTTTCTTGGCGCGGAAATCGGGTTTCGCAGGATATCCGCCCCTCATGCTGCCTGAGAGATGGAGGCCGAGCGCTGCCGCCAGCGGGCACAAAACGACGGTCGCCGCCGCAAGCCCAACCGACCACGGTACTGCCCCAACAAGCCCCTCGTGAAGCAGTGCAACAAACGCGGAGTAACTTGTGTATCCGCCGCAGAAACCGACAACCATTGCGGCGTCGAGACTCGCGAGGTCACGCCCGGGGCGTTCCGCCACAGTGGTAAGACCCCGGACGAAGCCCGCGAGCAGCGAGCCAGAGACATTCACCACAAGAAGTGCGGGGGCAACCAACGCAGGATCGTCTGCGGCGACAGGAAGTAGCCCCGCGAGCGTCACCCGGAAAATCCCGCCGAACGCGGCCCCGGCGGCCACAAGAAGCGCGCGTCGGAGCGCGCTCATACTGCGCCCCCGCCAAGTGCGCGGCCACCAAGAAACGCCGCATAGGAGAGACCAAGAACCGCGACCAGATGGAACACAAGCAGCCCCCATCGCTGCGCGCGCCACCAACCAACGCTGTCGACCGCAAGTGCGCTCCAAGTTGAGAGCCCCCCTGCGAAGCCCGCCACGCAGAGCGCAGCCGTCATCGCCCCAGCGCCAGCGCACAAGCCAGCCACGAAGCACGCCGCCACTTGTGCCGTCGCGAGCCCAAGATCGGCGCGACCAACGCGCGTGCGTGCCGCATGCGTGAGCCAATCGCGCGCCACAGCACCAATCGCCGTTCCAAGTGGCGCAAGCAACAGGCCCGCCAGCTCAGAGAGATGATTCGATTCAAGCGCGGACAACTGCATTTCTGCATCTGAGCAGACGATCGGGGCGCGCGCAACGCCTTCAGAGTCTCTAAAAAGCACCACGCGGGAGCGGCCGATCAGCGCTCCCGCGTGGAGATTGGGTTTCTTCGATGTGCAGGCCGAGGGAGCGGCCGGAGGGATCACACGCGCAAGCCGGAGAGGAGGGGCGAGGAGAGCCCGGCAGGCGCAGTCATTCGTTCAAGGATTGCGATGGGTTCTTTCGTGCGTGCGCTGCGCAGTTCGCAGCGGTCTGTCATGCGTCGCTTGTCAAGCGACGATCGCGTGCGCGCTCTCGATCGCCTCAATCACTTGGCGAACCGTGAACGGCTTGCGAAGGATGGCGTCGTAGCCGCGTCCCGCGAACTGGCTGACCTGACCCTCGGTGAGGCGGCCGGACATGCCGATGATCTTCGTCATCTGCAGTTCCTCGCAGTTGCGAACGAACGCGCAGAAGGCGCCCGACTCGTTCTCCGGCATGTGCACATCAAGCAACATGACGTGGGGGCGGAACTTCTCGCACTCAGCGCCAGCCGCAAACGCGCCGCTTGCGACCTTGACGTCGTAGCGCGTCTGCTCAGAAAGCACCTTGCGGAGCGTCTCCGCAGTGGCCGTGTCGGTATCGACGATGAGCACGCGAGGCGCGCCGCTCATCAATCCGTCCATCGGAATGTTGTGCTTCTTCATGAACTGCAGAAGGTTCGACACAGGAATGCGTCGGTCCTTCGAACCCGGAATTCGGTAGCCCTGGAGTTGGCCCGAATCAAACCACTTGCTGACCGTGCGGCTTGCCACATTGCAAATGCGGGCAACCTCTCCCGTGGTCAACACGTCTTTCTCACCAAACTGATATCCGTCTCGCATGACACTAACTCCCTTCGTTGCACGATCGCTCCGACCCCTCGTCGGACGCGATGAACCCTGTGGGATGTGTGATCGGCGGATCGATGGCGCGAGTTCAGTCAACTGCGCCGAATATGCGTGTCAGGAGTCGAAATGCCTTCAAATCGGCGTATCCCGCGCAATTGAAACCACGTGGCCGCACCGAAAACGATGGTTTATCGATGCGGGCGGCGTGCCAGGATCAAACGTTCAGGGCAGCTTCGCGCGATCGCGTTCGGGACGCACCCGCTCGTGAACCACAATGCCGCGCGATCGCAGGGCCTCGTGCAACTCGTCTGCGTGGTGCGCGTCGCGCACCTCAATCACGCAGGCCACGCGCACGCGCGAGATATCAGGACCTCCAAAGATGCGCTCGTGGCGAATGTCCTGCACGCTCGCACCTGTCGACGCAATGGTCGAGGCGAGTTCGGCAAGACCGCCTGGGCGATCGCTGATGGATGCTGTGAATTGGATCAGTCGCCCGTCGACCGCAAGCGAGTGCTCAATCACCCGCGCGAGTACGAGCGGATCGATGTTGCCGCCGCAGAGAAGAAGAACGACCTTCTTCCCCGCGAGATTCTGGAGTTCGTCGGCAAAGAGCGCCGCAAGCGCCGACGCCCCTGCTCCCTCCACCACGCCGTGCTGCATCTCGACCAACCGCAAAATCGCAAGCGAAATCGCTTCTTCGCTCACCGTGACCATTTGGTCGACGCGCCCGCGAGCAAGCTGGAACGCGCGGTGGCCAACTTCTGGCACCGCAAGCCCATCGGCCAGCGTCGGTTCCATCACAATGCGATGCGGTGTGCCATCGCTGAGCGCTCTGGTGAAACTCGCTGCACGCTCTGGCTCGACGCCGATCACGCGAACCTTGGGGCGGAGCGCCTTCATGGCGATCCCCACACCCGCGAGCAGTCCACCGCCACCCACCGGAACGACCACAGCATCAAGATCCGGCACTTCCTCGAGCACTTCGAGCCCGATGGTTCCGGCGCCCGCGATGATGGCGGCATCGTTGAAACCGTGGACGTACGCAAGACCCTCATTGGTGGCAAGCGTGTCGGCGAGATCTTTTGCTTCCGCGATGTTTGCGCCGTGGATCAAGACGCGGGCGCCAAGTTCGCGGCATCGCGCCTGCTTCACGAGCGGCGCCACTTTCGGCATGACGACCGTGACTGGAATACCGAGATCGCGCGCGTGCCATGCCAGTGCAAGCGCGTGGTTTCCGGCGCTTGCGGCCACAACGCCCACCTTGCGCGCAGCTTCTGAGAGTTGCAGAAGTGCGTTGCGTGCGCCGCGCTCCTTGAAACTGCCGGTGCGCTGCTGGTACTCAAGCTTCACGAAGACTTCGCAGCCCGTGAGGCGCGAAAGCGCAGGCGAATACGGACAACTCGTCCGTTCGACGCCGCCTGCGATGCGACCGCGCGCGGCAGCGATGTCGGCAAGCGTCACATCCGCGCAGGCAACGGCGTCGCCCGAACGCGAAGCGCTCATGCGGTGACCTTCTCCTTCGAGCCCGCGGAAACGGCTGCCTTCTCGGCCTTCGCGGCCTTCTCGACCTCGTCCGCCTTCAGAAGCCGCTCGACATAGTGGATGTCGAAGGTCGCGTTCGCGAAGTCTGCGTTGTCCATCAGGCGACGGTGGAGCGGAATCGTCGTGCGCACGGGGCCGATCTTGAACTCGTCGAGCGCGACCTTCATGCGCGCGATCGCGATGTCGCGCGTCGGGCCGTGGACGATGAGCTTGCCGATCATCGAGTCGTAGTTCGGCGGGATGCGGTAGCCCGTGCGCGCGTGGCTGTCGAGGCGCACGCCGAGGCCGCCCGGCGGCACGAAGGTCTCGATGAGGCCAGCCTGCGGCATGAAGCCGCGGTCCGGGTCCT
>JBILDS010000027.1:0-20864 GCA_044352505.1 Phycisphaerales bacterium
GTCTTGCCGCGGATCGCCCGATTGCGACGGCGTCGCGGGAGCCGTCTCTGTGCCACGGTTTCCGCCGTGCACGCTCATGCGTTCAACGGTGAGGCCTTGGGATTCGAGTCGTTCGCGAAGCATGCCGAGGTTCGCTTCAAGCAAGACCCGTGCCTCGGAGGTGGCAGCCGTAAAGTCGGCAACAACTGCGCCTTGCGTGATGCGAAGTTCGATACGAAGCTGGCCGAGTGCTGGTGGTTCAAGGCGCATCGTGATCGCGCCGCCCCGATGGTTGGCGAGAATGTCGACACCCTTTGCAGCGAGGCGTGCGGTTTGGCGCGCATCGAGCGTCGATGCCGCGAGATCGCTCGCTGGATCGCTGAGCATTCCGCTGAATGGCGCCGTTGCGAGCGATGCTTGGGTCGACCCAAAGCCTTGGAGTTGGCTGGTGTTCGGCGCGGCGGCACCATTCGCACTTGAGGCAGCAGATGAACCGGGTGTTCCGGCTGAGATCTCAAGAATGCCCTGCTCAAGCGACTGCGCAACGCGATCGCGAGCCAGACCGCGCTCAACCTGGGCGAGACGCGCGGAAACCGCACTTCCAGAGGCAGAATTCTGCGCGCTGGCCGTTCCTGTGGAGCTGGGGACCCCGTCTGAGTCCGCGATCGTCGCCATCTCTTCGCCACCGCGAAGGGCACGCAACGTTTGCTCCGCGCGCGAAGCTACGTTTGGGTCGTTCGCGCGATCCACACGAACTGGCCGCGGCGTGCGCGGTTGGTCCTGTGCATTACGCTCGTCGTTCTGCGAGAAGTCGCCCCCGGAATCACCCTGACCCGATGCAATCGTCGCGCTCGACTCCATCGCTGATCCGGTGACGCGTTGTGCTGCGTCGCCGCGCGCTCGCGCTTCATCGGCACGCGCATCCACCTCTCCCTTCGCGGCCGCCGTGCGCGATGCGAGCTCCTGCGCGGTCATTCCGGTCGAATCGATCCCGTCACCGGGGTTTCCAATCTGCTGCGTCAGGTTGTACGAGGGATCATCGAGACTCGCGTTGACATTGTCAGCATCGATGGGCGCCGAAGTGCCCTGCGCTGCGACCGACAGGGAATCGTCGATTTGCCCTGCGAATGCGGCAACGGTGGTGGAATCCAACACGAAGGTCGACGGATTCTGGAGACCCACGCTCGCGATCCCACCCTGATTCGCGCGTCCGACAGCATCAGAAGAAACGGAGGCAGAACTCGCGGCCTGCGAGCTCAAATCTCCCTCAGTTGCGGTTCCGATGATCGCGTCCTGCTCCCCCCCAACCTGTCCGGTGGACTCGGTATCGAGCGCCTCGCTCGTCGCGTTCGAAGCTACCGCCTCCCCACGATCACCGGCGCCAGCTGATTGGTCGGCCGGCGCGTAGTCATTCGCCGATCCAGTCACCAGATCTTCAGTCACGAGATCCTCGCGCACGAGATCCTCGCGCTCCGAAGTCAGACGATCGTCCGATGTCTCTGCGTATGCCTCGTCGCGACTCCGCGCGCCCGTTCGCTCGACGGCCGACGACTCTGAAAGCCGCCCGTTGCGCCGAGAGTCCCTCACGGATGACGACGAGGTGGACTCGCGCCCCGCATCGGATTCCCGGCGGCGCCCCTCATCGGCGCGAAATGCTTCACGGAAGTTCGACTGGCCCGTTCGCGGCTGGCTGGCCGGCGGCTGCAGTCGCATTGCCCCCCGGGGATCGGGCAGAATTGGCGTTCGAGGCGGCAGAATTGGCGTCATTTTGGGCTCCGGCGTTGATCTCGCTTTCGAGACCAAGCTGCCGCAGCCGCTCAAGCAAATCCGTCGCCACCTTGGCTTCGCCCTCACCCTTGAAGGCCTTCAGGAGCCCCGCAGACTTTGCCGGGTTCATCGCGTCGAGGTATGCAACCGCCTGATCCTCACGCCCGGTTCGGACGAGTTCCAAGATCCAGTCCTTCGATTGCTTTGCGGGCGCCGCTTCCAACAGCCGCACAGCCTTCCGGAACTGCTCCCGCGTCTGGCGCTCCTTCTGATCCGCAATCGACTTCTCCCACTCGACCTGTCGGGTCTTCAGCGCTTCTTCGCGCTCCGTCACACTGCGTTCGCGCCCGGAAAGATCAGAGAAGAGACGCTGCTGCTCGTCTTTCAAGTTGCGCACGGCAAGTGCAGCGCGTTCTTCAAATCGCTCCGCCGAAACAATCTGCTCGGTTCGCGCCATTGGTGTTTCCAACAACTTGCGCTGTTCGGCTGCAAGTCGCGCAGCTTCCTCAGCCTCTGCGTCCGCAGCTGCAAGTACCGATGCTTCTTCTGCAATCGTGCTCCGAAAGATGTCGCGAATCTTGGTCAGGCGCGCTTCGTCCACGCGACCACTCGCGAAGAGCCATCCAATGAAGCCCGCAACGGCAAGGAGGTTTGCAAGTGCAATGATCTTCACAAGTCGTGCCACGGCGCTCATACTGCACTCCCTTCCGTCTCCATCTGTGCTGCTTCTGCCTGCAATCGCAATCCGGTCTGCGCGAATTCGTCGAGTTGTTCGCGCTCACGGCGCGCGTCAACTTCCTGAAATGCACGAAGTCGCTGCTCGCGCAAAATCTCAAGGGCACGCCGCCGACGCGCAGCCTCTACCAAGTCGGCTTTCGCACGCGCCAGTTGCTTCTCGAGTCCGGCCATCTCGAGCACCGTTCGTTGCGCTTTGCGCATGAGACCGATGCTCGCCGTTGAATGATGCCGGAGCGCCGTCGCGTCGATCGCGCCAACAAGTTGCCTTCGAAGTTCGTCGCGACCAGCGGAGATTTCGACCTGTCGCGTGCGCAACGAGTCCTCAAGCGTGCGACGCTGTGTTTCGACAGCCGCGAGCGCACGACGACGGACCTCCTCCTCCTCAATTCGGAGGTCGAGTACGCGTTGGAGTGCGAATCGGAAGCGGGCCATCGTTGGAGTTCGTGGACGAACGCGGTGCTTGAAACGGGCGAAATGAACGCGAACGGACTATCGTGATATCGGCGAGGCGGACTGCGGTCTTGCTCCAGATCCGGGCACGGGCGATCCGCGCTTCCCCGCAGATTCGGCAGAAAGCGAAAGTTCGACCAGCGCGCGCAGCGAGAATGGAAGTTCGCAACGATCGTGTGACCCCTGACGGAGGAACCCTTCGAGCGTTGGCTTGAGAGCGATCGCTGCGTCGACCTCAGGATTGGAGCCTCGGGCGTAGGCGCCGATCTGGATGAGTTCTTCCGCTTCTTTATAGGCCGACATCAAGCGCGAAATGTGTCTCCGCGCGCGCAAGTGGTTCTGGTCGGAGATCTGATCGGCGACACGCGAAATCGAAGCAAGAATGTCAATCGCAGGGAAGTGGGCGCGCTCGGCAAGCTTCCGCGAAAGCACAATGTGCCCGTCCAGAATGCCCTTCGCCGCGTCGGCGACGGGCTCCGTCATGTCGTCGCCCTCAACGAGCACGGTGTAAAAGCCAGTGATTGAGCCGCCACCTGCGATGCAGCCCGCACGTTCGAGGAGCCGCGGCAGCATCGAAAATACACTGGGGGTGAATCCCTTGGTTGCAGGCGCTTCGCCCGCGGACAAGCCAATCTGCCGCTGCGCCTGCGCGAAGCGCGTGACGGAGTCGAGCATCAGAAGCACATCGAGTCCGAGGTCTCGGAAGTATTCGGCTGCGCTGCATGCGACCGTTGCTGCACGCACACGCATGAGCGGACTCTCGTCTCCGGTTGCGACGACAACGATCGATCGTTGCAGCCCTTCCTCACCGAGCACGTGTTCGAGGAATTCGGGAACCTCGCGTCCACGCTCGCCGATCAGTCCGATCACATTCACGTGTGCGCTTGTGCCGCGCGCAATCGACCCAAGCAGCGTGCTCTTTCCGACGCCTGGACCCGCGAAGATCCCCATGCGTTGACCCTTCCCGATGGTCAGCATGCTGTCAATCGCGCGAACGCCCGTTGGGAGAATCTCGCGAATCACGCCTCGTGTGAGCGGACTGGTACGCGCGGGCCACAGCGGCTGCGGCGAACCAGGAGGAATCTCGCCCTTGCTGTCGATCGGCCGCCCAAGCGCGTCGATCACGCGACCAAGCCACGCCTCGCTCACACCAACGGTCGAGAACGGCTGCTCGGCGATCACCTTGGAACCCGTCGCGACTCCGTCAGCTTCTGCGAGAAGCATGACGAGCGCACGCGTGCCGTCGAATCCGACCACCTCACCGCGTGGTGCTTCGCCGCGATGCGGAATCTCGACCCGCACCAGTGAACCCACGGGGAGCGGAAGTTGCTCGACAGACAGCACCAGACCCTTGACGGCCCGCACCGTTCCTGTGATTTCGCGCGGTTCGATCGCTTGGACAGCGTGCGTGACAGAGGAAAGCCTCATGGGTTGGAATCCCCGCTTGAACCATCGCTTGAACCATCGCTTGAACCATCGCGTGAATCATCGCGTGAATCATCGCCCGAATCATCGCGGGCGTCCCCGCGCGAATCCCCGCTCAATTCCAAGCTGGGAAGTTCGCCGGATCCAACCGTGGGAGTCTCGCCTGTTCGTGCGTTGCCCGCGCCAACCTCGTGCGTCGCAGTATCAGTTGTGCGCTGCAAACCACTCTCTCCTGCGACTTCGGTCTCTGTCGACGTGACTGCAGTGCTTTCGCGGGATGGATCAACCGACGCTGCGGGAACCGCCTGCCCAGCTCCTGTTTGGTTACCCACAGCGAGTTCTCCGGTCACATCCGCCGCAGTCGGCGAACCGAGGAGAGCTTCGCGCACGCGCCGGAACTGCGTTTCGATGCGGGCATCCACGGTTCCTTCGCTCGAGCGCACCACGCAGCCCCCTCGCGCAATGCCAGATACTGCACGCAACGAGATCTCAGCACCAACGGGTAGCATCGCGCACAGGTTCGGGAGCGCGTCGCGCACGAGAATCTCATCCTCAGGCGCGATCTCAATCGATACGCGCGTGGCTCGTGCGAAGAGCGCAACAGCAGTTTCGACCTGCCGCTCAATCGCTGAGGGCTCCGCACTGACATGCGTCCGCACGACAGACTCTGCGATCAGGATTGCAATCTTCGCAAGCTCTCGCTCGGCCTGACGCATGATCTCCTCGCGGGCCGCCATCCAACGACCAAACTCCGTCGAAAGACTCTGCTCAAGCGCGAGGATCATCGCCTGGTGCTCGGCGCGCGCATCAGCGCGCCCTGCTGCCTCGCCAGCCGCACGCCCTTCCGCAAGCCCGGTCGCATAGCCCTCCGCCTGCCCCTGTTCAAAGCCAGACTCGCGCGACTCGCTGTAAATCCGCTCGACTTCGCGCTTCGCACCCGCGATCAGTCGCTCCGCCTCTGCGCGCGCCTCTGCAAGCGTTCGCTCAGCGGTCAAGCGAAGATCACTGAGATCGTAGAGGCTCGTTCCAGCGAACCCGGGCTTCGATGCTGTGGACTTGATGACCGCCATGCTGATTGGGCTCCGTCACTTCACCGGCATCGCTTCACGCGACGTCTCTTACACCACGACGTCGTTGTCCCCGCCGCGACCGGCGATGATGATTTCGCCCGCTTCCTCGAGCCTGCGCACGATGTCCACGATCTTCTGCTGCGCGGCCTCGACATCGCTGATGCGAACCGGGCCCATGAACTCCATGTCCTCGCGAATCGTCTCGGCCGCGCGCGACGACATGTTGCTGAGAATCTTGTTCTTGAGGCCGTCGGACGCAGTCTTGAGCGCAAGCACCAACTGGTCGTTCTCGACTTCCTTGAGCACCGCTTGGATGCCTTTGTCGTTGACCATGTTGATATCTTCGAACACGAACATGCGACGTCGGATTTCTTCGACAAGCTCGGGATCTTCACTCTCGACGCCCTGCATAATCGTCCGCTCGGTGGAACGATCGACGAGGTTGAGAATCTCTGCCACAGTCTCGACACCGCCAACCTTCTCCATCGACGACGAAATCATGTTGGAGAGACGACTTTCCAGTGACATCTCGACTTCGCGGATGACCTCAGGGTTGGTCTGCTCCATGTGCGCAACACGCCGCACAACCTCGATCTGCTTCGCGGGAGGAAGTCCGATCAGAATCTCACTCGCCTTGTGGTGCGAGAGGTGACTCACAATCAGCGCAATGGTCTGCGGGTGCTCGTCTTGGATGAATGTCAGCAGATTTGCACTTTCTGCCTTCTGCAAGAAGCTGAATGGCGTCTTCTGTACCTGCGTTTGAATCTGCTGAATGACCTTGTCTGCGATCTTCGAATCAAGCGAGTTCTTGAGCAGATTCTTTGCGTAGGCGAATCCGCCTTCGCGCACATAGCCTTGCGCCATCGCGAGCGAGTAGAACTCGCGAATGACTTCCTCACCAAGCTCCTTCGGCACATCTCCAAGTGCGGCAAGTGCACGCGTGACTTCTTCGACGGCTTCGGTCGGTAGTTCCTTGAGCAGCTTTCCTGCGGAATCCGCATCGAGGAGAAGCAGCAAAATCGCGCTCTTCAATGTGCCGTCGAGCTCGTCGGCGGTCTTCGGCAACTTCATTCCGGGGCGATACACCATGGCTCGTTTCTCCGAAGATCAGTCCTGATTGCGCATCCAACGCCGCAGGATTCCTGAGAGTTCCTCAGGATCCCTGCTTGCGAGCTCGTTGAGTTGGTCAAGCATCTGCTGGCGACGGAGGCTGTCGTCGTCAAGCTCCATACCTTCAAGCGCGGGTGTGGCTTCGTCGGCTTCACCGATGATGTCGCCACCGTCCGACTCAAGCATCGGAGGCACACCCGCAAGTTCCTCAGCACTTGGCAGCTGCTCACGCACCGACGCCTTCTTCGCAATGCTGAACATGAAGAACAGGCTGACAACCGCAAGAAGGCCGAGGCCGATTGGCCGAATCAGGCCGCCACCTGAGATTGAGATCCCTCCTCCACCGCCGCCGCCACCACCGCCGCCGAGAACGATTTCGCCGAGATTTGCAGCCATCGAGGGCGCAGGCGCGTCGTCGGCGAAGTCGTAGAACCAACTGACTTCGACCACACCCTTCTTCGAGTTTTCCACAGCGTCGGTCGCTGAGAGCGGCTCGACGAGTTTGCGAATACGCGCGATCTCCTCATCGCGAATCGAAGCGATCGCTGCTTCGTCAGGTTGCTGCGCGTCACCTCCCCCATCAGACGGGTTCCGCAGTTTCCAAACTCTGACGAAGTAGCTCCAAGGAACCGCAACACCAACATCGATCTTCGTCGCGTATCCCGTCGGGTCGAGCTCGGTCTCTTGGGTACCAGGAATCTGCGAGAGATAGCGATTCTCTGAACGCTCCGTCGACGACTGCCCGCCACCTGCCGGCGTGGCGGAGACCTGCATCCCAGTGTTTGGAACGGTACCCGGCTCGCGCATCGATGATGCACCCTTCATTTCCGATGTCTGGGTCTGCTCACTGATCGGCACAGAGATTCCATCTCGGAACTCTGTCTTGGTGCGCTTGCGCTCGACCGTGACAACCTGCGGATTGACGGCAATGCGAACACCCTCAATCGATGCAAGAAGCGTGGCGATGCGCGCCTGAACGGCGTCAGCGATCTTGAGCGATTGCTCGAGATTCTCGCCAGCGGCACCGGCGCGGCCAAACGTTGTTCGGTAGTTCTGAAGCCCGTCGGTCAACGCCACGTTTTCGGGCTTCAAACCCGCTTGCGAACCAGCAACCATCGCCGCGATCGAGTCGACCTGCTCTTGCGTGAGGCCTCCCGCGCGCATCGTCACGTGGACGCTGGCGGTTTGCACATGCCGCGATGCCCCCAGTGGCGTGGCGGGCTTCGGCGAGATGAGAACGGTGGCTGACTTGACGTTGCGGAAACCCGCGATCGTGCGCGACAGCACGTTCTGCAACGCCACGAGTTTCTTGGTTTCACTCTGGCGCGTGGTATCGAACGGACTATCCAGACCGATCATGCCCTCAAAGTCGATCCCGTTTCCGCCCGCGGCCCCCTGCTCGGCGAAGCCTGCAAGAAGCTCTGCATGGCGCTCAACCGGAACCATGAGGCGACCGTCGAGCTCTTCGAAGCGCACACCACGATTGGCAAGAAACGTCTTCGCCTCGTCGTAGGCCGCAGGAGTCACCGCAAACGGGACACCGGCTGCGGTGGCGCTCCATTGCGCAACCAGGAAGAGCCCAAGCGCGACAATGACAAAGAGACTTCCCGCCAACAGCTTGGCTGTTGGGGAAAGCCCGGCCAATCTCGACCGGACAAGTTCAAGCGTGTTGCGCAATGCCTGCACGCGTAGGCCTCCATGCCTCGAGCGTCGCGACGAAACTCTCATCACTCGTGGAAGCGCGATGCATCCACGCGAAACGCGGCGCCATCCTGGCAGTCCGCGACGTGAGAACCCTCATCGGCACGTCGCCGTTTCAATCCGCAAAGACGGCGCAGCAATCAGCAGAAATCGCGTGGCTGCGCGCAGCATTCGCCGAATCGATTGTCGAAACCGAAGGAGCCTTCCGTATTCGGTCGTACGCAACCCCCGCAGAATCTCCGTGGCTCCGCAACGATTCCCCTCGACAACGTGCTGAACCACGCGGCATCAGACGCGGATGTTGCGCACCTCGTCGTACGCATCAACGACCTTGTTTCGCAGCGCCAAGAGCATCCGGAAGGCAGAATCTGCCTTCTGGGTTGCGATCATGACACCCTCGATATCGTCGCGCTGGCCGGTCAAAAGGTCGTTTGTCGCGTTCGACGCGTCTTGCTGCGCCTCGTTGACCTTTCGGATCTCGTTGAGAAACTCCTGCTTGAAGTCGGAGCCCGCCGGCTGGGAGGTCGGCCGACCCACGCCACCGGCCTGGCTGTTCACACGGGAGACGATTCCAAGTGGATCCATCATGGCAAACGCTTTCTGACGCAGGGAACCTAGCACAATCCGTGCCAGCACCGCCTGTACGCCGACCCTGCGGCTATGCGATGATCGACAAGGCGGCAGTCATCATCGACTTCGAAGCCTCGATTGCCGCAAGATTGGCGTCGTAGTTCCGGGTGGCCAGCATGGCGTTGGCCTGCTGCACCACTGGGTCGATGTTTGCGTAGCGCACGTATCCCTCCGCGTCCGCAAGCGGACTCCAGGGTTCGTAGGCCTTTCGGAAGTCGTTGCGCGGCTCGATTGCGGCCACATGCACCCCAAGCGCGTTTCCCGTGACGGGATCGCCCTGCGAGAAGTAGACCACCTGCTCGGAGAATGGCGCCCGGGTCGAATTCGGGTCGACCGGCACGTCGACATTGGCAATGTTGGCTGCAATGGCGTCGAGGCGGGTTCGGTTCGCGACGAGTCCTGAAGTGGAGATGTCGAAGGTGGTGAACATGTCAAACTCCTATCGCTCTCACATGCGCTCGCGGATCGCGGTATTCAGCAGTTCGAACTGGTTTCGCAGCATCTGCGACGCCATGCGGAAGGCGTAGACATTCTCGTGGACGCGCTGCATGAGGCGCTCCATACTGCGATCGTTGCCGTCGTGGAACATGATGTTCTCCGCAAGCACCTCCGGCTTGAGTTCGGTACCCGAAGGCCCGAACGCGATCGGAGCAGAGTCGTCGAACTTCAGGCTGCCGCTCGTATCGGTTCGGCCAGACTCAATCGCCTCGCGAAGTGCCCCCTGGAACGCAGCGGGCGAAACGTCGACGGGACGGAAGCCCGGGGTCTCGATGTTGGCAATGTTTCCCGCAAGCAGTCGGTGGCGCGCCGACATGTACTGGAGCGAGCGCTCAAGTGTGGGGAGTGTGGAACTGCCAAGAAAGCCGTCGATCATGGTGTCACCCGTACAAACTCCGATTCGGAGCAAATCCGTTCGTGGAATGCGGTCAAAGCTCCGCAGGAACGAGCGATTCTTCCTTCCACTTCTTCAACTTCAGCCCGAGCGTGCGAACGCCGATGCCGAGCGCCTTTGCGCTCTTCTGGCGGTGTCCACGGAAGCGCTCGAGCGTGGCCACAATCGAGCGCCGCTCGATCTCGTCGAGGGTCAGGCGTCCATCGCACACAAGGCTCGGAAGCCCTGAACCATCGGAGGTGGTTCCGTTGGAGTGTGACGAGTGCGAGGTTGCCGAGCTCGCAGCGTGGTGCGCAGTCGGCGCCGCGCCGATGAGCGTGTTTCCGGCCGCAGCTGCGAAGGTCTCGATGATCGGCGGCTCCACAACCGACGAGGGGCGCGAGAGGCGCGCAGCCATACCGCCCGACGGTGAGACGGTACCGCTCAAACCGGAACCACCATGTGCCACCAGCCACGGAGCCACCAACTCGGCGGGAATCACGTCGCCCTGTGCAAGTACCGCAGCGCGCTCACAGAGGTTCTGGAGTTCGCGCACATTGCCGGGCCAGTGATACTCCGCAAAGAGCGCCAACGCGTCTTTCGCGAGCTTCTTCCGGCGACCGCCCTCTCGATCCGCAACGAGACCGAGGAAATGCTCTGCAAGTTCCTGCACGTCTCCCAAACGCTCGCGCAATGCCGGCATTCGAATCGGCAGCACATTGAGTCGGAAGAAGAGATCTCCTCGGAAGCGACCGGCATCGACCTCGCGCGCGAGATCGCGATTGGTGGTTGCGAGAATTCGCACGTCAGCTTTCTGCGCAACACTCGAACCCACGCGCTCGAAACTCTTCTCCTGCAGGACGCGCAGCAACTTCGCCTGCAAATCGGGCGGAATCTCACTGATTTCGTCGAGAAGAAGCGTGCCGCCGTCGGCAAGTTCAAAGCGCCCCTTGCGCAACCGATCCGCACCGGTAAACGCGCCCTTCTCGTGGCCGAAGAGTTCGCTTTCGAGAAGCGCCGAAGACAGCGCTGCGCAGTTGATTGCCAAGAATGGACCAGACGCACGCGGGCTGTGCTCGTGCACGTGGCGCGCTGCGACCTCCTTGCCGGTACCGGATTCGCCTGTGATAAGCACGGTGCCGTGGCTTGATGCGATCGGCGCGAGTGTTCCGCGAAGTTCTTCCATCACCGGCCCTGAGCCGATCATGCGATGGCTCTGGGCGCGACGCGTCTGCGGTGTTGCCACAGCGCGGAGCACTTGATTTTCGCGCAGCAATCTCGCGTGCTCCAGTGCGCGATCGACCGAGATGGTGAGTTCGTCGCCGGTGAAGGGTTTCGTGACGTAGTCGAATGCGCCCTTGCGCATTGCCTCGACCGCCGTTTCGATTGAACCAAACGCGGTCATGAAGACCACCGGAAGTTCGGCATCGATCTTGCGAAGCTCCTCGAGGAGTTCCAGCCCATTCATACCTGGCATCTGCAGGTCGGTCACCACGCATTCCGGGCGTCGCTCGGAAACGCGGGCGATTGCAGAACGCGCATCGGGCGCCGTGATGACGGTGTGCCCCTTGCGACTCAGGATCGCAGCGACGCTGTCGCGCATGAGTTCCTTGTCATCGACAACCAGTACCTTGCCCATACGGACGACTCCTTCATCCAGCGTTTGCGTGGACTGCGTGGCTTCCGCCGATTCGTCGACGGACCGCATCGCCGAGCGATACGCCCTCGGCGGGTGCGACTGTGGAAGGCTCGAGCGGAAGAGAGAGCTCGAGCCGAGCGCCCGTGCCGCGTCCTGCGGCCGAGCGAGTTGATTCGGCGCAGGCGGTCATTCCGCCATGCGCGTCGACAATGCGATGGACGATCGCGAGCCCAAGGCCCGTACCTTCCTCGCGTGTTGTGAAGAATGGATTGAAGATGCGCTCGCGCGCTTCGGCAGGAATACCGGGTCCTGTGTCCTCGACCGCGAGCACAATGAAACCACGGCGTGCGCCGTCGGCGGTGCGAAGTCGTGCCTCGCGCGCCGAGAGTGTGACCTCGCGTAGAGGGCAACCCTGCATTGCTTGGACCGCGTTTCGAATGAGATTCGCAATTGCTTGCGCCACCAGCGGGCCATCCGCGCAAAACCGACAGTCGCCATCGATATCGATGCGAAGATCCACGTCTTCCCGCTCGAGAAGCGCTTCACAGTCACTGGCCGCGAGTTCGAGAATCTCGCGCGCTGTGGTATCGACCGCATTGATGCGCGTATCGCGGGCGAAACTGAGCACGTCGCCAACGATCCGGTCAAGGCGTCGCGCTGCGCGCAAGATCTTCTCCACACTTGTGGTTGCAGAAGCGTTTCCGACCACGTCTTCGCAGAGCATTTCCGCATTGAGTGCGATGGCGCCCAACGGATTGCGGATCTCATGCGCAATTCCAGCGGCCATTTCTCCGAGCGCAGCCAGTGAGCGCGATCGACGCAGCCGCTCATTCGCCTCGGCGAGTTCGGCCTGAAGCCGCTCGACCTGCGATGTGAGTGCGGCGTGCGTTTCCTGCAGCCGTGCGGTTGCCTCCGTGAAGGCGCGCACGAACTCAGCGAAGTCGCCATCCTGACCCGTTGCGTTCGCCATCAGCCCGCCTTGTCGGTGAATCGTGGACCACTACCACCCTGCGGCGCCGCGTACGCACGCTGCGCCGATGCCCCTGCTTCGACACGCTGCATGCCGTCGGCTGCATCACGTCGCCGAGACTTCAACTCGCGAACGAACGCCTTGTCGCGAACGCCCACGGCATCAAGAACTGCCTTCATTTCTGCATTGATCGCGCGAAGCGGACCCGCATCGGCGTTGGTGAGTTCGGCCTGCTTCGCCAGAGCGACCCACTCCTCATCAAAGGCGCGCATGGCTTTGATCAGCGCGTCGCGTGCATCGAGATGACCGTTCAAGGCCAACTCAGCCTCGGCAGGCGTACAGTCGCCGCGCGTTGCACCATCGACGACTGCGAGAACCTTGGATTCGTACTCCGCAAGTTGCAGCAATGCTTTTGCGGACTTGAGACGGGCCTGTGCGATTTCGAGCAGGCGGACGGAACCTGTCGTGCTCATGGAACACCCCCTTGATCTGCTCCGGACGGAAGACTCTTCATACTGGATGCCACTCTGCCTGATGGAGGCCTGTTCCTCAGCCAGGTTTCCCAGCTTTCTCGCGCGAGAATGCCGCCACCGACCAAAAAGGCTTCGTCGGGAAGTTGCGCAAGCCGAAGCTGCGCGCGGCGATGCGCGATCTCTGCTCGGGTGCTATCCCCAAGCCGATCGCATGCGTTCACAATTTGAATGAGCGCAACCATCGAGAGGGCGTGCTCTGGGAACTTTCGATCGACGACCTCGTAGAGCTGAATTGCCTCTTCAAAGCGGCCGAGGTCAAACGCCGCGTTTGCGCGCGCGAGATGCGCGCGACGCAGCATGTCCACCGCAAGCCCATCAAGCGGCGCACTTTGCTTCTCGAATGCCGCGATTGCCTGCTCGAAGGCGCGCCGCGCATCGAGCAGACGCTCCTCCGCCTCGCGCTGCAATTGGAGGCGCTTTGCCACCGACACATCACCTGTCTCAGCTTGTCCGCGCGACGCCTGCGCGATCGCAGTCAGGCTCTCGCCGAGTCGATACTGCAGTTCGCCCACGCGACCATCCTCAGGACGCCGCTGCAAGGCTTCGCGCAACAAACTGGCGGCCTTACCTGTGTCCCCGCGATCGAACGCCAAGCGTGCCATCGCATCGAGGGCATCGAGATACTCGACTGCCGACGGCTCGAGGCCGAAGTCGCCATCGAGGATTCGCTGAAGAAGATTGAGCGCATCGGCACCGCGTCCCGAAGCAGAGAGCGCCTTCGCAAGAGGCACAACCGACCGCACCGCATAGGGACCAGTGGGCGCGACGTTGATCGCGCGCTGGTAGCCACGCACAGCGTCGTCATACGCGCCCTCGGCGTGGTTCAGGCCGGCGATGCGCCAGAAACCCTCGGCGCGCCGCGGATCGTCGGGAGGCGCCACGTCGATGTACGCTTGGAAATTGGCAATGGCCGCATCGCGCCAACCCGCAAGGTCATAGCTGTCGGCTGCAAGCCAAAGGCTGGATGCCACCGAGCCATCCTGCATGGCGCGCGCCTCGGGTGTGGAAGCGTGCGCAGCGAAGGAATCGCCAGCGCGACGAAGGAGTCGGTTGATTTTGGCGCGATCTTCGGGGTCAACGTTCGTGCCAACCGGCACACTCGCGAGGATTCGCAGCGCCTCGCCGCGCGCGGCGGTTCCCACGCGCAGGAGCGACTCCGAGGAGGATCCACCGTCGGGGCGGATCGTCGACGCAAGATCGGCGTACGAGAGCGCAACCGCGGGCGATTCCGCGAGAAGTGCGGCATCCGCGCGCCCGATCAGTACCGACTCGATCTCGCGCACGGTATCTGGGTGACTGTTCTTGTGAACGAGTTCGCGCAGCGCTTGGAAGTCGCGAATAGCCTCGGTATCACTTCCGCGAAGCGCGTGCGTGAGTGCGCGGCCAAGCAGCGCCTCCTGACGCAAGCGGCCAAAGTACTCAGCCTCGACGGCGCGCTCGAAGACCTCGTACCCCGCGTCGATCTCGCCGAGCGCCACAAGGGTGCGACCGAGTCCGACATCAATCATTCCAGCCACCGCACCGCCCTTCGAGGCGAGCGTGGCGGCGTGTTCGAACTCACGTCGCGCTTCGGCGAAGCGGCCTTGGCGCCGCAACGCTTCTCCAAGAAGACCCGAGAGTTCAGCAAAGACTTCCGCCTCGAGTCGTGCACCGTCGTCGCTTGCGCCCTCAAGCCTGCGAAGGTCGATCAACAGCCGATTTCCTGCATCCATCGCGCGACCGATTGACAGGCGAATCTCAGCCGCGCGCGCGATCGCCCAGGCCTCTTCTGCAATCGGCAGCGTGGGATCCGCACGGAACTCGTCAATTGCCCCAAGTAGCGCCTCGGGAGATCGCGGAATTCCACCGTCATCGCCGCGCAAAATCGCCATAAGCGCGTCGCGTCGCACCTTGCGCTTCAGCTGCTCTGCTTCGGCGGAGTCACCTGTCGCGCTTACGATGGCGATTGCATCTTGCATGCGACCCACGCGCACAAGACTTGCCGCGTAGCGCTTGACCTGCTCGCGGGTCAGTCCCCATCCGGCGTCACGCGCTTTCTCGTAGGCGTCAATGATGCGATCGTCGTTCTCTCGTGCCGGGTACTCCACCCCGCGCAACTGCACCGCGATGTAGTCGGCCGTTGCAGCGTGGAACCTCGGAATCACCTCAGGGGGAGCCTTCTCAAGGTTCGGAGCAATCAGGCCGAAGAGCACAACGCGTGCAGCCTTGAACTCTCCATCTTCGATCAGCTGCTCCGCCTGCGCGAGGGCGCCGTCGAAGTCATCTTGTGGCGGATTTGCAAGCCCGTAGTAGAGGGCACCCGCGACGCCGACGGTACCCAAGAGAAGGAGCGGTGCCTGCCAACTGTTGGCGGCCTGTGCGAGGAACTTGCCGAACTTGGTTTGCGGCTTCGCGGGTGCAGCGGGAGTCGCTGCGCCTTCCTTACCCTCTGCAGCAGGTGCAGCAGCCGCCGCCGATTTCGCGTCGCCGGAAGCTTCGGGAGTTGGCTTAGGCTTGCTTGACACGTCCGACCTCAGACTCCTTCCGAGTGCGCCATGCGCAACGAGATCAATCCTTGATCTCTGACCGCCCTCCGAAATCGGCGGTCTCTTGGGGTGCTCAACCAGCTGCAGTCGCCGGAGCGCGACCACCCCGCAGAATCCGCCGACAGGGCATCTGTTTCGTACATCGGCTGACGAACGGAGAATCCTCCAAAGGCAAAAACTGCTCAGGCGGCCTTCTCTCCTCTTTAGGGGTCGAAATCGACATAATCCGCACCACCGCAACTGCGGGAAGAACCCCCACTCACGGGCGCACACGTGGAGAGACGGGCAATCCGCGCCCGTGAGGAACGCCCCCGATCAGACTTCGCGTTCGGGCGGCGTGTCGTCCACAACCGAAGTTCCTGACAGCATTTCCGCCGGCCCGTCGAACCAAGGGTGCACCAGCACCACGAGCATGACCAGCGGCGAATACACCGAGAACAGGGAGAGCGCTCCTCGGAGAGAACGGCGACCGAGGCTCGCCGGACGTCCGTCGCGGGTGACGATCGAGAGTCCCACCAGCCGCTTGCCGGGCGAGCGGCCAAGAAGCATGTCGCCGAGGAACCCGACCGCCCATCCAATCGCGAGGACGGCCGCTGCGGGCAGCGCCGCCATGATGTCCGGTCGAAACATCGGGTGATCGACGAGCGCAATCGGCGATCCGCCCACCACAACCCACACGATCAGGAGCCCCGGAAGGCTGTCGGCCACGAAGGCGAGAAACCGTCGACTCAGTGCCGCTCCGGCTCGCCGCTGGGTTGGTGTGGTCGCTGGCGGCTGTGTCGCAGCCGACCCGGCGCGCGATTGCAATGGAAGATCTGCGGGCGATTGCGGACTTGGGCGCGGCGGCAGACTCGGGGGCGTTTGGGGACTCGGCGGCGATTGAACACTCGGACGCGACTGAAGATACGAGTCACTTCCAAAGAGAAGCGCCGTCAAGACGAATGCAACCGACAGCGCTGCAAGAATCGGAAGATGTACCCAACGCGCCGATGCGAAGCCCGGCGGCATGAGCACGATGGGCTCATCGGGAGTGCTGCGCGTTGGCACAATGCTGCGAACCACGCCGCGACCTTCGTCGTCGAGCAAGAACAATGCGATTCCGGGGCCAAATGATGCAAGCGCGTAGGAGCGATCCGGCGCAGGGAATCGAGCCCATTCTGTGGTGACGCCCTGCCGCAGCGTGAGAAGGCGGACGGTGCCGCGATCCGCGCCTTCGCCCTCAACGGTTGTTGCGGGCGACTCGGACTCAGGTGAACCGGGTTCGCGTGCAGCCGGTTCGCAAAGCGCAACAACCAAGGCTCCGCCAAATCGGGTCAGTGCGACGAGCGTCGCGTCGGGAGACACCGCAGTCGGCGTGAGCGTGATTGTCTCCTCAATCCAGCGATCTTCCACCAAGCGTGCGAGCGAAAGCACTCCCGCCTGAAACCGCACGAGGCCAATCTGGATTCCGTCGCGAAACAGTTTCGCGTTGCCGACACTGGGGCTTCCATCATCGACCCCATCTACAGCGAGCGTCCGCGGCAACGGAACCACAACCCACTCCGCGCCAGCGCCTTCCGCATCGATCGAGTGCAACTCAAGCGTCGAGCCACTGTTGTCGTCTGAGATACGTCGGAGAAAGTAGGCCATTCCGCCCGCCATCTCGGCATCGACGATCGCACCTCGCGAGTCGAGTGGACGGAGCACACGCGGCCCGCCGCGAGGCTCGGTATACCAGTGACCGATTGCCTCATTGCGCCGCGTTCCCATCGAGAGAACCACGCGCTCGCGCTCGCCGGCGGGTGGCATGACGACGACAAGCGTTGACCCCTCAGCAGCCAGCGCCTCTGGCTCGGCACCGAGCGAGAGCACGAAGCGTTCCGTGGGCGCAGGTTCTTCGGATGCGTGGTGCATGAGCAGAAACTCAGGCGCCACACCCGCGCGAGCCGCGCCCGGCACTTCTGGCCGCTTCCTTCGCACCGCCCACCAGAGGTGATCTTGGCCTGCTGCGAAGAGAGACAGTCCACCTGATGGTGGTGCGGCAGCGGCGGGTGCTGCGCATGCGATCGAAGCCAGCACCAATACGGCGCATGCCACGGGGACACGTGTGAAGAAGTCACGCGTGAACACGAAAGAGCGAGCCGCCGCACATGCAGTGACGCGATGGAGCAATCGGAATCCGAGCGTGATCGTCCTCAGCATTCCTTGCATCACGCTCACTCTTTCGTAGGACTGGGCTTGGCCTCTCGTGGCAACGTCTCCGCGTTGGGCGGGCGAACCACGGCACTTGGGTCGTGCATGATCAACTCCGCCGGAGCGAGGTAGAGTTGCAACTCAGCGAGATCGAAGAATCGCTCCTTCGGCGGCCGAGGCGCGCGTGCGAGTGCTTCTGCGTCGAGCAGCAGAATCGCGCTTGATCGTGATCGCGGAGCCTCAATCTCAATTCGACGCGCGAGAAGTGGCCACGCCCCAACGGCAATCGCGTCGCGGCGAACACGCACCAATTCAGCGTGCCGAGCGCGCGCGATCACGGCTCCGCCGCCATCTTCGACAACAATCTCAAGCGGCATGCCAGCTTCATCCACGCGCATGCGTACCACCGCGTGCGTCGTCGCATTCCAACGAATCTCGTACTGGTCGGTTGGGAGCGCTCCGCTCGGGCGCACTGTTGTCGAATCAGAGGGCGCAATGCGCGCGATCGCCCAATCTTCACCAATCGGCGCAATTCCAAGCAAAAGCCGCAAACTTGCAGGCGTGAGGAGCGTGAGTTCGGCTCCGTCGATCACCGCCCCCGCTTCTGTGCTGTTGCCATCGGTCAGGCGTTCGTACACGTGGAGCACCGATGGCCGCCCCGCCGCTGCGAAGTAGATCCAACTGCGCGATACATCGCCGCCGAGCCACGCCCACGTCTTTCCGAGGAGTCGCAACTCGAACGCGCCGCGCCCGCGCGAGGCAAGCGAGAGGAATCCGTCGAGTTGCTGCTCGGCGATCGAATCGCCCTCGGGATAGCGCAGGACGGTTGCCGCGGGAACGACCAACGTCTCGAGCAGTGCAGCGCGGGCGTTGTGAGCTGAAACGATCGACGCAAACCGAAGGGTCACGTCTTCCGGTGGAATCGACGGGGCAATGCGAGCATCGTCACGTGCTGCCTGCGGAGCGCAGCTCATGAGCACGCCAAGCGCGGCAATGCACGCAAGCGCGGCACTGCACCCACGCGCGGCAATGCACCCACGCGCGGCACTGCACCCACGCGCGGCAATGCACCCACGCGCGGCAATGCACACACGCGCGGCAATGCACACACGCGCGGCAATGCACCCACGCGCCAGCGGCGACACGGGTCTCTGCGCGCTACCACGCACCATCAAGGACCTCGCCGAGTTGCTCGGTGATCTCCTTCATGGCCTCTTCGTCGAGCTTCGGGTTTACCACGCCCGAGGGCACTTCGCCCTCCGCAGCACCTCGCGGAAGGACGTGCCAAGACTCGATACCGCCCTCTGTCGACGTTCCGGTCACCCGGAGGAGTTTCTTCCGGACGAGCAGCAACATCAGAACGAATCGGAACCGCACTCTGTGCTGGCGCTCATCGCCGCCGAGGCGCTCGAAGAGGTCGAGCAGCGTCTGGTCATCGACAAATCCGCGGCGCTTCTGGTCGGGCGCCGCGACGACCGACCGCCAGAAGGCGATCACGCCCGTGGGGCGATCGGCCGACTTCCATCCGTCCTCGCTGAAGTCAAGCCGAGCGAGGGGCGCCGTTGGGTCATCCTCGCGCTCGACAAGCGCCGCAATGCAGGGCGTTCCAGGCTCGAGTGTCGCGCCCGTGGCGGCACAGCGCCCAGTGAAGCGTCCGATGTCCCAACTGGTCGAAAGTCTGCTCATGGAGACGCGATCATACGCGCTCCTCTCTATCATCGCCGCGCGTGCCTGGCGTACCCACCGGCTTCCTCTGGACTGAGGCACTCGAGATTGCTGCCGAGCTCGCTGTCATTTGGATTGTGGTCCTTGTGATCTTCCGCTTCCTGCGGGGCACACGCGGCGCAGGAGCCATCAAGGGATTTCTCCTCCTGACCGTTGCGCTCGCGCTCTTGGTTCGCGTGCTTGGCGATGCAACCGACGGGTTTGAGCGGCTGAGGTTCCTGTTTGATCGCGCGTTCAACCTGTTGGCGATCTTGCTGATCGTGGTGTTTCAGCCGGAGATTCGTGCGGCGTTCGGACGCATCGGTCGGGCGAAACTTTTCCGGCGCACATCTCCCGCCGCAACCGGGCTTGCAGAGGAAATCGCAGAGGCCGCGACGTTCCTCTCCAAGAATCGATTTGGTGCGTTGATTGTGATCGAGCGACGCATTGGTATTGGTGACCTTCTCACGGGCGGAGTGGAACTCGATGCGAAGCCGAGTGCCTCACTGATTCAGAGCATTTTCTGGCCGAATAGTCCGCTTCACGATCTTGCGGTTGTCATTCGCGACGGACGCGTGGCCGCAGCTGGGGTGCAGTTGCCGCTTGCGGATGGCGCCGAACTTCCTGCGGAGTTTGGTGCGCGACATCGCGCTGCGATGGGTGTCACTGAAGATTCAGACTGCCTCGCGATTGTCGTGAGTGAGGAGACAGGTCAGGTTCGTATTGCGGAGGGCGGCGCGCTCTCTTCGCCGTTTGCATGCGAGAATCTGGCACCTGAGATCGAGGCTCGACTTGCACGGAGCGTGGCGCGCGGCGAGTCAGCGTTGGCAACCAAAGTTTCGCCAAACGCAGGAGGTGGCTCGTGAACTCTTGGCGCAAGCGCGCGATTGATCTCGCCACCGTCACCGCCATCACGGTGATTGTGTGGCTCTGGGCTGCGGGTCAAACAGCACAAACGCGCGTCATCACCTTCGATACCGTGATCGACTCAGGAGATCCATCGCGCCTCCTTGTCGCGCCGTCGGAGCCGCTGCATCTTTCGGTTGAAGTCAAGGGCTCGAGACAAGCTGTGCTCGGTGCAACCCAATCGCTGAGCGGACGCACGATCCGCTTGCTGACGGGCGCCGATGGCGTGCCGTCAACGACAGGAATGCACGATGTCGTTCTCAAAGATGTCCTAAGCATCTCTCCAAGCGTGGCTCCGCTCGGGGTCGACATCACGTCGGTCACGCCGTCGGTGGTTCGAATCACGATCGAGCGTGTTGAATAGTCGGCTCGCGGTGTTCGATACGAAGAGTTGGCCGCGCCGCAGGGCGCGATCTCCTTACTGCGTGACGCGCACGGCGTGGTACGCCTTCTTGCCGCGGCGGACGAGGATCACGCCGCCGAGCTTCTCGGCCGGCAGCACATGCTCGCTCTTCACCACGAAGTCGGGGCCGACCTTCTCGCCGTTCACGCTGACGGCGCCGTTCTGCACGAATTCGCGCGCCTCGCGCTTGCTGGCGGCGCAGGTGGTGCCCGTGAGAAGATCGACGATGGGCACGCCGGCCGAGAGCGCGGCCGCAGCGACGGCGCTCGAC
>JBILDS010000187.1:0-6395 GCA_044352505.1 Phycisphaerales bacterium
TCGCGGATCACCCGCATCGAATTCAACGACATGCGATGCGAATTCTCGATTTCGTGCGGGTACGGCACGCGACCACTCAGGCCGAACGGAAGGGCCTGCCTCGCAAAAGCCCCCGGACAAAGCCCCCGGAAAAAGCCCCCGGAAAAAGCCCCCGGAAAGAGCCCACGGAAAGAGCCCACGGAAAAAGCCCACGGAAAAAGCCCACGGAAAAAGCCCACGGAAAAAGCCCACGGGGCGCGCCCCCATGGAGCGCCCCGCAGGCCGAGGTGGTGGATACTGGATGTACGCAGCAAATGCTGCGAGAAAAGCTGCTTAGCGACGCCGACGCGTTCCAGCGAGCGCCCCCAACGCGAAGAGCGCCATTGCGCCTGGGGCGGGTAACGTTGCGGTCACCTTGTCGGATCCGCCGTTTCCGAAGCCGCGGAATCGCGCGACAAAGCCGAAGCCTTTCGATTCGTCGAAGAAGTCGTGCGCAACCATCGTCGCCAAACGCGATGCATCTCCGCGAACATCGAACCGGAACGAGAACATCTCTCCGACACCAATACCTGCAAGCGGACTTCCTCCGCCGAGCCAGTTGCCTCCAAGCGCGGCGCCGTGATCGAAGTTGCCATACGGAACTGCGCTCGCGTCCACAATGCCATCCCAGCCAGCAAGCGCTTCGTCGTACTCAACCTTGAGAGAATCATTTGCACGAACGTTGAACGCAAAGCCAGTGAGGTAGCCACCGTTGGCAACCGCAGAGGTGTTCAGCAGCGTGACGGTGACAACACCAGCGTTTCCACCAAGGTACGTCCACTGTGTGCTGCCTGAAAATGCACCAAGACCCTCAAGTCCCGGATCGCTTGTGTAGGTCACGGTTGATGCGTGCGTGGTACTTGCGATCACAGCGATCGCGGCGAAACATGCCAATCCCCTCATTGGTCTCTCCTTCTGAAACAGTCTGAACATCGCCGGTGCGATTCCCGCGGTTCGCCGCTGGGTTTCACTGGCCTCGCATCGACCTTAGACCGCTGCTGCAGAGAGACAAGTGTGAAGCGCACACACAGGCTCGAAAGGTAGTGTTCGTGCATGTTTCCCTAAGCATGCTGACGCGGGGACTGTTGCGCTCTGCTATCCGTACAAACATGCTTCGATTCCTGATGCTGCTTGTGATCGCCCTGTTGGCGCTGCCCTCGTATGCGGTGGACGTCTTCGTTGGAGGCGAAGGTGGCTACCCCGTGTATCGCATTCCGGCCGCGACACGACTCACGCATGACGCGCACGCGGGCCGCATCCTTGCGTTTGCAGAGGGTCGCGCGACATTGTCTGACAATGGAGTGAATGACATCGTGCTGCGTCGAAGCGACGATGGAGGTGCCACGTGGAGCCCGGTACGCACGATTTGCGACATTCCCCGGCGCTCGCTCAACAATCCGTGTGTTGTTGAGGTGCGCGAGGGAAAGCACGCGGGGCGCGTGCTTTTGATGTTTCAGTCGTACGCGGAGGGATGCGGTGAGGCGTGCGTGACAGAAGGCTTCGAATCGAAGCCGGAGACAGCAGATGGGAAAGACACGATTTGTCGCACACTTCTGATGCACTCCGATGATGGTGGCACATCGTGGAGCGCACCGCGGGAGGTGACGCGCGAGGTGAAGCGCCCCACGCGCGCGACGAGCCTTGCGTCTGGCCCGGGCATCGGCATTCAACTCGCGCACGGAACCCACAAGAACCGCATCATCATGCCGTTCAACGAAGGGCCATACGACCGATGGCGTGTGTACGCCGCGTACAGCGATGATGGCGGCGACTCGTGGAAGGTTGGCGACGCTGCGCCCGATGATGCGAACGGGGTTGCCAATGAAGTGCAGATGTTTGAGCGCGCAGATGGCGCGGTTGTGCTGAACGCGCGACAGTTCCGCGGCGCCAAACTACGCAAAGCGGCCGTATCGACCGATGGCGGCGCAACGTGGTCGCGTCTTGCAGATATTCCCGATCTGCCAGACCCGTCGTGCATGGGCGGCGTGTTGGCACTCGGCAGTGGAGTTGTTGTCTTTACGGGATGCGACAGTCCATCGCGCCGTGCACTCGGCACGGTGTGGGTCTCGCGCGACGACGGTCGTACATGGCCTGAACGAAATCTCATCGAACCGGATGGTTTCGCGTACAGCATTCCGGTGGTGCTCGATGCGAACGAGATTGGCGTCTTCTATGAAACCGCAGGCTACAAGCGCATCGTCTTCAAGCGTGTTGCGGTTTCACGGACATCCTCTGCGCCTGTACGATGATTGGCGCGCAGTTCGCGCACAACCCAAAGGACTGCTTCCCATGGCATTCGCCACGACGCACCGCGCCACTCTCGCTATCTCGCTCTTGTCGTTGTTTTCGCTGGCGCTTGCATCGCTTGCCGCCACGGCGCCCCGGTCACAAGACGTGCCGACCATCGCGTCGTCGGCCGTCGCGCCTGCGCGGATTACGCTTGATCCTGTGCATTCGATGGCTGTGTTCCGAGTGCAGCACTTGGGTGCCGGATACTTCTGGGGTCGCTTCAACGAACTCACAGGCAGCGTGTCGTGGCCACTCGACGACTCTGCGGCACCGACATTCGATGTCGTCGCTGAGGTGAAGAAGGTGGACACCGGAAGTGCAAAGCTCGACGGCAATCTGCAGGGGCCAAACTTCTTCAATCAGGCGGAGTTCCCCACCATCGCGTTTCGATCGACCGCGGCGCGTCGCGTGGGTGAGCGCCACTACGCGGTCACGGGTGATCTGACGCTGCGCGGCGTGACGAAGTCGATTGAGGTCGACTGCGTCGTCACAGGAATTGGAAAGGGACCGCTCGGCGAGAAGGTTGGATTTGAGTGCACATTCACAATCAACCGGGCCGACTACGGCATGAAGTGGGGCATCGACGCTCCGAAAGGCGCGCTTGGAAGTGAAGTACGAATGGTCATTGCGCTTGAGGGCGACGTGACGAAGCCCAAGAACTAACCGCACGCTCGGAGACTTCGTATGAGCGAGATCGCGCAGTACATCGTGGGCGTGATAGTGATTCCTGCTGTGGTCGCTGCAGTTCTCGCGCTGCCGTTTGCGGTGCGACCTCTTCGCGAGAATCGCGTTTTCGTTGAGGGCGGTATTGCATGCGCACTCATGGCAGCGTTCGTGGTGAGCTTTACGAATGAACTCGGGTGGACTGCGATCCTGCGCCAGATTGTGACGGTTCCAAACGATGACGCGCCCTTCGAGCGTTGGCATCGCGTGGGCTTGGTGGCGCTCGCTCTTGGAGGCGCCGCGTGGGTGATTGCAGCCACGCAGGGCAGCACGTTTCTGAGTCGGTTGATACGAGGCCTTGTCTACACACTTACAGCGGCGACGCTCGTTGGAGTGTTCGTTCGTTTCCCCGCTCCTTGGAGTGGTTGGCAAGTCATGCTTGCATGTACGGTCTGTAGCTCGATCGTGTGCTTTGCGTGCATGAGGCGCGGCGTGGTGCTGTGGTCGGCGTGGATCACGTTTGGCGTGCTGGCGTTCATGTCTGGTGAGGCGGGATTTGCGTCGCTCGCAGTGATGTCAGGCGCCGCAAGTGCCGGAGCGTTCGCGATCGCACTTCTTTGGTGGATCGGCGGGCGTCGCCGCGCGGGCGTCGAAGCGGCACAGGCCAACGCGACGGTTGCTGGAACCAGTGAGCCAACGAGCAAGCAGCGTGCAACGTTCGATTCGCTTCCAGCGTCTGGCGCGATTGCGATCACGCTCGGAACATTGACCGCTGTTGTTGCGATGTGTGGCCGCGCATACGACACAGCCGGGCTCACGGAGGCATCGTGGCTGTTCGCTGCGTTGCTCCCGGGTTGCGGCCTGATACTCACAGGCCTCCTTCCGAAGCGCGTCATGCAATCTCGTTGGGGCGGCGTCGCTTCCTTTGCAGGGATTGCGGTTGCAGCGGTGATTGTGGTGGCGATCGCGTTGTCGGCGCGTTCGGGCGGCGATGCTTCAGATTCCTCCAGTGATCAAGAACTGCGCGACATGTACGGCGGTTAACGTCGCCCGCACCGCAGGCCACACGTTCCGTCTGTTCCATTCGTGCTGTCTGTAGGGGAGTCGGCCGCGCGTTCCGTTGCGGTTTTCGTACGTTGTGCTGGCGGTTTCCGCGTCCTGTGGAACATTGTTCATGCGCAGATCGCTTGCCAAGGGTGAGCGCTGCGCGGGTCGAACAGGAACAACGCAAGAACGGAAACCGGGGAAACCTATGCACCATATGCAATCGAGCGTCGTCGCACTCTTCGTGAGCGTTGCCGCAGCAACCTCAGCGTCGGCTGAACTCGTCACCGTCTTCTGCCCTGGCGTCGGCGCGGGGCGCAACGTCACCGTTCAGCACAACGGCACCGATCGCAGCGTTTTCGCTGGCCAGATTCGGCTTGACTTGACCAACAGCACCAGCGGCACGCTCAATGGGCAGTGGCGCAGCTTCTGCACGGAACTGCATCAGCACATCTTCGTGAACGGTGCACCGCAGGTCTACACAGTGTCACAACTGAAGGACGTGCCGGTGCCCGGACTTCCGATGGGTCAGGTTCGCGCCGATGCGATTGCGCGTATGTATGCGTTCGCCAGCGGTGCCCAGTATGGCAGCAACGCCGACTACGCAGCCGCATTCCAGATTGCGGTCTGGGAAATCGCAAACGACTACGACGGAACTGCAGTGAGTCTTGATCTTGCCCTCGGAAACTTCCGTGGCACAACGTTGGCAGCCGCAATCACCACGAGTGTGACGACGCTGCTCGGCGCTGCTACACAAGTGGGCGCACCGATCACGCAATTGCTCGGTCTCGGAAATGCAACGTATCAAGATCAGATCATCGATCCGACCTCGCCCATTCCAACTCCAGGCACGATCGCCATGCTGGCGCTCGCTGGAATCTTCGGCGCGCGTCGCCGTCGTCGCAGCTGAGCACGCTGCGATCAATCCCGCAGTCAGAGTTCCGTGTATCACCGTTGCTTGATCAGCGTCATGTTTGTGCGTGCGGTACCACGGCATTGTCGTGTGAATCTATGGTCACGGTGGAGGTTTCACCATGACTGCATGCAACGTACTTGCTTTTCAGCCAGTTGGCGTCACGCTTTCCCGCGCTGAGTTCGTCGAGTGGTTCGTGGCGGCTGCATTGATTGTTGTCGGCGCGAGTCTCGTGCTCCGCGCCCGCGTGTGGATCACAGCGTTCACGGGCATCGCACGCCATCCGGCCACGCCGATCGTTTCCGGCCTGTATGCGGTGCTGATGGGATTGTTGGTTGTGCTCACCCACAACATTTGGACATCGGATCTTCGCGTGATCGTGACGGTCCTCGGGTGGCTTGCGCTTGCGTCGGGCGTGGTGTTGCTCTTCGTTCCCGAGGTCTATCAAGCCATTCTCAAGCGTGTTCCGATCACGCCGAAACTGATCGCGCTGCGCGGACTGGTTCGACTGATTCTGGGCGGTGCGGTGCTGTCGTATCTCCTCACGCAGGGTTGATCGATGGGTTGATCGATGGGTTGGGTTGATCGGGGGGTTGCTGCTTGGGCACATGAAACGCGTTCGCGTGAGGCGTGCTCCCGCGGCGGCTATCCTTTGCACCCATGCGCACGTCTCCTCTTTCTGTCGGTGTACTCCCCGCAGTGCTTCTCAGCGCGTGCAGCGCACGGCCGCCAATGGCGGAGATGCGACCGTACACAGTTGCAAGTCCGCACGGTGATCGCATCGATGAGTATTACTGGATGCGCGACGACGACGCGGAGAAGAAGCGCCCAGAGATCATGCGTCATCTTGAGGCTGAGAAGGCATATTGCGATTCCATGACGGCGCCGCTTGCGCCACTGCGCGAGAAGCTTGTTGCGGAATTGCGTTCGCGCATCAAGGAAGATGACTCGACTGTGCCAGCGTTTGATCGCGGCGCGTGGTACTGGACGCAGTACGAGATGGGCGCTGAGTATCCGAAGGTGTATCGACAAGTGGGCGGCGCCGGTAGACCGGAAGCGGACACGCCTGCGGAACTTCTGCTCGACGGGCCCGGGCTCGCCAAGGGTGAGGACTACTTCCGAATCGGTGACTATGCCGTGAGCGACGACGGGCGCTATCTCGCGTGGACGCAAGACACGAGTGGTCGTCGTATTCACACGTTGTTCATCAAGGATCTCGCGACGGGCGAGTTGCTGCCTGAACGCATCACGCCCACGCTTGAGTCGGTGGAGTGGGCCGCCGACAGTCGCACACTGTTCTATGTTCGCCAAGATCCGGTGCTTCTTCAGAGCGGGCCCGTGTATCGCCACACTGTCGGCACGGACGCTGCGCGCGACGCGCTGGTGTACGACGAACCCGACAAGACGCTCTTCACGGGAATCGGCACGAGTGCGTCCGATGAGTACCTTCTGATTCACGTGGAGGGCT
>JBILDS010000188.1:0-6376 GCA_044352505.1 Phycisphaerales bacterium
CGCGAGACGCATCGAACGGGGCATCGAATGGTGCATCGAACGGTGCATGGGGCGTCAGGCGAGACTCCGCGCTTCCCGCGCTCGGGCCGGCTTCGAGTTTGAGCAAGGCCTGTGTGAGTTCGTCTGTCTTGCGAATCGGCAGCGCGCTCTGGATCTGCGCGAGCGAATAGCCCTCGGCCTGCAGGAACTTCGCCGTCACCACGCGCAGGAGGTGCTCGCGCTCGTAGATCGCGTGGCGACCCTCGTATGCGGGCTTCGGAACAATGCCGAGCGTCTGGTAGAAGCGGATGGTGCGCGCGTCGACGCGGTCGGCCGCCCTGCCGTCGCGCACGACAACATGCCGCGCCTCAAGCAGCCGGTTGGCGAGCTCGGCCAAGTCTTCGAGACCAACACCCTCGACGGGGATCGACTCGAGGATCTCAAGAAGCGTGCTGGAGCGCGGGGTGAACATGCCCCGATCTTACAGTAACAGTAATCGCTGTCAAGTAAGTAGGACGGCAAAAATGCACTTTGGCGCAGTTGTTCTCGGACTATTGACAGTATTCCTGCGACCGCACCCGGGAATCTTCACGAGCCGCCCTGCGCGCGCTTCGCCGCCTCGAGTGCTGCGATGGCCTCGCCCCACCCCGGCGCGAGGGCGCAGGCCGCTTCCAGCGCGGTGATCGCCTCTCTGGGTGAGCCGAGCGCCATGAACGCGCGGCCGATCGTGAAGTGAACGCGCGGGTTCGCCATCGAGAGCGCCGCCGAGGCCATGCCCCGCTCGAGCGCGGTCTCCGCGTCGCCAAGCCTGAGCGCGCAGTCGGCAAGCATGCCGAGCGCGTCGGCGTTCTCTGGCTCCGACGCGATCACGACCTCAAGGTCATCGCGGGCCTCGCGCGGCATGTCGAGCGCGAGGTGACAGCGGGCACGCAGCGTGCGGAAGTCATCGAGCGCGGCGCCCGATGCGGTGGCGCGCTCGAGGTGCGCGAGCGCGGCGCGCGCATCGCCCTCAGCAAGCGCCGCAGCCGCAAGCAGCAGGGTCGCCGGGGCGCCGAGCGCCTCTTCCCCACCGAGCTCGGCAAGCTCGGCGCGCACGCCAGCGAAGTCACGTAAGCCGTGCAAGCATTGCGCGCGCAGGAGTCGTACAAGCACCGACCTGCGGAAGGACTCGTCGAGCGCATCGATCACGGCGATCGCCTTCGCAAACTCAAGCGCATCGACATGCGACTGCGCAAGCTGCATCTGGTTCGACGCGATGGTGTCGCGGCGCGTCTTCTCGATGTCGGCACTCGGCGCCTCGATGTAGCCGAGCGCCACCAACTGCTCAAGCGCCGCATGCGCCTCTGCCGGATCGATGCGGAGGTCCGCAGGATGCATGCCGCACGCACCGGGAATCAACTCCCACGACTCGATGCGGTCGACCTCAGGAACACCGTAGAGAACCTCCGCGAGTACGCGCCCAGGCATGTCCTTGCCTGCGGGAAAGCCGAGAAGCGCGAGAATCGTGGGCGCGATATCGAGGATCGATCCACCATGCAGCGCCGCGCCGGCGCGAACACCAGGCCCGGCCGCCGCAAAGATGCCGAACGGGCGATGCCACGCCACAGGATTCGACTCTGCTGCCTTCGGATCCGGTCTGCGGTGATCGTTCCAATAGCCGTGATCACTCACGATGACCACCGTCGTATCGTCACCTGCATGCGCGAGCAGTGACTCAAGCATCATGTCATGGAATCGGTAGATGCCGACCATGCAATGTCGGTACGCGTCGAAGTCATCCTGTGACACCGAGTCCATCTTGGGCGGATGGAACTCCATGAACTCGTGGCCGAATCGGTCGATTCCCTCGTAGTAGATCGCTGTGAAGTCCCAGTCGCCGCGCGACATCAACTCAGTTGCAAACCCCTGCACACTTGCAGTCTGCGCAAGCATGCCGAGGAGTTTGCCTATGCGATGCTTGTCTTGTGTGGCGACGCGCGCAGCGTCGGGAATGAATGGAAGCACGGCCGATTCATCGAGTTCGGCGGGATGCAACCGGCATGCGGCAAGTTCGTCGGCGAGCGCCGCGGGATACACGGAGTGAACAGGGAGCGGCGAGAGCGGATCCTCGCCCGTTGCGCGAAACTCCGTTTGATTCGACACCATCGCGCCCAGAATTGGCTCGGCGGGATGTGATGCGTACCAGCCGACAACATTCGAGCGAAGCCCTTGCTGCGTGAGTATGTTCCACAGCGCCTTCGCGCGGCGGCTTGTGCTTGCGGTGGTTCGGATTCCCGCTCCATCTGGGTCTGGCTCTGTGAAGCCGAGTACGCCGTGTGCGTCGGCGCGCTTCCCGGTTGCGATGGTGTTCCAGAGTATGGGCGACAGAATCGGGCGCGTGGTGGCGAGGTTTCCCCTTGCGCCGCGCTCGAGAAACGCAGCGAGCGTTGGCATGAGTCCTTGCGCGAGAAGCGGCTGGATCATCTGCCAGTCGGCCGCGTCCCAGCCAATGAGAAGAACGCGGCGCGGAAGTCGCTCGTTGCTCTGACGGATGGGCGCGTGCAAACTCATGCGCGACAAGAGTACAGCGCGCCCGCTTCGATGCGGGCGCGCTGTGTAGAAATCAGTGGGTACGCGCTCGTGGAGTACGCCTCCGTGCGCGGCGCGTGATCGGCAAATGCCGACACGCAAACTTCAGATCACTTCGAGCGCTTGCGGCTACGAAGCAGTCCAAGTCCTGGCGCCCCAGCGGCAAGAAGACCAAGGGCACCAGGAGCGGGAATCGCACCTGTTTGGATACCCGCGCCCGAGTTCTCGTATGCCCAATCGTGCACGATGAACGTGCCTGCGGCTTGATTCACGCTCACGCGCACCCAGCCGTAGTAGAGATTCGAGCCGCTTCCGAACGAAAGTCCGAGGAAGGCGTTCGAAGCGCTGTTGAACTGCGCGTTCGGATTGGCAGCGCCGTAGGCCATCGAGCCGAAGAAGCTCGGTCCGACCGACGATGCGTCGACGGTGAACCCCGACGCAAGCGCCGATGCGTACGCGAAGCCGCCCGCGTTGAACGACACCAACTTGCCGGGGAAGAAGTTCACCGTGGCGCCTTGATAGTTGCCCCCGCCGAAGACGTAGTTCTTGAGCAGGAGGTCGTTGTAGGCGTCGCCATCAATGTTGAGGTTCAGCGAGCTGAATTGGCTCACCGCGATGTCTTGGACACCGGAGTAGACAATTGCGGCACCCGCATTCAGCGCCGCTGCGGCAGCGGCACCTGCGGCGATGGAATAGGCCGCGCGCGATGAGAGATTCGTGGTATCGGACATAGGGAGGGACTCCGAAAAATGACAAGAGGGAAAGAACTGTGAGTGTGCCGCAAGCCGAGGAATTCGCAAGCGAGACGCGGGATTTTTGTTGACTTTCTTCGAACGCGCGTGACGAAGCCCCGCGTTGTGGCGCTGTGGTGCGCGCTGAGTGCCGTGCGAGTTCTAGCGCACCCGTTTTTCACGCGGCCGCAGTGCACGGCGCACAGTCTGGCGCGCGACGCGCCACACAAACAACTCGGCGCGCAAGGGTGGTATTGATAGGCGGGATTGAGAGGCGGGATTGAGAGGCGGAATTGAAAAGCGAGATTGAAGAGCGACTTTGGATTTCCAGCCCGAGCCTGTAGGCTAATGCGATGCACACCTCGATCCGCTCGTACGTCCTTGGTTCGGCCCTCGTTGCGCTCGGTGCTGTCGGCACGGCGTCTGCACAGTCTGTTGTGTTTGACGTCGGAAATGACGCAGGATTCTTCACCCCCTTCACCTCTGCAAACGCCGCAACCGTGAAGTACGGCGACAGCGGTTGGCTTGGGCCGGGCGGGAGCGCGCCGGGCGTCACGCTCTCGCAGATCACGCTGCGTCTTGCAACGTGGGCTAGTCCCATTCCGGGCACAACCGATATTGAGTTCACGCTGACTGACGGCGATCCGAGTGGACTTGTGTTCGGTTCGGGTGCTGTGCTGTACTCGACCACCATCGAAGGCGTGAAACTGCCTGCGGCTGCATTTCCGCCTGATGCTGCGTACTTCTCGATTGACATTCCGCTTCCGAACATCCGCACCAACGGTGGTTTCAACAACGTGGGTTGGTCGATCAAGTGCCGCAACTTCAACTACCAAGGGCAGTTCGGATTTCAGGTTGGTACCTGCAACACGCAGAATGTCGGCTTCTACACGAACAACGCGTCGTTCTTCAACGGGAACAACTGGAGCCTCTTCGCATTCGGTCAGGATCCGTGCACGCAGGTTGCGAACTACAGCGTGACGATTTTCGACGCCCCCTGCGTCGGCGACATTGATCAGAATGGCTCGGTTGATGCTGGCGATTTGGCCACGCTTCTTGGGGCATGGGGACTTGGAGGCAAGGGTGTTCCCATGGATCTCAACGGCGACGGCATTGTCGACGCGGCAGATCTCGCAGCGCTCCTTGGCAGCTGGGGTGATTGCTAGTGGTCTGACGGATCTCAGAACCTCGACGTGCGCGGCATCGCGGCTGGCGGCGTGAGTTGTTTCATGCCGAAGCGAGGTACACCACGCCGAGTGCTGCGAGCACAAGCAGAATGATGGCCACTGCATCGGGTTCGACAAATCGGCGGCGACGTGGGTTTTCGTAGACGATTCCCATGAGCGCCACCGACATGGCGACCACCACGGCGAACGCTGTGACAGCGTGCACGGGCGACACGACGCTCAAGAGCGGCCCATCGGAGAAGATGTCGATGGGAAGCATCATCGCCATGTTGAATGAGATGCTTCCGAATACGTTGCCAACTGCAAGGTCAAACGCGCCCATGCGGACTGCGGAGATCGTGGCGACGAGTTCAGGCAGCGACGTGCTTGCGCCAACGAGGACTGTTCCGACGAACGACTCGCCGAGGCCGGAGAGTTCGGCGATCTCGCCCGCTGCTTCAGCCACGTAGGGCGCGGCCATGAAGATGACCGCGGCCGCGACGATGAAACGAAGAAGCGGCACTGTGAGCGCGCCCTTCGCTGGAGGCGGAGGAACTGTGGCCGCCGCCTCGGACTGTGGAGCGGCTGTCTGACGAATGTGCTCGTGGCGGATGCGTTGATCTTTAAAGATCAATCGAATGCCGAGGATGTACGCGATTGCAATCGCCGGACCACCAAGCGAGATGCCGGCGAGATCCAACGGCTCGGACGGACGGAACACGATGAAGACGCCCGCGAGCGCGACGCAGAGGATCGACAGCAAGCCAGCGAGAACGTGTTCGCGCGAAACACCGGTGAGGAGCGTGCCCCGCTGCGCGTGGACGAGATCGGCAACAGCAAGAATGAGAAGATTGAAGAGGCTCGCTCCGAAGAGGTTGCCGACGGCGACGTCATCAAGGCCAGCCCAAACCGCGCTGACATCGACAGAGAGCTCCGGAAGCGACGTTGCGCCTGCAAGCAGAATTGAACCGACGAGCACGCGGCCGAATCCGGTGAGTTCCGCGATGCGCTCTGCAGCCCGGGCGAGCAGGGCGCCCGCTGCGATCACGAAGCCGGCGGCAATGACAAACTGCAGAACAGCTGCGAGCATACGAGTCTCCGTGTTCGGTTCTGCCACAGAGAACCTCTTGCCGCACACGCGGCGGCCCGTGCCGATTGCATTGCTCGGCATGGAGACCGTACCAATCGCGCGTTGCGCCGTGAGGTCGCGGAGTGCCTGCTTTGTGACTCGCTGCGCCGGCGCGGCGCGGCGCGGGGGATGTACGCGGCGGCATCTCCGCAGGAGACGCGTGTGGAGGGTTCGAATGTGCGCGGCGGGTGCTTACAAGCAGCCGCCCCACGCGCTCAGGAGCGCGGCGAGGTCGGGCGCACCGACTTCACCATCGCCGTTCAGGTCGGCATTTGACGATGGCGTTCCCCACGCGCTCAAGAGCGTCGCGAGATCGGGTGCGCCGACTGCGCCGTCGCCATTGAGGTCGGCGGGACAGGGATTCGCGGGGCGCGGGAGGTCGAGGATGAACCCCTGGATGCCGTTCGCCGTGCGCGCGGTGCCGACGATGGTGTAGCCGTCTGCAGACATTCCAAGCGGGAGCGCCATGCGAATGTCGGGCGTGAGTGCAATGCCGGCCTCTGCCGCGAGTACTTCGAGGGACTTCAGCGTGCCGTCGTTCCAGAGGTAGCCTTCGCCGCCGGTCGCGGGCGGGAATTGGGTGCGGTAGAACATGACGATGCGGTCGCCGTTGTCGCTGATACCGGTGGGGAAGCAGCGCGGCAGCGATGGAATTGGCGACGCGGGGAGTGTGAAGTACCCGTTCGTCTCACTCCAACGCCATCCGAGCGATGTATTGCCTGCGGCCCCGAGCCCAATGACCCAGTTGCCGTCGCCACTCACTGCGCCCGCCTCGCCCACGGCGGCACCGGTCGACGACGTGA
>JBILDS010000189.1:0-6345 GCA_044352505.1 Phycisphaerales bacterium
GACTGCTGACGATCTGCGAGCGTCTCGAGTGACTTTGCCATCTGTTCGAGTGCTGCGGCCGCGGCCTCACTGTCGCCAGCCGCCATTTCACCACTCTCGATCTTCTTGGCGAGTTCCTCGAGTTCCTTCTTCGCGCTGGCAAAATCGCCCTTGGCGATCTCGTCGGAGAACTTCGACAACGGCCCATCCTGCTTCTCGAGTCCGGCGAGATCGCGCTTGAGAGCCTCGTGGCGAAGTGCCTCGCCGCTCTTCTTCACATCGTCAAGACGATTCTGGAGTTCGCTCATCCGTCGAATGGCTTCGCGACGTGCGTCCTCGTCGGCCGCCTCGCCGCCAACTTTCGACTCGGCATTCTGCGCCAATGATGCAAGCGAATCACGAACATCCTGCGGAAGTGCCTTCGCACTTTCAAGTTCTTCCTTGACACGCTCGAGCGCGTCTTCGGATGCCTTCTTCTGCGCGAGACGTGCCTCTTCAACGGGCGTCATCTCCTCGACTGGCCACTCGTACGCCGGCAGGTAGACCTGCGCGGCAACCAGCAGAGCCGCGATGGGAGTGGTTGCCCAGACATGCGCCGGAACTCGTGCCGGAAAGGCGTTGCGGACCTTGGCTCGAAGCGCCGGGTCGGACGCCACGGTGACGGCATCGGCGACGGCCGCGCGGGCATAGGCATCGGTCGAGCGCTCGAACGCGAGTGCGCTTGTGAGCCGCTCTTGCAGTCGAAGGCGCTCATCGATTCGAAGCGCAAGTTGCGCATCGGTGGCGACTGCGCTACGGCGAAGCATGGCTGCAACGATCGCGGCGACGAGACCGCCTCCGAACGCTGCACCAACCACGGCTGCGTTCGGCACATCGGTGCCGGGAACGAGCTTCGCCACAAGCACCAAGAGCGCGAGCAGAACTGCTGCGACGAGAAGACCGACACTTCCGGCCTGCAACGCAAGCGCCAGCCGCTCTCGCGACCGAGCCAATGCAATCAAGGACTTGATGCGATCCATAGTTTGAATCTCCTCACTCGGGGGCTACCACGTCGGGGGCTACCACGTCGGGGGCTACCACATGCGAACACACGTTTGCGATCAAACTCTTGCGATCAAACTCTTGCGATCAAACTCTTGCGATCAAACTCTTGCGACTGTCCGATTGTGGACTGGCAATTTTTCATTCGGACTCTTCGCCGGAGGCGCACGCATTCTTGGTGGGCGAACCCGAGTCTTGAATCCCGAACCCTCCACCTTCAAATCTCATCTCGCGGAACGCCGCCGCGACTCTGCCAAAGCCGTATCGTACCTCTGCCCGAATGGTCACTTCCGAAATCACACGTATTTCCGCAACGATTTTCGACCACCCCCCGACCGGTCGTCGGAGCCCCCCGCGATGAACCCGGACGACGAGGTTTGCCTCTGCTTTCACGTCTCGCTCCGGAAGATCGCGAACTTCATGGCGCGCGAGCGGCCGCGGGTACCGAGCCAGATCTCAGAGTGTCTCGGCGCTGGCACCGGGTGCCAGTGGTGCGTGCCGTTTCTGAAGAAGCTTCATCGCCTCCACGTCGAGGGCCTGCCTGTTGATCTCCCGGTGTCGCCGGAGGAGTACGCAAAGCGACGCGCGCGCTATCGCCGAAGTGGCGAGCGGGACGGCTCGACGGAGGAAACGTCGTTGAACACGCCGGAGTCTCCGCCACGGCCAGAGTCGGATGATGCCAGGCGGGAATCACCCGAAAACCGCAACACGCGCGAAAGCTGACGGCTCGGCGCGCGTCGGAAACATGGCGCAGCTCACGCCGCCGGTCGGTTTCCCCGACGAAGGTCGAGTGTGCGAATCGCCTTTGCAAGTTCCGACATCGACTCGGTGTAGCGAAGCCCGAGCATCGAAGTGCCGGGAACCTTGGATGTCGACCGACGAATCACTTCAACCGTGGTTGCAAACGACGGAATCGCCGAAGGGAATCGGGCATCGAGTTTGAGCACGGTGCCTGGCGCAAGGTCGAGCTCCGCAGGAATGCGAATGCGCAGCCCGCTTTCAGAGAGATCGATGATGGGCGCCTTCAGGAAGACTTGCTCTTCGTCAAAGCGGGCAAGATGCGCAACTGGCGCAAGATCGAATGCCACGGGAACGCGGTGTGTAAAGCGTCGCTGGATGTGCGTGAGCGCAACAGGGATCGACACGCGAACCCCCGCGCGAGGCCGCGAACCTGCACCACCTGAATCGCGCCAGCGCGACAGAACGGTGACTTTTCCCCGGTGAAAGCCACGACTGGTGGCGATCGCAATGGAGAGCGTCTCGCCGGGAATGCAGTACGTGCCGCGCATTTCTGGCGCGAACGCGATCACAAGCGCGTCGTCTTCGAGTGCGTCAATCATGCCGCAATCTGGATCGGGACACACGACGTACTCGTCTGCGCCGAAGCCGACAATCGCAGAGCGCTGCGCCGCGCCAGCAAGGATCTCGCGCACGCCTCGCTCTGCAGAGTCCTCAAGCCCCAACTTTGATGCGATGCTCTTGAACCAGACGCGCATAGATACTTCCTCTGTGAACTACGACTGCGTTCGAAGATCATTCCGCCCTACGCCGCGTTACGCCGCGAATCGGCCACGTCGCTTGACGTCGAGCGAGCGAATCGCCCGGGCGATGTCGGCGCGCTCATCGACGAATCGAAGACCAAGAATGCGCGCGTCGGGAACACGCGACGGAAACACATGCATGACCTCGACCAATCCCTTGTAGGACGGAATCGAGCTTGAGAAGCGCGCCTCGATGTTGAGGAGTTCGCCCGCGAGAATCTCGCGGGTGGGAACCACGCGCATACGCATGCCTGTTCCGGAGAGATCGAGCACAACGCCCATCGCGATCTGCGACGCGGCGTCCGACGACTTCACCACCGCCCTCGGTGCGAGGTCGAAGGCAACCGGAACGCGTTCGTTCGAGCGGCGCTGTGAGTGAAGAAGCGACTCGGGAATGCGAACCCGATAGCCGCAGCGATCGAGGCCGATATCGCGACCGGTCCAACACGAAATGACCTCAGTCTCGCCGCGATAGAAGCCGCGAACAGTGGCAACCGCAAGGAACACGCGGTCGCCTGGCTTCCACATCGCTCCCTGCGCGGGGGACGCGCTTGATGAAGTTGACTGGGGATTCGTAGCTGTTTCGAGCGCAGCAAAGGTGCCGCTCTGATGCCGACTCAGGACGAGATCATCACCGTCAACGGCATCGAGGATCCCACAATCGGGATCGGGCCGAACGTCGTCGCTCTGCGACAAGCCGATCACAGCCTGCTGCGAAGCCGCTGCCTCGAGGATCTGTCGAACAGATGCCTCCTCGGCCTCATCCGACCCGAGCAACGACGAGAGGTTTTTGTACCAAACACGCATGTTTTGGAGATCGGCTGAAGAAACATGCGACTTGAGGGTTCATGGCGAACCCGTGTCAATCGTGACGACTGTGTCGCGTGTGGGGATTGTGTCGCGTGTGTTGCGTGTGAGGACTTCGACGAAGTTCGTGCGGCTGCGGGTTTTCGCTCACCTGCGATTGCGACGCGCACGGCGCATTTCACACTCATGGATGGCGCGCCCGATTTCCGGGCGCGGATCATGAAATCGGATACCGACAATGTGGCCGATGAACTCACCACCGAACTTCATATGCACGATTTCCCCCGAGCAACAGAAGCTCGGGAATGGATCGGGGAAGGCGGCGTTGATGCGAATGACCTGCTCAGGAGCAACCGTCTGCGCAACCGACTCTGGAAGTTTGATCCGCAGCCGCGCACCCGACTCACAGATGTCGAGAATATCGGCCGATCCGATCGGTGTCTCAGTTTCCCCCGCGACGAGAAGGATCTGGGCGCGAGGCGAAAGGTCGAACGCCACGGGAAGCCGGTGGCGCTCACGCCGCTGCACGTGCTCGAGCATTGGCGGAATCGACACGCGAATGCCCACGCGACGAATCTCGCCATCTGCACGCTGCCATGTACTCAGTACGCGCGTTTCGCCGACCTCAAAGCCGGGCTTGGCATCGATGCTGATGAGGACGCGCGCGCCCACTTCGGGTGCAGTTCCCCCGCTTGCGGGCAGCTGGATGACGACAGCATCACCCTCCAGCGCCTCGATCGAGCCCTGATTCGGCGTTGCGCAGCCCTCGACTTCCGGGTCGCAGAACCCCACCCCCGCACCGCGCTCGACAGCAGTCTTGAGGATCGACCGCACCGAGCGAGGATCGATCTCTTCCTCGCGGAACATGTCGGTGAGTTGTCGAAACCAGACGAGCATGTTGTCGTATCGGCCTCTCGCGATGCGCTCTCCACGCCTGCCCGGGATTCGGTGGCAATCGACCGGGTTTGTTGAAGTTGGCGACTGGCTTGTCCCCCAATGGAGTCGACGCGGGTTGGGCGGGTGCCTGGCACCTGGCTGGCACCCGCCTGGCACCCGCCTGGCACCCGCTTGGCACCCGCCTGGCACCCGCCTGGCACCCGCTTGGCACCCGCTTGACACCCGCTTGACACCCGCTTGGCAGGTACCGGAACCGCGCCTGGGACGTGCCCGGTGGGTGCCGGGTACGCGCCGGGTACGCGCCTGGTACGTGCCGGGTACGTGCCGGGTACGTGCCGGGTACGTGCCGGGTACGTGCCGGGTACGTGCCGGGTACGTGCCGGGTACGTGCCGGGTACGTCGCGGCACCGCAGCCCGGAGCCCGCCGGTGCCGATTGCCGTTGCGACTGAGTCGCAATATCATCGGCGCATGGTTGTTGACCCCCCGAACCGAGCCGCTGAGCGGCGTCCGCTTGATCGATTGCCCCTCACCCAACTGCGGCGGGGCGATCGGGCTGTGATGGCGTCAGCGGATCTCTCCCCCGAGGATCGCGCCATGCTTCACGCCATGGGGCTCGACGAGCGCGCGGAGTTCACCGTTTGCCGGGCTGGCCGGCATGGCCCCTGCATCATTCAACTTGACGCCACTCGACTCGGGCTCTCGCCGGATCTCGCAGCGAAGATCTTGACACGACCGTGCGACTGCCCGGATGCGGGTCCGTGCATGGGAGCCAGCGACGCGAGCGACCCGGGCGCGCCGCAAGGTTCGCCGCAAACTTCGCCGCACGCAAACAGCACCGCCCCCGCAGCGACTTCCCCCGCAAGCGCTCCGACGCTTCCACCGAACACTTGAGCGTCTTCAATGGCCGCCCCCACTATGGCAACCGTCCCTCTTCGCGTGGCGATGATCGGTAATCCGAACGTCGGCAAGACATCGCTCTTCAATCGTTTGTGCGGCGTGCGCGCGAAGACTGCGAACTTTCCCGGTTCGACCGTCGATGCGCGAATTGGCTCGGCCTCTGTCGGCGGCGTCGACCTTGAGGTGGTCGATCTCCCCGGTATCTACGCGGTCGATCTCGAACTGCCCGAGTCGAAGCTCTGTCGTGACTGCCTTGCGGGGCGGCTCGACGGCTGTATGCCCGATGCGCTGCTTGTGGTGATCGACGCCACGAACTTGCAGCGCGGACTCAAACTGTTCAAGTCGGTTGCCAGTGCCGGCAAGCCTGTGGCGGTCGCACTCACGATGTCTGATCTCGCGCAGGCGCGAGGACTGTCGGTCGATTCGGCGAAGCTCGCGACCATCCTCGGCGTTCCCTGCGTTGCCGCCAACGGCCGCGATGGCACTGGGCTTCAGGCGCTCGGCACCGCGCTCCGCGATGCCCGCGAAGCACCGCCACAGGTCGTCGCAGCAAGCCTGGCTCCCGACTGGGTTGACGCGACCGTGGCTTCGGTGGTGGGCGGCCCGAACTCGATTGGCTTAGAGACCGATCGCTGGACCGATCGGCTCGATGCTGCGTTCACGCATCCGATTCTGGGAGCGCTGGTCTTTCTTGCGGCCATGGCGCTGGTGTTCCTCGCGATCTTCCGATTGGCCGAGTGGCCGATGGAGTTGATCGAAGGCACCGCCGGTGTCATGGGCGATTGGGTCTCGGCCGCCATGCCGGCGGGAGCGCTGAGCGAGTTGCTCGTCCAAGGTGTGATCGGTGGTGTTGCGGGCACCGTGGTCTTCTTGCCGCAAATCTGCCTTCTTTTCTTCCTACTCGCGCTCCTTGAAGACACCGGCTATCTCGCGCGCGCTGCGTTCGTGATGGATCGGATCATGTGCCGATTCGGACTTCCCGGACAGGCATTCGTACCGCTGCTCTCGAGCCATGCATGCGCGCTGCCCGGAATCATGAGCGCGCGGCTGATTCCAGACCCGAAGGATCGCCTCGCCACAATCCTCGTGGCGCCGTTCATGAGTTGCTCGGCGCGCGTCGGCGTGTATGTGCTGCTTGTCACCATGCTCTTCCCCGACTCGGCGCTCCTTGCGGGTCTTGCC
>JBILDS010000190.1:0-6337 GCA_044352505.1 Phycisphaerales bacterium
CCGTTTACGGCGCACTCGCCGTTCGGGTTCGAGACGAATGGCCCGGTTCCAACGCGGGCAAAGCCGGCTTCTTCGAGCTCGGCCGCAGTCGCGTTCACTTGGACAATGGTGTTGGTGAGATCAGCATGCGCAGCGCCGACGAAGGCAAGGCAAGCGATCGAAGCCGAGAGGGAAAACCGATTCACGAGGGACTCCTCAAGAAACAGGCCACAAGAACGAACAAGATGGATCCGAAGTTAGGGGCTTCGGACAGGGGAGAAAGTAGCCCGGAACAACCCCTTGCCAAGTGAATTGCACCATTTCGCACGATTTTGCAGATGCTGCAGGTTTTTTGAATACGCCCTATAAAATCGAATGCCCTGGAAAGGGAAGCGATAAAGCACTGTCAATAGGGCACTTGCGACTCCTCTCCAATCGGGGGGGCGCCGCTCCGCTCTCTCGATCAACTGCTGGGAATCTGGACTTCAATTTCCGCCACGAACATCGCAGTTGGGTCTCCGCGCTCGCGGAGCGTGCGCCGCATGGTGTCTTTGGAGCGCGGTGCGACCCCTTGGAACAGCGTGTTGCCGCCCATGCGCACGGTCACCGGAGCATCGAGATCCAACATCGTGTCGTCGAGAAGGATTCGTAGCCGAGCCACCCCGGTGGCCTCGTCGATGTCGATCGTCTGACCGCTCCGGCGCGCGACGACGCGCTGACCCTGCTTCGGCTCCGGGTTCGCAAGCCAGTAGAAGCGGGGGCTCGTGATGTCGTCTTGCAGCCACACGACCTTTGCCGGACGGAGATTCCGCGTGTGCTTCGCCATCCACGGAACCGCAACGGCGTCCTTGCGCTCCATCCAGTGGCCGAGCTCCTCGAAAATCGTGACCTCATGCGGGTAGCCGCCGACGTCGTTCGCCGCAAGCTCCGCCAACGCTGTCTTCCATTCGCGCGCAATGTCATTTCGCTTGAACGCAGCGTCGCGGCCGCCCATATAGAGCGCGAACGGGAGATTGCGCAGACCATCCGGCTTCGTCTCATTCGGGTGGCCCGCCATCATGGCCGCAGCGGCGAAGTGGTCGGCCATGCGCGGCGCAAGTTGGTACACGCCGTCACCACCAGCGCTGTATCCCATGAGATAGACGCGGTTCGGGTTCACGTCTTCGAACACCACCATGCAGCGGATGAGTTCTGCGAACAGCGGGTCGATGTGCCCTTGATGCCAGAGATTCCACGTGTCAGTGGGCGCGCGCGGCGCGACATAGACGCCTTCCTCAGGTTTGTAGAGCCGCTTCTGGTTCTCCCATTGCTTGTCGTTGACCTCTTTCGGCGCGCCGCCGCCGCCGTGCATGGAGATGTAGAGACTGCGCCCTTGATCAGGCTTTTCGCCGAAAACCTCGTACCAGAATCGCAGCGTGGTTCCGTCTGCAGCCGCAAGTTCCCGCGCATCGAACGCGGCCTTGGCATTGGTGCCAAGCGACGCTGCGTACTCGCGCCAGAGTTCTGTGCGCACCGTGTCGACATCTGATTTCGCAAGCGGTTGCGCGGTCGACGGTGTATCGCTGGCGATCGAAAGTTCGATCACGCCGCCCTTACCAACACCGACCGACGTGGCGGTGCGCCCGTCGACTCGGTAGGACATCGTCGCGTCAACCGGCACCACGAGCTCAAGGTGGTCGTTTAGGTCGCGCGTCTCGTCGTTGGTGCGGCCGCGCGCAAGCATCGCGCCATCGGCACCGAGCACTTCGACATCTGCGCGCGTCCGTAGACTCGTTCCGAGGTCTCGTACAAGTACGCGAACCACGCGCCGATCTGACGGCAGTGCCGCAGATTTTGCTGTGTAGCGATCGGTGACATCGATGGCACGCGCACGCGGCCGTGATGCGTCGAACACCATCGGAAAGTCAATGCCCGTCTTCCGCCATGTGACCGCGTAAATCGCGTGCTCAGGCTTGTCGCGATTCTGCCCCGCAGCGCGGCCGCTGAACCAGCCTTCATCGAGGCGGTCTTCCGTTGGCTCCGCAGCGCCGGTGTAGCGCCAACGTTCGCCATCCCAGATTTCGACCCATGAGTGGTTGCCGGAGCCGTCGATCCAAAGCGGGACGCCCACGAATCGCGCAGGAATTCCCACGGATCGGCATGCATTCACGAGCAGGATCGAGAGTCCCGTGCACGACGCGAGCCCAGATTCGATGGACTCGCTCGGTGATTGATCGGCGCGTCGGCGCTTCGTTGAATACTGCACCTTCCACTCAGGGAAGATGCGCTGGTTGAGCCGCACAGCCGCCTGTGCCGGGCACGTGATGCCATCCACGATCGCGCGGCTTCGTTCGCGCAGCGCTGGGAACCACAACTCACGCGTCTCACTCACGCTTGCGTACGGCAGGATGCCGTCGCGGAAGATGTCTTCGTCGATCCGGGCACTCCACGGCGCGCTCTTCCATGCGTTGTAGGCGGCATCAACGTGCGCAAGAAGAAACGCAGCGTCGAGCGTTGCGAGATCGACGTCTGGCATATGAGCCACAAGCCACTCCATCGCGGAGCGTTGGGTGGTCGGCGCGTCGGCAAGCGCGCGCGCGATCTCAGATCGGTTGCCTCCTGCGCGCTCAAGTACGCGTTCGGGGTCGAGATCAAGCAGGCGTGCGTCGAGGGGTGCAGTGAACGCGAGCGCAATCGCAGCGCATGGGGCGAGAAGCGTGAAGAGTCGCATTGCCGCAGTGTACGAGGCGCATTACGCCGCGGGCTTGAAGTCGCGGAACATGAACCATGCCGCCGCCACGAGGCAGATGCCCGCGTACACGAAGTTCATGCTGAGCTTCTCGCGCATGTAGAAGACTGCGAACGCCGCAAACACGGCCATCGTGATGACCTCCTGCATCACCTTGAGTTGCGCAAGTGAGTAGCCCGCCTGTTCAAAGCCAATACGGTTCGCGGGCACCTGCAGGCAATACTCGAAGAACGCAACGAGCCAGCTGACGCCGATCACGATCCACAGCGGACTCGACTTGAAGTCGCGCAGGTGGCCGTACCAGGCGTAGGTCATGAAGATGTTGCTGCCGACGAGAAGGAGCGGCGTGGCGATGAGCGGGAGGAGCGGGAGCGCTGCGCGCGTGGTCATTCGCGCAGCGTACGGCTGTCGCCCGCGCGTGCGGCACCGGGAGGAAGCGTGTGCGGCATCCGGAGCGCAACCACGACCCCGAGCGACGCAACCGCCGCGCCGCCCAAGATGGCGTATCCGATCGAGGACGCGCTACCCGTACCCCAGGCGATTGCAACGCCGCTCAGGAGCGACGCGAACGCCACGCCGACCGCGCCGCCGACCTGCCGCGAGGTCTGCACGAGCCCCGACACCTGCCCGCGCGTCTCGTCGTCCACGCTCGAGAGGGTGTCTGTGCTCGCGGGCGACATGATGAACGCGACGCCGAGCCCGAGGAGCACCATGCCCGCCGCGATCACGGGGTAACTCTCGAGGAGCGAGCCGGCACCCCAGGTGGCGAGACCCGCTGTCGCGACGACCGTGCCACCGCGGGCAAGCGGGCGGACGCCGATCCTGTCGTAGAGCCTCCCTGCGCGGCGGGCGACGAGAATCACGGGAACGAGCATGGGCATCATGCTGAGGCCAGCGACTGCGCTACTGAAGCCCAGAACATCCTGCGCGTAGATCGAGCCGAGTACGACAAGCGGCGCCATCGCGAACTGGGTGATTGCAATCAAGAGGATGTTTGCGCGGAGACGCGGGTTCGTGAAGCGCCTGAGGTCGATCAGTGGCCGTGCCACCCGCAGCTGGCGCCACACGAATGCTACGACCGCGGTCATGCCCACCGCGAGCGCCGCGATCGCTGTCGGGGTGAAGATCCACGCGCCCGCGTCGGTCGGCTTCGAGCCTTCTTGCAGCGTGTAGACGACAAGAGGCAGCCCGACCGCGAGGAGAAGCGCGGACGGGACATCGAACGATCTGTCGTGCGCGGGGCGGTTCGCGGCGCGCGACGCGACGATGAGTCCGAGCGCGGCAAGCGCAACGGGGAGGTTCAGATAGAAGATCCACGGCCAGCCCGCATAGGCGGTGACGAGGCCGCCTGCGACTGGGCCGATCGCGAAGAACGACATCGAGATTCCGATCATCATGCCCATCGCCTTGCCGCGCTCGCCGGCGGGGTAGTGCTCGATCACAAGTGCGCTCGCAGCGGGCTGCATGAGGCATGCGCCGAGGCCCTGGAGAACGCGCCCCGCGATCAGCATCGAGGCGTCGGTGGCTGCCCCGCAGAGCGCGCTCGCCGTTGCGAAGACGACCAGTCCAAAGACGAACGCATTCCGCTTTCCTACGAGGTCGCCGAGCCTTCCGCCGATTGCCATCATGGCGGCCAGCGTCACGATGTAGGCGTTCGCGATCCACGCCACGCCCGCGGCATCGAGGCCGAGTTCGCGGCCAATCGCAGGCCCCGCCACGGCGACCACCGTGATGTCGATGAAGATCATCGACAGGCTCGCGGTTGCTGCAAGCAGCACCAACTGTCGTCGAGGATCGGAGTTCGCGGCCTGCACCACGCGCACAGACTATCCGAGGGGGCCTGAGTCGTTCGTTGGCGCACCGGTGAGGCGGCGGGTACAACAGCGCTGTGTTGGCGCGATGTTCCCTGACCATTCGAGGTGGGTACCCCGCGTGCCCCGGGCGTCCCGCGTGCCCCGGGCGTCCCAAGCGTCTCGCGTGCCCCGCATGCTCGCGTCGCTCCCAGGCCTCTGGCGCAATAGCGCGGCGGAGGCTCGATGAAGTTTGATCGACGGCTCCTGATGGGTGCATTCGCGCGCCTCCGTGGGGCGCTGCCGTTTGTTGTGAATGACGCGCTCTTTCGACTTCCCGTCGACGTGACCGCAGCGACGCCAGAGGTCTGCCGCGCACAAGGATGGGAGCTTCACGAGCTCGGGCCGCGTATCGAACGGCTGCCAGACGTTCTCGATGGCACTGATCCCAACGTGGTCGCGCGCCTCCGTCGTGAAGTGGTTGGTGTTGATCGCGAAGCGACGATCTTCGCGGCGGTCATTCCCAACGGACGCGTTCTCTCCCGCGCATGCAGCGCCGTTGCGCCGCGTGGCATCGTGCTGGCCGACGTCAGTCCGCACGCTGGGGTTCCACTCCGACACCATCGTGCGCTGACGAGCGCGTTGGCCGCGCGAGCACCAACGCGACTACGCGGGCGTTCCGCACTCATCGGCGCTGTGGGCCATCGCAACTTCTATCACTGGATGTTCGATGCGATCCCTCGGGTTGCGCTGCTGCGCGACGCAGGCGTTGAGACCGTCGACCGCTGGATTGTTCCCGCAACCGATCTTGAGGTGGCGCGCGAGCTGCTTGAACTTGCGGGGGTTCCGCATGATCGGCTCCATGCGCTGCGGCGGAGCGATCATGTGGTGTGCGATGAACTTGTTGTCACAAGCGCTCCTGGAGAGATCTGTGAGCCAACGCCGCGCACGGTTGAAGCACTGCGGACGATGCTTGATCCTGGAGGGCTGCGGTTGGCGCAACGTTCCGGTGAGCGCAACGTGTACATCGCGCGTCGCGGAAGGCGCAGGGTTGCGAACGAACGCGAACTTGCATCGATTCTTGAGCGGCGCGGGTTCGAACTCGTCGCGATGGAGGGCCTTTCGCTTGCCGAGCAGATTGCCCGTGTGCGCGGAGCAACCTGTGTGGTCGCTCCGCACGGCGCTGCACTGTCGCATCTCATTCATGCGGCCGACGGAGCGGTGTGTTTGGAACTCTTGGCGCCTGACTACACGAATCCGAGTTTCTACGTCCTCGCTGGCGCGTGCGGGCTCCGGTACACGGCGCTCGAGGGCACACGCGTCGCACGCGAGCCACGCGATGTGACGGTGGCGAACTTCCACGTCGATCCCACGCGATTTGAGAGTGTGCTTGATCGCGCGCTCGCGTCACGGCGAGTGACCTGAAGCGACTCGGGAGATGCGACGCGCGAAAAAGGGCGCGGCGCGCGGTTGAATCCGCGCGCCGGCCGCTTTGTCAAAGTGCATTGATTGAGTGGATCACGCGCCGCCACGTGGCCCTTCAGGTGCGCCACGTGGCCCTTCAGGTGCGCCACGTGGCCCTTCAGGTGCGCCACGTGGCCCTTCAGGTGCACCACGTGGCCCTTCAGGTGCACCACGTGGCCCTTCAGGTGCACCACGTGGCCCTTCAGGTGTACCACGTGGCCCTTCAGGTGTACCACGTGGCCCTTCAGGCGCACCACCTGGCCCTCGAGGTGAGCCACCCGGCCCTTCACCCCCGGGTCGTCCGCGACCGCCACGGGGGCGCTGCTGCGGTTGGTCGGTGGTGGTGCCATCGCGCTCGCCCATCTCTTCGCGTTCC
>JBILDS010000191.1:0-6303 GCA_044352505.1 Phycisphaerales bacterium
GAGAGCGTAGATCAGCACTGAGTGCGCGTCGATGGTGCGCGCACAAGAGCCACGCGTTCTTGCGTGTTCACGCATGTTTCCCCGCGCAGAATTGCGCCTGCGCGTCAGATGTAGGAGAGTTTCCGCGGCCACGCAACGAGGTTCGCATGATGCTTCACGCGCTCGAGCGTCGCCTCGGCGACCTTGTTCGCGCGCTCGCATCCGGCTTTCAGAATCTCAAGCACGAGGTCGTCGCGACCTTCATACTTCGCGCGCCGTTCGCGCATGGGCGCGAGGAGCTCGTTGATCGCGGCAGCGACCTCGAGTTTCACGTGGCCATCGCCGATGTTGTCGCCTTTCGCGTACTTTTCCTCGAGCTCCGCGACGCGCGCCTTGTCCGTCATAAAGGTGCGTACGTATTGGAAGAGTACGTTGTTGATATCCCCCGGCTCGGTCGGACTCTGGCGGCCCGTGAAGATCTTCTTCACCTTCTTCTCGACCTCCTTCGCGTCGTCTGCAATGAAGATCGCGTTGTTGAGCGACTTCGACATCTTGTTGACGCCGTCGATCCCGACGAGTCGGCCGACCTCGCCGACCTCCGCGCGCGGCACGGGGAAGACGCCGCCGAGCTTCAGATGCTCTTCGTCTTCGCAGTGTTCGTCGACCGAGCAGAAGATCTGATTGAAGCGTCGCGCGACCTCGCGTGTCAGTTCAAGATGCGGCACCTGATCTTCGCCCACGGGCACACCGACGGGGCGGAACGCGAGGATGTCCGCTGTCTGGCCGACCGCGTAGAGCGGGAAGCCGAAGGAGTAGGTCTCGCCGAGGCCCTTGAGCTCGATCTCCGTCTTGAGCGTCGGGTTGCGCATCACGCGGTTGAAGGGGAGCAGCATCGCGAAGAGGAAGGTGAGCTCCGCGATCGCGGGGATCTCGCTCTGCAGGAAGATCGTAGCCTTCTCTGGGTCGATGCCCATCGCGAGGTAGTCGCGCACGATGGCGATCGAGTCGCGCTTGATCTCTTCGCTCTTCGCAAGTCGCGTGGTGTACGCGTGCATGTTCGCGATGATGAAGTAGCAGTCGTGCGAGTCCTGCAATTCGACGCGGCGCTTCGCGCTGCCGACCCAGTGGCCGAGGTGGAGCTGCCCGGTGGGCGTGTCGCCTGTGAGGATGCGGGGCTTGCCTTGGATCGCGTCGACGGTGCTCATGGTGTGTTCTCGCGGAGCCCGCCACGGCGGGGACGGGAAGTATCGGCCAATTCATGCATCGCGGGACAACGTGTACGCCACATTCCATGCATTGAATCCAGCATGCAGCACCGCAGGCGCCAGAATGCCGCCGGTACGCTCGCGCAGTACGCCAAGCGCAAATCCGAGGGTGACGAGAATCGCAAGCCCGGTGGCACGGCCTTCCGGCGGGATGACCGGCCAGTGGATTGCGGCGAAGAGGATGGCTGTCGCGAGCGACGCAACGAGAGGCCCGAGTCCTGCTCGACGCATTGCTGGTTGAAGAATCCCGCGCCATCCCGCCTCTTCCGCCAACGGCACCAAGAGTGCGACGTGCATGAGCGTGAGGATCGTGAAGAGTGCGTTTCCCTTTTCTTCGAGTATGCGCAGGGTTTCGTGCGACGTCTCTGGCGGGAGCGGAAAGCCGAGGAGAAAAAGTGCCGCACTGATTGCAAGGCCGAGCGCTGTCACGATCGGAAGCGCGAGGAAGAGCGCGACCACTCCATCGCGACACGCGAGGGAAAGACGGGAAGCAGGGCGCGATGCGTTGATGAAGAGCGGCGAGTAGATCACAAGCAGCGCCACGATCACCTGCATGAGATTTCCCGCGACGCCGAGCGCAAGACGCGCGAAGTCGCGATCAAGATGCGCGCCCTCTGCGGTCGCGTGATCGCCCTCGCCGACTCCGGGAACGCGCACGCCGAGCCCGAGAGCAATCGTGGCACCGAGCGAGCCGGCGAGCATGAAGCCCGCCATCGCGATGGCGCCGAGCATTGCATCCTGCGGTACACGACCCGATGGCTCTTGCGAGACGCGAAGCAGTTTCCCGCGCCAGATCAGCGCCGCCGCCACGGCCGCGCACACGCAGACCGCTGCAACGAGCGTACCATTCGCGCCTCCCGCGGGCTCTGATTGCAGTAGCACCGCAGGTGTGTCGATGAAAGATCGGGCGTTCATGGTGAAGGCGTGGTCCTCTCTCGTGGCGCCGAAGGCGGCGGCCATTCTCCATGATTTCGCTCTTGAAGGACATCGTCGCACGCAAGTTCGAGGAAGTCGCGCGCGCCCGCGAGGTCGCCCCGGTTGAAGCGCTGCGCGCGCGGATTGCTGACCTTGGCCGTCCGCGGAATTTCTTTCAGGCCGTGGTCGATCGTCGCCACCCGAACACCACGCACATCATTGCGGAAGTGAAGCGAAAGAGCCCTTCGGCGGGCGTGATTCGCGCAGACTTCGATCCGGTGGCGATTGCGAAGTCGTACGCCGCAAACGGCGCCAGTGCGATCTCGTGCCTGACCGACGAGCACGATTTCGGCGGCAAACTCGAGTACATCCATGCGATCCGCGACGCGGTGAAGATTCCTGTGCTACGTAAGGACTTCATTGTCGACATCTATCAAGTGTGGGAGTCGCGCGCTGCCGGAGCCGACGCGATCCTCCTCATCGCAGAGGCGCTGCCCGAGCGCGACATCATCGACTTCCAGATTCTCGCGACCGAACTCGGCATGACGACGCTGATCGAGGTGCACGACGTTGACAACTTGCTGCGCATGACAAACGTCGTCGGGTTTCCCCATGCGAGCTATTCGTTGCTTGGAATCAACAACCGCGACCTCCGCACCATGAAGACTTCGCTCGAGCACTCGATGCGACTCGCGGAGATGCTCGAGGACACGAGCGTGTTAGTCTCTGAGAGCGGCATCCGCACGCCCGACGACCTCGCGCGTCTGCGCGCGCACGGCATCCACATCGCGCTCGTCGGCGAGCACCTGATGAAGCAGCCCGACCCGGGCGCTGCGCTGCGCGAACTGCTTGGCTGAGGCTTAGACGAGCGCGAAGCGCGAGCGTAGAACCGTGCGACTACGACAGCCCAAATGGGTGCCACTACTTCTCGTAGTGGTTTCGCGCGCGTATCGCGACCAAGATTCGATCCAGGGCCTTTCGACTCCGCACTGCTAGAAGCAGTGGCACCCATCAAGGGCTGTCGACTCGGCCGCAATCCGTCACGCCAGCAGCAGCCGCTCCGGCTTCTCGATCATGTCCTTGATGTGGATGAGGAAGCCGACGGCCTCTGCGCCGTCGATGATGCGGTGGTCGTAGCTGAGCGCGAGGTACATCATCGGGCGGATGGCAACCTGGCCCGGGTTCTTCGGGTCCTCGACCGCGCGCTTCTTGATCGTGTGCATGCCGAGGATGCCCGACTGCGGCGGGTTCAAGATCGGCGTCGACATGAGCGAACCGTACACGCCGCCGTTCGAGATCGTGAACGTGCCGCCGGTCATCTCGTCGACCGAGAGCTTGCCGTCCTTCGCGCGGATCGCGAAGTCCTTGATGGTCGCCTCGATCTGCGCGAAGCTCATCGCCTCGGCGTTGCGGAGGACGGGGACCACGAGGCCCTTCTCGGTGCCGACCGCGACGGCGACATCGCAGTAGTCGTGGTGCTCGATCTCCATCTCGGCGCCCTGGCCGACGATGTACGCGTTGACGCGCGGATACTTGCGCAGCGCGCTCGTCGCGGCCTTCACGAAGAAGCTCATGAAGCCGAGGCCGACACCGTGCTGCTTCTCGAACGACTCCTTGTGCTCGGCGCGGAGACGCATGATCTCGGTCATGTCGCACTCGTTGAAGGTCGTGAGCATCGCGGCGCTGTGCTGCGCGTGGACGAGGCGCTCCGCGATCTTCTGGCGGAGCTTCGTCATCTTCTCGCGACGCGTGCCGCGCGAACCCGGGGTCGCGGCGACGGCGACGCGCATCTTGACTTCGGCGCCCGAACCACCAGAGGGAGCCGCCGCAGCGGCGACCGCTCCAGACACGACCGCAAGGACATCGTCCTTCATCACGCGGCCCGACGGACCGGTGCCCGCCAGCGCCGCGGCGTTCACGCCCTTCTCGGCGGCGACCTTCTTCGCAACGCCGGAGACGCGCGCGGGCTCTTCGGTCTTCGCGCTGGTCCCGGCGCCTGCATTGGCGCCAGCTGGACCGAGGGCTGACGGCGCACCGCTCATCCCCATCACACCCGCCGGCTTCGCCACGCTCGTATCAATCGCTGCCACCACCGCGCCGACCTTGATGCCGTCGCCCTTCTTGGTCGCGATCTTCAGCGCGCCCGCGGCGGGCGCACGCAGCTCGAGCGTCGCCTTGTCCGACTCGATCTCGGCGAGCAGTTCGTCCTTCTCCACATACGCGCCGTCTTCCTTCAGCCAGCCGCTGAGGCTGACTTCGCTGATGGACTCGCCGGGAGAGGGGATCGTGATGTCGACAGCCATGTCTGTTGCCTTCCGTGATCTTGAGTTCGCTCAACCCGCGCGCATATCGGCGCGCAGACTCACTTGTGTGCGGTTTCCTTCTTGCCACCCGCAGCGCCATGCGGCCCGCCTGCCGGGCCATCGCCCGCCTTCGCTGCGCCGATCGCCTGCGAAAGGATCTTGTCCTGCTCGATCGCGTGCTGCTTCTGGCTGCCGACCGCGGGGCTCGCCGAATCGGGGCGGCCCACATAGTCGACGTCGATTCCCATGAGCTCCTTGAGCTGCGCCTGCGCGAAGCGGTACGCGCCCATGTTGCGCGGCTCTTCCTGCACCCAGATGAACTTCTTCGCGTTGGGATACGCAGCGAGCGTCTTCGTCAGCGCGCCGTCGGGGAACGGGTAGAGCTGCTCGAGCCGCACGATCGCGGTCGTGGTCTGGCCGCTCTTCTCGCGTTGCGCTGCGAGCTCGTGGTAGATCTTGCCCGAGCAGAGGAGCACCTTGTTGACCGACCCGTTGTCGGTGACGCCGACATCGGGCAGCACTTGGCGGAAGTGCCCGAAGACGAACGCCTCGGTGCGGCTCACCGCCGCGGGCAGGCGCAGCATCGACTTCGGCGTCATCACGATGAGCGGCTTGCGGAACGACTGCTTCACCTGCTTGCGGATCAGGTGGAAGACCTGCGCGGAGGTCGTCGGGTAGACGACCTGCATGTTGTCGTCTGAGCAGAGCTGGAGGAAGCGCTCGAGACGCGCGCTCGAGTGCTCGGGGCCCTGGCCTTCGTAGCCGTGGGGAAGCAGCATGACGAGGCCGGTCGAGCGCTTCCACTTCGCTTCGCCCGAGGCGAGGAACTGGTCGATGATGACCTGCGCGCCGTTCGCGAAGTCGCCGAACTGCGCTTCCCAGATCACGAGCATGCGCGGGTCGCCGAGCGAGTAGCCGTACTCGTAGCCGAGCACGGCGTTCTCGGTGAGCGGCGAGTTGTGCACGCAGAATCGCGCCTGCTTCTCGTCGATCTGGTTCAACGAGCAGAAGCCCTCGCCCGTGTTCTGGCAGTTGACCACGCAGTGACGGTGGCTGAAGGTGCCGCGCTCGACATCCTGGCCCGAGAGGCGCACGGGGTGACCCTCTGTGAGGAGCGACGCGTACGCGAGCATCTCTGCGAGCGCCCAGTCGATCTGGCCTGCCCCGACGGCGCCCGCGCGCTGCTCGAGCAGGCGCGACACCGTCTTGTGGAGCGACGCGTGGTCGGGCGCGGCCCCGAGCTTTTTCGCGAGCTTCTCGAGCGTCTCCTGCGGCACGCCCGTCTCGACCGGCTCGTGCGAGTACTGGCCCGTGAGGCCCGACCACGCGCTCTTGAACGGATCGATGACGGGATCGATCGGCTGCTTCTTCGCGGCGTTCTGCGCCTCGTCCATCACGCCGTTCCGTGCGGCGAGCATCGCGTCGACCTCGGCCTCGGTGACCGTGCCTTCGCCGACGAGCTTCGCGCGGTAGGTCTTGAGCGCCGTGCGCGCCTTCTTCACACGGTTGTAGAGAAGCGGCTGCGTGAACATCGGCTCGTCTGTCTCGTTGTGGCCGTTCTTCCGGTAGCACCACATCTCGACCACGATGTCGTGGCCGAACGTCTGGCGCCAGTCGATCGCGAGCTTCGCGGCCCACGCGCACGCCTCTGCGTCGTCGCCGTTCACATGCAGCACGGGGCATTCGAAGCCCTTCGCGCTGTCGGTGCAGTAGTTGCCGCAGAAGGTGTCGCGCGGATTCGTGGTGAAGCCGACCTGGTTGTTGACGACCACATGGATCGTGCCGCCGACGGTGTAGCCGTCGAGGTGCATCATGTTGAAGCACTCGGCCACGATGCCCTG
>JBILDS010000028.1:0-20358 GCA_044352505.1 Phycisphaerales bacterium
CGTCTCGGACATCCACGGCGACCTCACCTACATCCGCGTCTACTCGGGCACGCTCGACAAGGGCACGCGCGTCCTCAACCCGGGCAACGGCAGGCGCGAGAACGTCAGCCGCATCTTCGAGATGCACGCGAACGACCGCAACGCGCTCGAGCAGGTCGACGCCGGCAACATCGTCGCCGTCATCGGCCTCAAGAGCTCGTACACCGGCGACACCATCTGCGACCCCGATCACCCGATCATCCTCGAGCGCATGACCTTCCCCGAGCCGGTCATCTCGATGGCGATCGAGCCGATCACAGGCGACGACAAGAAGAAGCTCGGCGACGCGCTCACCACGATCCGTCGTGAAGACCCGTCTTTCCGCTCGAACTACAACGACGAGACAGGCGAGACGATCATTGCGGGCATGGGCGAGCTCCACCTCGAGATCATCAAGAACAAGCTCACGCGCGACATGAAGATCGGCGTGAACGTCGGCAAGCCGCGCGTCTCGTACCGCGAGACGATCACCGGCTCGGCCAGCCAGGTCCGCGGTCTCTTCAAGAAGCAGTCCGGTGGCCGCGGCCAGTTCGGCGACGCCGTCGTCGACATCAGCCCGATCACCCCCGAGGAGGCTGCAGCCGAGGAACTGAAGATGAAGAACGGCGTCGTCTTCGAGGACAAGATCTCGGGCGGCGTCGTCCCCAAGGAGTTCATCCCATCGATCGAGTACGGCGTCCGTCAGGCCGCCGCCTCGGGCGTTCTCGGTGGCTACCCCGTCATCAATGTGCGCGTCCAGCTCGTGTTCGGCTCGTACCACGATGTCGACTCGAACCAGGTTGCGTTCGAGCAGGCGGGCATGCTCGCCTTCCGTGAAGCCGTCATGAAGGCGCGTCCGGCGCTCCTCGAGCCGATCATGAAGCTCGTCGTCACCACCCCGGACGAGTTCTTCGGCAACGTCTCGGGCGACATCGCGTCCCGCCGCGGCCAGATCGTCGACCAGGAGATGCGCGGCAACGCCCGTCTCCTGACCTGCGAAGTGCCGCTGTCGGAGCTCTTCGGCTACACCACCTCGCTCCGCTCCATGACCCAGGGTCGTGCGACGAGCTCGATGGAGCCGCTGACCTACCGCGTCATGCCGGAGAAGTTGAAGGACGCCGTCCTCAAGAAGTGATCCCCTTTGCTCATTGCGCACGCTGCCGACGGAATGCCCCGTCGGCAGCGTTCTTTTTGGGGGTGTACTTTCTGACGCCGCCTTCCATCGATCGACGTTCGCCAGCGGCGGCTCGAAGTGGCCTGTATGCGGCGAGCCGGACGTCGATTCGCGCGGCATGCGAACGGTCACACGTTGGTCGTCCGGGATCCGACAGACCGAACCTCCGTGCGCTCACGCAGAAACGACGCCGACACGGAACTTGTGAACGCTTGACCGTGACTGCGCGGTGCGCTGCGCCTACTATGGCGCCCCATGGCAGACCTGCAGGGAGAACCTGACTTCGATGCCGACCGCGGCCTGTTCCGAGCCGAGTACGAGCGTGAGCTCGGTACGTGGCTTCGGCGTCGGCTCGGCTATCTCTGCCTTGCCTACGCGGTGTTTCAGCTTCTTTCTGTCACAATGCTGACGCTCGCGTCGACGGTGTTCCTGCCGGAGTTCGACGAAGCGATCGTGTCGCCTGAACTCACGCGTCGAATTGAGGCCGCAGAGCGTCGCGTGGAGTCGGGACGTATGCGCGAACCACGCGATGCGGCCGCGCTGGCTGCACGCGATGCCGAAACACGGCGACTCGAACGTGAGCGTGGACGCGACGCCGTCGTGTCGACGTTGGACGCGTTCGGGAAGATTGCGCAGGATCTCACGCGCGGCGGTGGCGGCAATCGACTCTTCAGTCCAGCTCCTCCACCCAAGCAACTAGAACGACCCATAGAGCCCCGATGGCTTCGAGGAACCGACAGCGCAGTGGTTCGGCGCGAGGACTCGCCGATCCCGCTTCGCGATACGTTTGATGGCGCAGCTGCGGAGCGCTCGGGTGGCGTCGAAGACGACGTTGCGAGCGGCACGAGGAACGAGACCGCGAATGTGCCGCGCGCGAGCGAGTCACGAGGCACGGATCCGATTCGCACCGAGCGTTGGACTCTTCCGGGTTCCCCCGCCCTTCGCACAAGCACCATCACCGCAGGCGATGCACCAGATGCCATCCTCAGGCTTCCATGGTGGGTGTGGATCTTGGCGGCGTGTCCCATGTTCGCGGTGCTTGGGTGGTTCGGCCTTCGCGTTCGGCCGAAACTCCACACGCGATCCGAGCTTGTTGCCGCTGCGACGCGCATGATTCTCGCGCTCGGTCTCCTGAACTTCGGGTTCGAGTGCGTGCTTCTTCTTGCAAATCCAGAGGCGCCCGTCACGCCGCTCCTTTCGATTTTCTTCTGGCACCTGACCGCCTCGCTCTTCCTGCCGTGGAACTGGCGGGAGTCGCTCAAGCCCATCATTCCAGTCCTCGCATGCTGGTTCCTTCTCCGGCTTGGTTTGGTGGCGAGCGACGGCGCGTGGGGTGGATTTCTTGCGACGGTCATCTTCGCGCCGCTCCTCTTCGCACCGGCGCTGATCCTTTGCTACGCGCGGCTGCGCTGGCATCAACGTCGTTTCAAGTCTGGCTTCGTGGGTCGCCGATTCCTGGCAATGCGGCGAGAGTTCATCCAAGCGCGTGCGGTGCACGAATCTCTCTTCCCGAAACCCGAAGACTTCGGGTGGCTTCGGTTTGACTTTAGCTATCGCCCTGCTGCTGATATCGGCGGCGACTTCATCCACTCGTGGATTGACGACAGCGATCGCTTCAACGTGGCGTTGATCGACGTGACCGGTCATGGCCTTGCAAGCGCGATGACGGTTGCACGAATCCATGGCGAGATCGAGCGGCTGCGCGACGAACATCCAGACGACGGCCCGGCGCGCATGCTCGCTCGGCTCAATCGCTACTTCCAGCGCCTGCTCTCGCGCCATCGACTCTTCGCGACGGCCGTCCTGATCTCGATCGATCCGCGTACCGGAGAGGTGCGCTATGCAAACGCTGGGCATCCACCTGTGTTCATTCGATCGCGCAACGGGGTGCGCGAACTCGAATCGACCACATTCCTGCTCGGCGCCGTCGACAACACCATGTTCGGCGAAGAGGAAGTGTCGTTCTATCTCGAAGAAGGCGACCGATTACTCCTCTTCACCGACGGCGCCTATGACGCGAAGAGTCCGCGTGGTGATCGATTCGGTATGGATCGACTTCGCGACATTGTGCGGCGTCCGACGGCGCCTCCACATTGGCCGAAGTACCTCATGAATCTCGTCGAAACATTCGAGGCGGGTATGCCGGAAGATGACCTCCTCATCGCGGAGATCTGCTTGGTGCAACGCCGCTCGATCTCCGGAATCACAGGCGACGATCTCCCCATATCGCGCGCAGAAATGCTTGGAGCGCCCGCGTGACACCAATGCGGGTGGCAGAGTTGCTGAACCGCGCAGCGCGCATCGCGGCGCGCGGCCATGGTGGCGCGGAGCCAAATCCCATGGTTGGTTGCATCATTGTTGATGCGAGCGGCAATGTGGTCGCCGAGGGATTTCATCGCCGCTGCGGTGGCCCGCACGCAGAGGTCGAAGCGTTGCGCGTGGCAGGCGCGCGCGCGCGCGGCGCAACGGCGATCGTGACGCTCGAGCCGTGCGCACATCGCGGGCGCACCGGCCCCTGCACCGAGGCGCTCATAGAGGCCGGAATCGCCCGGGTTTTCTACGCAGTGGCCGATCCGAACCCGATTGCCGGGGGCGGCGCCGCGAAGCTTGCGTCTGCTGGAATCATGGTCGAACGCGTGCCCAATCAAGCGGCAGAGGAATTGGCGCTCCCCTTCATCAAGCGCGTCGCCACCGGGCTCCCTTGGGTCAGCGCAAAGTGGGCTCAGTCGCTCGATGGCGCGATTGCACTGGCGAGCGGCGAAAGCAAGTGGTTTTCGTGCCAGCGCAGTCGGCGCATGGTGCATCGAGAGCGCGGGCGTGTCGACGCAATCCTCACCGGCATCGGCACGGTGCTGGCCGACAATCCACAGCTGACCGCACGCGATGTGCGCGTTGCTCGGCAAGCGATGCGGGTGGTCTACGACCCAGATGCGCGCACACCGCTCGACGCCCGTGTCTGTGACGCGAGCGCACCCACAACCATTCTCGTGGCGACCAGCGATGCGAGTTTCGATGAGGGATCGCTGCAGGTTGATCCAGGACTTCGTGCACGCGTGGCGCGCTTGAACGAGCGAGGTATGCGTGTGCTTCCGCTTGGGCCTCAGGGTTCGATCGCAGAGCCGCTGCGCGCACTCGCGCACTCAGGCGTTGCACGAGTGCTCGTCGAAGCGGGCGGCGGACTCTTAGGGCGTCTCGCCGACGAGCGCCTCCTTGACGAGGCGTTCGTGTTCGTGAGCCCACTGTTGATCGGAGACGCGCGCGCACCAAGGGCAGTGCGCGGCCTTGCACCCTCGCTTCTTGCGGCAATTCCGCGAGCGCGGCTCCTGTCGGTGCGCCGACGTGGCGACGATGCCCTCCTTCACCTTCGATGGAATGCCAGCGGGCATCCGTAACCGCGAAACCGCGCGTCTACTTCTGTTCGGTTGAGTGCGGATTGCGAACTCGGACGCCATGCTCGCAACGCATCAGAGTTGGTGCGTTCACCGTCTCGCGATCGACTCTACGACCGTGGTGCGAAGCCCAGATCCTCCGCCGTCACTGGGAAGTCGATCGCGCCGTGCCGACGAAGCACGCCGTCGCCGTTCTCAAGCAGAAGACCATCGCCCGTTCCTCCACCCGCGCGGTCGGATGCCACGCGTACGGTCTCGATCACCTCACCAGCAAAGCCGCGCAGGGTGACGATTGCACGCTCGCGCTCGACGGGGAACGCCGCAATCTCAATGGCCGTCGCACGGGTGGCGTCGAGCGCGGAGAGAAGTCGCTCCACCGCCGATAGATCAACGGATCCCTCGCGCATCGCCCCATCGGGCGCCGTCTCCGTCGCGCGCCAACCATCGACTTCGCGGCGGATTGCGAGCAACGTATCACCGAGTCGAATGTCAATTGCACCGACATCGGAGGATCGTGCGTCGGTTGCGGTTGCATCGATGAGTCGGTCTGCGCGCGGCGCGATTCCAGCGAGTGTGGTCGCGGGAACCCGCACCACGCTCGTGGTTCCTTCGACCAACGCAAAGCGATCCTGCGAACCCATCGCAACCGGCGCGCCGATGGCCAACACGCCATCGCCGTTCGGGCCAGAAACCCTCAGCGTCGCAGCGGGAGGCGACAGCCCATAGACCGAGAGATCACTTGGCGCATCAATCACAAACGCCGCGGAACGAGCGCGTTTGATTGCATCGAAGAGTTCCGCGCACGCCTCGCGATCGGCGCGCGTTTTGATCGGAGCCTCGACCGAGAAGGTTCGACCGCGTCGCACCACTGCAATGGTCGCAGCTCCAGCCGCGAGTTCAACCCGATCAATCTCAGAAACCGTTGGGAACAACTCCTTCCGACGGTACTCAGTCGCAGCGCGCTCAAGCGCAAACTCATGCAGCGTTCCGTCGATCACGTCGAAACTGTGCGCGGCTTGCGCCTCTCGTGTCGCGATTCCGCCCGTCACCACACGGGCAAATGCGCGCCCGGCGAGACCGCGTCGCCCGAGTTCGATCTCAACGGTCTTGGCGGGGCGCGCATCAGCGCCGGTTTCAGACAGCCGAAACCGTCCCGCGGGAGGCGCGAGCCCAGCACCCGCCAACGTCTGCGCAGCGGCATCAGGACTCTCATCGGTGCTGAGCTCAACCCGCCGCACGCTTTCGACCTTCAGCGCGCGCTGCGCGAGTTGCCGCATGCTCCAACTGTCGGCCGCGTGCACGATCGGCTCTGTCTGCCACCAGCCGTCGGCGCGGCGCTCGAACCGGTGAAGCACGTCGCCACGCACGATCTCCACCAAATCGATGCGCTCCGGATCAATCGCGTCGGCCGCGAGCAGTGTTGAACGCTCTGGTGCGCGCTCGACCGACACCGATGCAAGCTTGCGCGCACACAACGCCACAATTGCGGCGAGAACAAGCGTGATCGCGATGCGAAACGGCCTCATGGTCGGCTTCTCCGGCGCACAATCACAAAGGCACCAAGCGCCATTGGGCCAATGCAAAGTGCACCGCCAAGAATCGCCGCCCACACCACACGCGCACGATCGGAGAGGCCCGCAATACGAGAAACCTCTCGACCAGTGAGCCCTTCGCCCAAGAGATCGGGGCGGTCTGCAAGCCACGCAGCCATTGCGAGGAGAAGTTCGCGATTGCCCGGATTCACAAGCGCAGTGCGACCTCCGCCGAGTTGATCGGAAAGATCTGCGATGTTCGACAGCATCCAGCCACTACTGGAAACGACTGCAACGCGCTGGCGCGCACCCGCTGCCTCGCGCTCGACAAGCGCAGCAACCGGCACGGATTCGGTGAAACGCTTTGCATCAGGCACCTCGCGAATGCCATCACCATCACCGCGCCAGTCGTCCGCAAGCCAGCGCTGGCGCGCAGGTGCGATCTCAATGGCCGCTTGGGTGCGCACACCGACAGGTGATTCCGCAGCAAATCGAATCGGCATGGGTTGATTGAGAAGCACCGACTGGCCACGCATACGCGGTGCGATCGCTGCGCCGTCGGCGGCTCGATCGATCAACTGCCACGGCTGCACTTGCGGGGTTCCGTCTTGTTGCGCCACGAGTTCCAGCACCACGCGCGTGGCTTCCACGTCGAGGCCATACGGCTTGAGCAGTTCGCGCCAAGGATCGCTTTGCCCAAGTGCAGCCAACATGCTCCGACCCATCGAAAGCAGTACCGGGCGCCCTTCCGCGAGCAGTTTGCCTGTCTCCGTAACCAAGATCCGCTCTTCCCGCGAGAGATCCAACTGCTCGCGCCGAAGCGCAGGAATCACGACAAACACCTGCGGGCGACCGACCTGCGCCTTCGGAGCGTCGCCGCGGCCGGGCGTCCACTCCGCCACTCCAAAGCCACTGGTGCGCAAGGCGTCGACCACAGCGACAAGATCAAGGTTGTTCGCGCGCCGCTTGAAGAGCGACTCGCGCTCCGAATGCACAAGCACAACTTGCGGCATCGAATCACTGGCGATGCTCCGAATCGCACCAGACAGCACTTCCTCGCCTCGGAAACCCCAGCTGTAGGTGACGCGATCGGCTCCACCTGCATTGGACACGGTTCTTGGAAAGATGCGCCATGCCGGAACCACAGCAAGCCGCCCGCGACCTGCAACGATCGCTGCCTCTCCAGCAAGGAGCTCTCGACCGAGGAGATCAATCTCGACGGCGGGAAGCGCTTCGAGTTCTTGGCGGAGCACCTGCAGACCAGAGGACAGCGATTCGTAGGCTGCAACGCGCGGAGCAATCACCCCACGAACAGCTGGCGCAAGCGCCGCGTTGCCGCGCCACTCGGCAAAGAGACCTGCGGCCGACGCCAGTTGATCACCCCACGTGCGGAACCCTTGCGCGAGCGCGCTTCGCGCGCCCTCAAGATCTGGAAGCGGACGCGTTGGGCTCGTCGCCGCCATCTCCACGACGGCCGCACGAAACTGTCCACCATCGCTTGCGATCTGCGCAAACATTCCGGCAACTTGCTCGAGCGCAGCCCGCAGGAGATTCTCCGCTGGCAACTGCTGCGCCGCAGCGCGAAGTGCCGCAGGTTGCGACAAACTCTCTGCACGAAGGGTGTCGTAGGCAGCAAGTGCGCGCGTGATGGTGGCCTCTGTGCGCGCCATGTCGTCGGCGCGCATCGCGACAAGTTCGCCGAGCGCCGCGTCGAATGCACCCGCATCTGCGGGGTCGACCGGGTCAATTCGTCTCGCGTCGATGTCGGGGCTTGCCTCGCGGAAACGCTTCAGCACCTCATCGATCTGACGAAGCACAGCCGGATCAGCGCCCGACTCCTCAACGAAGAGGTAGATCTTCCACTGAGCTGCGTTCGCTGCACCCGCGTCGAGTTGTCCCAGGCTCTTCAAGAGCGTGACCGTCGATGGCGCAAGGCTGTACGCGCGCGTTTTTGTGGCATCAACCACAATGCGCGCGGCGGGCTGCGCGGAGAGTGCCACACAGCCAGCGGCCAACGCGATCACCGAGAGCACAAACCCCACGGACTCCACGCGCCACACCACCCGCGCAATCGCAGTTCGTGCCACGCTGTCGCGAATACGCGCAAGCGAAACCGTCGCCGTCACGACTCCAATTGCGATCAGCGCAACGAAGTACGCAATCGCGGACGTGTCGAAAAGTCCGAGCGCGAAGCCTTCGAGCCTATTCAACGGATCCAGCGCGCGCACCGTTGGTGCCCATCCAATCGGAACCACCGAAACGAGAAGGCGTGATCCGGCCACAAGGCCAAGCCAAAGAAAGAACGCGCCGAGGAACGCAACCGTCTGGCTTGCGGTGAACGTTGAGACCGCAACACCGAGTGCGGCCGCAGCGCTGCCTGCGAGGAGGAGACCGAGGAGTCCGCAGCCGATTTCGCCGTAGTCGGGGTTCGCATACCACTCGAGAGGAATTGCGAGAAGCGCGATCGGCACGAGACTCACGGCCACCAACACCATCGCGGCCAACGTCTTTCCAAGTGCCATCTCCCAGGTCGCCACGGGGCTACCAAAGAGCGTCTCCCATGTCTTCAGTCGGAACTCCTCGCTGAAACTGCGCATCGAGAGTGCGGGCGCTGTCGCGAGAAGCGCCCAGCCCGCCGCAAGGATCGCGCTCCGCAGCGTGGCAGGCTTTCCTGCTTCAAACTCCGCGCCGAAGAACGCCACCGATGCCACGACGCCTGCGATTGCGAGCACGATCCAAGCGTTGGCTGTGACGAACGCGCTGCGAATCTCGCGGAACAAAACCGCGTGCACGCGCCGAAGTGAGGCGGCGATCATGGCGCCCCCTCGCCGCGCCCGCGCGCATGGGCATCTGAGGTCGTGTCCGACCCGGCGCTCGAAACTGCGCGCACATCACCGCCCGCACGCACGAGTTCAATGAAGACGTCCTCAAGTCCGGTTGCGTCGTACCCAAGGCTCCGCATGGCGATACCTCGCATTGATAGTGCGCGAGCGAGATCGGCGCGGACGTCGCGCGCCGGGGCATCAAACTCGACACGCATCCAACCGTCCGCAAGCGGCCATTCGTGGAGTGCGCCAAACTCCATCACCAAGTCGTCCTCTTGGAGAAGCGAGCGGTCGACCTCCGTCACGATCTTGCGCCCCGCGGTCGTCCGCGATCGAAATGCTCCGATCGATTCGTGCACCAATACGCGGCCACGCGCCATCACTGCGATCGTGTCGCAGACCGACTCAACTTCGCCAAGCAGATGCGACGACAGCAGCACGAGACGCCGCTGGGCGAGTTCGCGCACGAGGCGGCGGAACATCACGATTTGCGCAGGATCAAGGCCCACAGAAGGTTCATCAAGAATGACAATCGCTGGATCTCCCACGATCGCGGCGGCCAAACCCACGCGCTGCTGCATTCCTTTGGAGAGTGTCCCGCAGCACCGCCTCGCAAGGTGCAACGTGTCGCAGCGCTCCAACGCGGTCTGAATTGCCTCGCGAGCGCCCCGGCCGCCGAGTCCGATCAGCGCGGCCCGGTATCGCAGGTACTCCCCTACCGTCAATTCTGGGTAAAGGGGTGCCGATTCTGGCAGCGAGCCGATCTTGGCGCGAATCGACGTGCCATGCCGCCGCGCGTCGAGACCGAGCACTTCAAGTTCACCATCATCTGGCGGAAGCACACCCGCAATCATGCGCAGAAGCGTCGTCTTTCCAGCTCCGTTTGGGCCGAGCAGACCGCACACGCCCGTGGTTGGAAGTTCAATCGTGATGCCACACGAGGCATCAATCGCGCCGAATCGCTTGGTCAGCCGGCGCGCGACGACCGCGGCAGAAGGCGATCGCGCGATGCTCACCTCTCGAAACTCCCCAACGGGAGACCTGCCGCACGTCGGCGGCCTGCTTGCGCGCAGATCCGATACGACGGGGGAATGCTCCGGAAGCGGTCCGATTTCGACACAGCGCGGAGTGTATTCCCTTTCCGCTGCAGCAGCAGGGCTGTGCGCGTCGATCTACAATCGCAGTGGAGCACGGATGCAATGATGTCGACAGCGCACTCGAGCGACGAACCCGACCCTTCGAACGACCGCCCGCTGCACCAAGGCGACGCGTCGTCCGGTGGGACAACTCCGTCGCAGTTCCCCCAATCGGCGGGTGATGCTGTGCCCGCGCCCGAGAGCGATGACTACGGCTTTGTGTACGAGCTCCGGGGTTCGGCTCCGCTCGATGAGGTGCAAAGGGCAGCACTCGCGCGCTTCGCGGTGACGCAGATGCCTAGCAGCGCCCAACTCGCGGACGGCGCACTCAAGGTGCTCACCCAACTCGGCGAAGGCGCAGCGGTTGTCGAGGCGAGTGGCGAGATCACCTGGCTCAACCCCGGACTCGCCGCGCAGTCGCCCGAGATCATGCGTCGCTTCGCGGATTCCTGCGCTGAGATCATCGCCAACTGGAACCGAACTGGCCGCTCCGTTCAGAGTCGTCTTGCGTTCCGGGTCGGTGCGCGTTGGTTCGAGGTGCTCGCAACGCCCATCGAACGAGCGGCTGCCCCCCACCTGCGCATGGCCGCTGCCGGACTTCTCATCGACATCACAGCGTCACGCACCATCCGCGATCGGCTTGACGCCATTGACGAGGCGGGTGCCGGGATTCTCACGTTCGACGCCGAGTCCATTCGCAACCAGCATGCACCCGAGCGACTCCGAGCCCTTGAGGCAAAGGTCGTGGCGATCACCCGGAGTGTGCTGGGATTCGACCACTTTGAGTACCGACTCATCAACCGCCGCTCGCAGCAACTTGAGTTGGTGTTCTGCTCTGGACTCGTCCCACTCGGTATCGGCGAGCGCATTTTCGCGCATGCCGAGGGCAACGGCCTCAGTGGAGTTGTCGCCGCTGGAGGCGAGTCGATCGTTTGTACAGACGTTGCAACGGAACCGCGCTACATCGGTGGACTTCCTGGCGCGCGCAGCACACTCACGGTGCCACTGCGGCTCCATGAGAAGATCATCGGTGTGTTGAATGCGGAGAGCACAGAGCTAGCGCACTTCGATGATGAGGATCGAATCTGCGCGGAACTCTTGGCGCGCTACGTTGCATTTGCGCTGAACATCCTCGATATGCTCGTGGCCGAACGCTGCGAGACGGTCAAGACCACGCTTGCAAATCTCAACGAAGAAGCAGATGGTCCCCTGGCAGCGATCGCAGAGAACACGCAGTCCGTGCTCTCGCGTGGAGGTGCCGCGTTCGCCACAGAGGCCGCGCGCATCAAAGCAAACGCCGAGCGAATCAGTGAACTTCTCTCGAATGCCGCGGCCGGCCCGAGCGGCATTCTTGGTGCCGATGACCTCATGCGCGAGGGCTTCCGCGACCCCATTTTCGAGGGCCGCCGCGTGCTGGTGGCCGACGACGAACCCGCCATCCGCGAGACGATCCACGCGGTTCTCACCCAACAGGGCTGCGATGTACGGGACTTCAGCGACGGTGCGAGCGCAATTGACGCGATCCGCGCTGCAGCAGCTGCAGGTCAACCATTTGAACTCGTCGTGTCCGACGTCCGCATGCCCGACGCGAACGGGTATGAAGTCTTTCGCGCCGCGAAAGACGCACATCCTGCCACGCACGTGATCCTCATGACCGCGTTCGGCTACGACCCGAACCACTCAATCGTGCGCTCGAGCCAAGAGGGATTGCATTGCTTCCTCTTCAAGCCGTTTCAGGTCACGCAGCTCCTTGAGGAAGGCCGCAAGGCACTTGAGGGTCTCGGATAAGAATCTCGAGTAGGAATCTCATGTAGGGTTTGAAACTCGAGACAGCGAAAGTCTGCAGGCGGTTGCAGTAACCCGCGCGCTACCCTGCGCTCGCAGCGCCCCGCCACACGGCGACCAAGACGCGGTCAATTCCCTCGCCGTCCTTGAGAACGTCGGTTCCGCTCCAGTCTGCGCCTGAAACAAGCGCGAGCGCGTCGGCGCGATGCTTCCAACCGATCTCAATGAGCAAAAGCCCGCCTGGGCGCAGATGCCGCTCTGCGCCGGCAACCACTCGGCGAACGAAGTCAAGACCATCAGCTCCGCCACGAAGCGCCGTTGCAGGCTCGTACTCTCGCACGTTGCGATCGAGCGCGTCGTACTCTGCGTCGGTCACGTAGGGAGGATTCGAGACGATCAAATCGAATCGTTCATCGGACGCAATCGGCGCCCACAAGTCACCGATGCGAAACTCAATGTCCGCGCCGAGGCGCGTTGCGTTTCGGCGTGCAAGCGCAACCGCGTCGTGCACCACATCGGTTGCAACGATTGCAATCGGCGCAGTCGTGGGATCAAGGGTCTGCGGAGGATCGGCCGGCGCGGGGTCCGCCCGCGCAAGATTGATCTCGGGAAGCGGGTCGTGTGCGTGGGAGGCGATGGTTCCCGCGCCGACGGCAATACTCCTCGCGCCGACGGCAATACTCCTCGCGCCGACGGCAATACTCCTCGCGCCGACGGCAACCGGGCGACAACCCGAACCATCCGGCCGGAGAATTGCACGCATCCCAAGCGCCAGGCTCACGGCGATACACCCTGATCCCGTGCACAGGTCAAGCGCACGCACGCTTCCAGCGCCGCGTGCGCGGTACCAGGCGAGCGCGTACTCAACCAGTGTCTCGGTGCACGGCCTCGGAATGAGCGTACATGGTGCGACCTCAAAGTCGCGTCCGAGGAACGGCCACGTTCCCACAAGAAACTGCACGGGCTCGTGACGACCCGCGCGAGCGACAAGGCCGCGAAGCGTGGCAAGTTCCTCGGGCGCCAACTCGCGATCGGGTTCCATGTACAGGCGAAGTCTCTCGACCGAAAGGACATCGGCGAGCAGGATTTCGGCAATGGTGCGCGGACTCTCGACGGCGCGTTCGCGCAGATACGGCACGATCCACGCCAGCAGCGCGCGCACGGTCCATCGCTGCGGCTCCTTCTGCTGTGCAACTGCCGGTACGGCCTGTGTGGTGTCGCGTGTGATGGTCGGGTCGACCGGTGTCGCGCCGCCTGCGTGAACCTCGCGGGATGCCTGCTCCTTGGCCATCGACTGCTCCTCTTTCTCGGCGCCGCAGTACACGGTCTGTGCCCAACGTTTCGCCGCGCTGCAATGCACACGCAGACCTCTCCACACGCCAGCGGGCGCATCCTACGAGCGGCGCGCGGACTCGGCAGAAATCCGCCCCATTTCCACAGAGATGTCCCGAAATCGTCTCCCCAATCGTCGGATCGGGGGCGATTGTCGCGGTGGCGCGTGACCGCACGCGCGCTACCATGTCCGCCCCTTCCCGGAACCAAGCCCTATGCACGAACTTCTCCACACCGTTCGAACCGATGCCGAGCACCGCGGCGTCTTCCGCTCGATTGAGGTGCTGCCCGATCGTCTGCGCTGCCATGCGAAAGACTGCCCTGAACCCGCGTGGTATGAGTTGGCGACCGTCGGCAACGGGCTTCTTGTGCGGTTTGCCACGCCGGATCGCTGGCTGAGCGAGTCGATCGAATCCGACCTCATGCACTTCGGCGACCCGATCGAGGAACTCGTCGAGGAGGAGTTGGCTGAGCTCGGTTGGCGCGGCAAGGTGCCGCCTATCAAACACTTCCGTGACGACGACAAGTTGTACACCTTCGAGAACCCGGTGCCAACAGCCGACGCCGCGACTGCTGCGAAGTTCCTGTTCGCCTACGAGGCGGCGTTCCGGGCGCTTGGTGATGTGGGCGGTGAGGACGAAGACGACGGGGTCTGATTGCGGACGGCGGCGACAGCCACCGCCACAGTCGCATTGATCAGCGAGAAACCCGCGGGCACACCCCGCAGCAAGGATTGACGACTTCGGATGGCGCGACGCGTGCTCATGCTCGGCTGGGAATTCCCCCCGTTCATCACGGGTGGTCTCGGCACGGCCTGCTACGGGCTCACGAAAGCGCTCGACCGCCAGGGTCTCGACGTCACATTCGTTCTGCCCAAGACCATTCCCGCGGACGGTGCGTCGCACGTTCGGTTGGTCACCCCTGGTTCGACCGTCGAGCGGAAGACAGGGCGATTCCCCACGCCGGTTGGCGCGACTGCACCGATGGTGGTGCGCGAACCGATCCGCAGTACACCAGAGGCACCGCCGCCAGACGCTCCACTCACAGAGATCGAGCAACGTACGTGGAGCGGAATCATCTCTGAGTTTCAGTCCACCCGATTCATTGAGATTCCCGGTGAATACCCGACGGTGTACGCCGAATCGGCAACCAATTCTCCCGCGCGCGTTGCAGAAGCCGTGCGCATGATGCGTGAAGCTGGCTGGAGCATCGAGCGCATCCGAACCCTTGCGAAGGCTGGCGCGTTTCCCGAGTTGACACGTGACCCGGTCGAACACGCACTCGCCACGGCGCTTCCTGAAACGGCCGACCGCCCCAAGGAAGCCGCCGGTGCGCGCGGCGCAGACGCAGCCGACTACTCAGGTGACCTTCTCGGCATGGCTGACCGCTACGCGCGATTTGTGGTCGAGGCCACGCGCGGGCTCGAGTTCGATGTCGTCCACGCGCACGACTGGCTCACCTATCCCGCGGGGCTCGCCATCGCGAAGCTCTCGGGGAAGCCGCTCCTCGTGCACGTCCACTCGACCGAGTTCGACCGCTCGGGCGAGCACCCGCACCAGCAGATCTACAACATCGAGCGCCGCGGCATGCACGGCGCCACGCGCATCATCGCGGTGAGCGTCCTCACGAAGAATGTCTGCGTGAACCGCTACGGCGTCAACGCAGCCAAAATCGATGTCGTCTACAACGGCGTCGATCTCGACCCGTCCGCCGCGGGCCTGGAGAAGATTGAGTCGAAGGACAAGATCGTCCTCTACTTCGGCCGCATCACCATGCAGAAGGGCCCCGAGTACTTCATCCAGGCCGCGAAGAAGGTGCTCGAGTATATGGACGACGTGAAGTTCGTCGTCGCGGGCTCTGGCGACCAGGCGAGCCGCATGATCGAGATGGCCGCCTCGCTCGGGATCGGCAACAAGGTGCTCTTCACGGGCTTCCTGCGCGGTCGCGACATCGCGCGCGTCTTCTCGATGGCCGACCTCTACGTGATGCCGAGCGTGAGCGAGCCGTTCGGCATCGCGCCGCTCGAGGCGATGAGCCACAATGTCCCCGTCCTGATCTCGAAGTCCTCGGGCGTGAGCGAGGTGCTGATGCACGCGCTCAAGGTCGATTTCTGGGACATCGAGGACATGGCCGACAAGATCATCGCCGTGCTCCGCCACCCCCCGCTCTCGCGCCAGCTCGTCGAGCACGGCAACTTCGAGATCCGCGGCATCAACTGGGACGGCGCCGCCACGCGTACGGCGCGGTGCTACGAGCGAGCGATCGCTGCCGCAAGCGCGCGCAGCGGATTCTGACGGCACCGTTTCAGCCGGGTTTCGCCGCGTTTCGTGCGTCCGCCCGATGTCGCGCACGATCTATACTGCGCGCCCCCCATGGCCCTCTTCTTCAAGCGCAAGCCGACCGCCGTTAAGCCCGCACCAGCAGCAGCAGCCGCAGCCCCAGCAGGGCGTGCGGTCGAGGCAGACCCCGCGCTCGAGGCGCGCACGCTCGCAATCGGCGCGGACTTCCTCGAGCGCGCGCGCAACGCGAAGACCAACATGCTCGCGGTCTGGTCAGAAGGCCTCATGGACTGGGCCATGCAGGACGAGGCCTTCAAGGTCCAGATCTTCCGATTCGTCGACTGCTTCCCGACGCTCAAGGACAACGACGCTGTCTACGACCATCTCGCCGACTACCTCGCGCAGCCGGGCGTGACGCCGCCGCCGTTCGTGGCGACGGCGCTCAAGGCGGGCGTCCTCATGAAGGGCGTCGTCACGAAGACGATGTCGACGCAGATCACCTCGATGGCGTCGAAGTTCATCTGCGGCACAGACGCCGCGAGCTCGCTGCCGACCTTGCGCAAGATCTGGGATTCGGGCCTCTGCTTCTCGGTCGACCTCCTCGGCGAGGCGTGCGTGAGCGACGAGGAGGCGGAGGCCTATCGCCGCAAGTACCTCGACCTCATCGAGAACCTCCCCGCCACGGTCGCAGGCTGGAGCGCGAACCAGCGCCTCGAGACGGATCACCTCGGCGCGATCCCGCGCACGAATGTCTCGATCAAGATCAGCTCGCTCTCCGCGCGCGTCGATCCGATCGACACGGAGGGCTCGATCCGCGGCCTCCTCGAGAACCTCGGCCCGATCCTCGAGGCCGCGCGGAAGAACGGCGTCTTCGTCAACTTCGACATGGAGCAGTTCGCGCTGAAGGACCTCACGCTCGAGCTCTTCATGCGCGCGTGCGAGAAGCACGACTTCCAGGCGGGCCTCGCGATGCAGGCGTACCTCCGCTCGGGCGACGACGATGCGCGCCGCATCATCGAGTGGTCGAAGCGCACGGGCCGCCAGGTCACGGTGCGCCTCGTGAAGGGCGCGTACTGGGACTACGAGACGATTCACGCGGAGCAGCAAGGCTGGCCAGTGCCCGTGTGGAGCCGCAAGATCGACACAGACGCGAGCTTCGAGCGCATGGCGCGCGCGTTCGTCCTGTCGACGCCCGCCGCGAAGGGCGAAGGCGGCGTGAAGCTCGCGCTCGGAAGCCACAACGCGCGTTCGATCGCCGCCACGCTCGCTGCGCTCGAGAAGCGCGGGCTGCCGAAGTCCGCGATTGAACTCCAGATGCTCTACGGGATGGGCGACCAGCTGAAGGCAGCGGCGATCGAGATGGATCTCCGCCTCCGCGAGTACGCGCCGATCGGCGAGCTGATTCCCGGCATGGCGTATCTCGTGCGGCGCCTCCTCGAGAACAGCTCGAACGAATCGTGGCTCAAGGCCGGCTTCAAGGACAACGCCTCGACGGAGCGCCTTCTCGCGAGCCCCCACCGCGCGTTCGACTCGGACCCGGGCGTCGAGCGGATCGCGACGGCGCCGGAGCGGCACCGCCTGAGCGCGGCCGCTGCGGGCGTCTCGAACGGACGACCGTTCTACACCGAGCCGATGCGCAACTTCGCGCGCGCAGACGAGCGCGCCGTGTTCGCGGCGGCGGTCGCGCGCACGAGCGTCCCCCCTGTCGCGAACTCCGGCACCGCCGACGACGCGAAGCGCGCCGTCGCCGCCGCGCATGCCGCCTTCGACTCGTGGCGCGACACGCCGTACGCAGCGCGCGCCGCCGTGCTCGTCGCCGCCGCCGCAGAGATGCGCGCGCGCCGCGACGAACTCAGCGCGGCAATCGTGAAGGAGTCCGGCAAGGTCTGGCGCGAGGCCGACGCAGATGTCTGCGAGGCGATCGACTTCTGCGAGTACTACGCCCGCGAGGGCGCGCGGCTCTTCGAGCCCGAGCGGCTCGGCCAGTTCGTCGGCGAGCTCGACGAGCAGTGGTACCAGCCGCGCGGCGTCGCGGCTGTGATCGCCCCGTGGAACTTCCCGCTTGCGATCTGCTGCGGCATGACGGTCGCCGCGCTCGTCACGGGCAACACCGTCGTCGTGAAGCCCGCCGAGCAGACGCCGTCGATCGCGCGCGCGATGTGCGAGATCCTCTGGCGCGCGGGCGCCCCACGCGAGGCGCTGCAGTTCGTCGCAGGCCCGGGCGAGACCGTCGGCGCCACGCTCGTCCGCGATCCGCGCGTCGCGATCATCGCGTTCACGGGGTCGAAGGCCGTCGGCCTCGACATCGTGCAGGCGTCGGGTGTGGTCGCGCCTGGGCAAGAGTTCGTGAAGAAGGTCGTCTGCGAGATGGGCGGCAAGAACGCCGTCATCATCGACACCTCGGCGGATCTCGACGAGGCCGTGCTCGCTGTCAGGCAGAGTGCGTTCGGCTTCTGCGGGCAGAAGTGCTCGGCCGCGAGCCGCGCGATCGTGGTCGGCAGCGCGTATGAGCCGTTCCTCCACCGCCTCGTCGGCGCGACGCGCGCACTCGTCGTGGGAGACCCGACGAATCCCGGCACCGACATCGGCCCCGTGATCGACGAGGAGGCGGCGCGGAAGATCCGCTCGTACATCGAGATCGGCAAGAGCGAGGGCAAGCACGAGCTCACGCTCGAGGTCCCCGCAGGGCTCGAGCAGAAGGTCGGGAAGCCCTTCGTCGGCCCGTCGATCTTCAGCGGCATCAGGCCCGAGCATCGCCTCGCGCGCGAGGAGATCTTCGGCCCTGTGCTCGCGGTGATGTTCGCGAAGGACTTCGACGAGGCGCTCGCCATCGCCAACGCGCCCGAGTACAAGCTGACGGGCGGCGTCTTCAGCCGCAAGCCCGCGAACCTCGCGCGAGCGCGGCGCGAGTTCCGCGTCGGAAACCTCTACCTCAACCGCGGCATCACGGGTGCCCTCGTGGGGCGCCAGCCCTTCGGCGGCTTCGGGATGTCTGGCATCGGCTCGAAGGCGGGCGGCCGCGACTACCTGCTGCAGTTCGTCGAGCCGCGTGCGGTGTGCGAGAACACGATGCGCCGCGGCTTCGCGCCGGGGCTTGAGTAAGTCAACTTCTTCCGCCCATTCGCGGAGAGCGTTTGCGAGACCGTCGACGAAAAAGGTGGTCGCGATTCTTGTGGAAATATGTATGACTTTCCAAGCACCTTGATTTCGCCGTGTAGAACGCGTGCATGCAACGTGTTCAAAGCTTCGCGTTAAGGGGAATCGACGCCCTCCCCGTCGAAATCGAGTGTGACGAGCGCTGTCAGCCCGAGAAATCGCCGGACTCTGCCGATCGGCAGCAGCGTATGGTTGTTGTCGGACTACCCGACGCCAGCGTTCGCGAGTCGTGTCAGCGCGTTCGAGCTGCGCTCGCCGCGTGCCGACTGCCGTTTCCGCGCGGCCTCTGCACCATCAACCTCGCGCCGGCGGATCTTCGTAAAGAAGGTCCTGTCTACGACCTTCCTATCGCGCTCTCGGTGCTCCGGCTTCAGGGCATCGTGGGCGAGGATGCCGATGAGCGATTGACGCAGTTCGCCGTTGCGGGCGAGTTGGCGCTCGACGGATTGGTACGCCCCATCCGTGGCGCCACCAGCCTCGCAGCATTTGCGCGCCAGTCGAAGTTGCGCGGAGTTGTTGTCCCAGCGATGAATGCACCTGAAGCGGCTGTTGTCGAGGGAATCGAGGTGTATGGCGTCCACTCGCTTGAAGAGGCTGTTGGCTTCTTCAACAAGCTGTACGACATTCCGCGCGAGCGGCCTCCCTCGGAGTGTCCGCCACCATTTGGAGCGGCGGTTGATTTCGCGGATGTCCGCGGTCAAGAGGCCGCGAAACGTGCGCTGGCGTTGGCTGCCGCCGGCGGGCACAACGTGCTCCTGATCGGACCGGCAGGAAGCGGAAAGACCATGATGGCTCGCGCACTTCCGGGAATTCTTCCACCACTCACCGCTGACGAATCGCTCGATGTCACGCGCATCTACTCATCGATCGGTGCAGTACCACGCGGTGCTGGGCTCATTCGCGAGCGCCCATTCCGTGCGCCACATCACTCAGCAAGCTCCGCAGCAATCGTCGGTGGCGGAACGGTTCCCCGACCGGGCGAAGTGAGTCTGGCGCATCACGGAGTGCTGTTCCTCGATGAGTTGCCAGAGTTCCCACGTGTCGCACTCGAATGCCTGCGCGAGCCGCTTGAGGACGGCTTCGTCACGATCGCGCGTGCAAACGGCACCATTCGTTTCCCAGCACGCACCATGCTCATCGCAGCCATGAACCCGAGTCATGCTGGCGGGTTCGCGCAGAGTGCCACGGAACGCCGAGCACAGGAGCGCTACATCGGTCGGCTCTCCGGCCCGCTGCTTGACCGGATCGACATGCATGTCGAAGTACGCGCGGTAGCCTTCGCATCGCTCCAATCCGCGAGATCCGGAGCAACCAGCACCGATCTCCGCCGCCGAGTCCTTGAAGCTCGTTCCCGCATGGAACTTCGCCAGGGCCCTGGGCGCGGCAATGCCGTGCTCAGCGGCCGAGAGCTCGATCGGCACTGTCCGCTCGACGGCACAGCGCAGCGACTTCTCGAGGGAAGTATGCGCGACCTCGGATTGTCCGCGCGCGCATATGACCGCATCCGACGGGTCGCGCGCACCATTGCCGACCTCGATGGAAGCGATTCCGTCGCCGACCAACATGTCGCCGAAGCCATTCACTATCGCGTGCTCGACCGGATGCGCGCAGGAGAAGCTGCATAAACAAACAACGCGCGCCATAACCACGACCGAACAGCCGGACTACCGCTGACATCGACTCAACGTTGCCGTGCTCAACGTTTCGCTGCTCGACGCACCGCTGCTCGACC
>JBILDS010000029.1:0-20214 GCA_044352505.1 Phycisphaerales bacterium
CAGCCGCCGCTCCTAATTCGGGCACTTCTGGAAATACAGAATCTTCGGCTGATCGCTCGGCACGTTGACTTCGCTGCGATCCACGCCCATCACGTAGCGAGAATCGTCGACGATGAACTCTGGGTTCGTTCCGTCCCAGACTCCCGTCACCGGATTCTGTCGCACTTGACGCACGCGGAGATACACCGTGAACACGTCACTTCGCGTGGTCACCAGATTCGAGATGCCCTTGAACAGCAGATTGAGATCCTCTGCATCGCCAAGTGGTTCATCTTGAATCTTGAACGGTACACCCAGCAACGCTGGATCGGTGACCACAGCCGTGAAGATGTCCTCTGGCAACTGGCGCGGCCGACCGCGCGTGCGGTCGCTGCCCCATGCGTATCCCCGTTCATACTGGTTGAAATCGCCGTCGATCCCCTCGTACGGGTCAAGACCGAGCCACAGCACGCTGTACGCATTGGCCAAGTGTGGCGCCACAACCGCAGGATCCGGCGTGCGTCGCAGCAGCGTCAACTCGCCAATCGAGCTGAATCCCTGCTCATTTCGCATGCCGGGGAAGAACGTCGGTTCGTCGGGCGGCGGTGGGTTTCCGAAGAACTGCCGCGGCGTGAGGCCACGATCGACGTAACTCGGCACCTCCGCGTTCACGACTGGCGATGGCGCCCCGAAGGTCACCCCGTTCGGCTGGACGGCCCGAATCGCGACGCCTTCGCGATACGAGCGAATCATGTCGACAAGATGCGAGTAGGGCGAGATGTTGTCGACGTTCTTGGGAACGCGCGTCATCATCGGCAGCGCCTGCATCACTTCGGGCATGGCTGTGTTGATGTTGACAAGACCCGATGTCCTTCGCCCGGTGAAGCCGTTCGCCAAGCGGAACTGTCGCTCTTCCGCGCGGGCAAGATCGAAGCGCTCCGAGGGACTCCCGTCGGGTTCGACGGGATCAGATGCGCCAGCGCCAGCGACGAAAAGATCTCTAGACAAGAGGCTGTTCACATCACGATCAAACGTGTTACGCCCAGGCCCGTCGACGGTCAAGCCTTCGAAGATCGCCGTGCCAAGCGGCAACGCTGGTCGCCACGGTTGATAGCTCGCCAGCGGCAGCAGCGCGCCCGTGGTTGTGTCTTCCTCGAAACGCGGGTTGAGCACTGTTCCAAGTGCACCGCCAATCTGCAATCGATTGAGGAACACGCCAGTTCCCGGGTAGAACTCACTGTCCTCGTCGTCGTCGACAAGAATCTCTGAGAACGTGCGCACCGTGACCGGAGTGGTCCAGTTCTCGAAGACGTGACCCCAAAGGAATACGTCGAGAACCTCGCCGATCTGATCGAAATCGGAATCGCGCTGGTTCACTTGGAACGGAATTGCGAGCGCGTCGATTTGCGCCAATTGCAACCACTCCGCCTGCGAGATGTCGGCAGGATTCTCGCCAATTGCTTGCACGCCCTTGCCGCCGATCTGCCATTGGTAGTCAACGCCGAGATACGTGGTCACGCCCTGTTGCGCCTCTGGATATGGATCCATGAGGTTCGGCAGGAACGGAACCGGAGCGCCGCCGGCGGACACCTCGTACACAGCCTCAACTGGACCGGCGGGTGCGTTCGAGGGCCACGCGACGATGTTCGAGAAGAACACCGGCTTCGATCGGAGCAAGCGCTCGCCAAAGATGTCGATACAGGTGAAACGCGGCCATCGCGGCGCCCCCACGCCCACGTTCGTGAGATTGGTGTCGGGATCGGTCTCGCGCTTCCAAACCTCGCCGGTGTAGTCGATGTCGTCGTCCGACCCGCGCACACCCTTCACGCCGCGGGTCACCCGCGCCGGTGTCGTGGCCACGCTGAACACGTAGCGTGGCGACAACTCTTCCGCAGAAATGCGCGGGTCGCCAGCCTGTGCGTTGTTTGTCCACGTGCTGACATCGAGCGCCCAGATGCGGCTTGCGCGCGTCCATGTGGCGTAGAAATCGTTGTCCTCCAAGCGAATGCAATTCACAGACTTCCGCGCGTTCGAATAGCGGTACTGCTGCTCTGGCGGGAACAGCCGCTGATCTTCGAAGAGTCGCTTCACAGAGTCGATGAAGTCGACACGTGGCCCAGATTCGCGGTTCTCGAAGCGGTCGATCACAAACTGACGGATCGGCCCGGCAACGTTTGCGGGCGGATTCACGCGCCGAAGAAGACGCACCGACTCCGTGGCGTTCACGTAGCGCGCGTTGTTTGCGCTGGGATTGCCAGGGGCATCGACATCATTCACCTGCCACGAGGCTGTTGCGTCGAAGACCAACGTGCGATCAATTGGATCGGCATCGGGCAACACGCCGCGCGAGTCGTAGAGGCACGCGCGCTCAATAAGGCCGTCGCCATCCACGTCGTTCGCCTGGAAGTTCTCGCCTGACATTTCACCCGACTCAAGGTCAAAGAAGTCGAGCACCCTCTGCCGGAACTCTCCGGCGGGGTGATTGCCAACTGCATCGCCTGTGGCTGCAAAGATGATCGCGGTCGAGGGGCGCCCCAAGGTTGCCGGAGGAAGCGTTGGGTTCAGCCCATACTCGCCGCCCGCCGCTGGGAACTGAAACTGCCGACCGAACCACTCAAGCTGGAACTGCGCAAGCGGAATAGGCGTGTCGTAGGGGTTTGCAATCTGCACCGCAATGAAGGCCGTGGGCTTGCTTGAGCTATCGACGAAACGACTTCCGCCCGCTGTGGCCACGTCGGGAATCTCAAACGGATCATCAATCTCTGACGCGAGTCCGCCCTCCGCTTCCCACAGATCCTCGTCCATCTGGCTCGCCGGGTAGACGAGGCCGAAGAAGACTTCCACGATGTAGGGCTGCTTCTCCATGCCGAGGTAGAAGCGATCAGAATCGGTTGGATCGATGACCGCATCGGTTGTTGGCGGGAAGAATCCACTCGGATCACTCGTGGGCGCACTCGGGTAGAGCGGGTTGTCGAAGCCCGTGCCCGACGTACCGAACGGCAGCGGCTCATCGCTCGCACACTCGAGGTTCGCAACGTAGCTTGCGATCATCGAGAGCGTGCGGTTGTAATCCTCTGTTCGCGTGCCGAAATAGCTCTCCACGTTCGAGCCGACGCGCCGCGTGAGGCTGTTGGTGAGCAGCTGCTGCATGTCGCGGCGCCACTGGAAGGCTGCAAGCGGGTTTCGTGTGAGTTGCGCATCACCGTTGTCCTTTACGAACATCGGTGCGCGCAGATCCACCTTGCGCTTCTGCCGCTCATACTCGGCGCGATTGAAGTTCTGGAAGTTGGCGTATGTCGGATCGGTTGGCGCCGGAACGCTCGCCCTCGGATTCATGTAGTTGAACGTCTCGTCGTAGTACGGCGTCGTCCAGAGCCACGGCGGAATCGTGTCGTTGCGGGCGCCGTTGAAGAGCGTGAGCTTGCGACGATTGTCAACAAGCAACTGCCGCGCGTTCAGTTGATCGATCGCCTCGCTCGCCTCCTCGCGCATGGGCGAGGCGCGCAGGAACTGGAAGTTGTTGGCGGTCGGACCTTGGATCTCGGGGCTATACAGACTTACAGCCTGCTCGAAGCGCGAGAGCGAGTTCGGCAGGTTGTTGCCGTGGTAGGCGCGAAGTTCGAACTCATCGGACGTATCGAACGGCGTCACGCCGAACAGTGGACGCTCTGGGTTGAGACCGGCCATCTTGAAGTAGGCGAGGCGCTCCTTTGGGCTCTCGAACAAGCCCCGCAGCGACTGTTGCAGCGTGTTGTCGGAGAGGCTGAGACCAAGATCGGACTCGCCCGGATCGGCGCCACCTGTCGGCGAACGAAGCCCGATCGCCTGCAGGAAGGTCGACGGACGGTTCTGCCAGCCGACGATGTTCACGCTGTCGCCGAAGCGCTCGCGATTGAAGCGCGGAATGCCGCCCGGATGCGCCAATTCAGTCTGCGGGTTACCGCTCCAGTAGGTCGGAATCGGAAATCCGCCCTGAACGTTCGGAGAGACTTGGTTCACCGGCCCATCGAAGAAGCCAACGGTGTTGCCCTGTCCGTAGAACGGCGGGTACTCGGCCACGCTTGTGACGAGCGCCAGGTCTGCGGGCGTCTGACCGATGGTGCCAGGAATCGATGCTGAGAGATTCGCGCCCGGATCGGCGTCGTACCCGTAGCTGAACTTGGTGGCGACGTTCGCATTCAAGAGCGCCGAGTTGTCGACAATCGAGACACCGACGATCGTGCGCACGGCGCGATCTGTGTTTGCCGGACCGACGAACCAGAAGCTGTCGGTGAAGCCGTCACCATCGGTATCGGTGAAGGTGCGGGCGACGGTGTTCCGAGGGGTACCGCTCTTGAACTCATCGCGTGGCGTGCCGAGATCCCTGAGCCGGAAGAAGTTTGGGAGCGCACGCGCGGGGTCGGCGTAGGAAGTGGCGTAGTTCGGAGTGGTGTTGAACGGATTGAACCAGTTGTTTCTGCGATCGATGAAATCGGCGGTGTCCACGATCGGGTTCGGCACGACGCCCGGGAGCCACTGCTCGTACGGGATCGCCACCGCGAACGAACCTCTGAAGCGCGTGTCCGGATCGAAAACTGGCAGCGTCTCCTCGTTCATGTGGCCGACGACGTTCAAGCCGATGTCGGAGATGTCCGCGACCACGCGCCACGCGTTGTTGGCAGTCGGCAACCACGAGAGGTGCTGCCAGTGCGAGAACGTGAACACATCCTGCGTGCCGTCGCTGTTCTGGTCGAGGCCAATGCGAACTGGCTCGGTCGAGCGCAGCCAGCGCGAATCGCCGGTGCCCGGATTTCCGTAGGGGTTTCCGTCGCCAAGGTTCAGCACGCCGCCCGGTGCGCCCGGGCCGAACGGCCAGCTGCTGGGTGCGCCGAACTGATCAGGCCAGTTGGTCCACGCCTTCGTTTCGTACGGAGCGAAGTTGGTGCCAAAGAGCGGAACACCCCCGCCTGCGTTGCGATCGATCGAGTACCGCTGCGCATCGAGGAACGGGCGCGCGCGCGGCCACGATGCACTTGCAACCACGATCGGTGGATTCACCGAATTGTCGACGCGCACATACGGATCAACCGCGTCGCCGACTGCGTCGAGTTCAACCGGCTTTGCGAAGAGAGCCTCTGAGATCTCTTGCGCCACGTTCGCTGCGATTGAGTCGGCGCGCGAATCGCGCCCCGCCGAAGAAAGCTGCGCGGCGGAGATCTGACGCACCGCGCGGGTTCGCGCGACGAACGCCGTGGCGATGATCACAAGCAGGACGAGGATCGCCGTGACGAGCACGATCGTGTTGCCACGGCGGCTGCGAGCGACGGCTTGGCGCGAATGCAAAGGTGCATGCATGGGAAGTCTCCTGACATGGCGGCGTGCCGCCGGTACGACACTGCCGCGCTAGCGCTTGGGCAGGTCGACGATGAACTGGTACTCGCGTCCGCCCTCGATGCGACCAAGCGCATCGTGCAGACGAATGGTGATGCGGAGCGCACTTGGGAGCGGCGTGTATGGGCCGCGGTACGCCTTGCCGGTGTTGTCGGCGTTGCGTACTTGGAAGTCGACCGCGGTTGCAGATGGATCGTTCTGGTTCAGGCCGAAGACGGCTTGGTACACGCGCTTGCCGTCCTGATTGTCGGAGGTTTGCCAGATGACCGTGTTGTTCGCCGGGTTGCGCGGGCCTTCGACGGCGCAGTAGACGTGATCGGTTGTGTTGGCAGCGTTCACCAACGGGTAGCCAACGCCGCCCCACGTCGTGTTGTCGGGGAGGGCGTCCTGCAGCGGAACGAGCCAAGACGCCGACACCGGTCGCGTCTGGCTACCGGGAATGCCGTCATCGAGCCCGAACCAGGGGCGCTGGGCGCCAGGACGGATGTACATGCCAATCGGCTCATCGCCGTTCACGACTCCATTCAATCCAAACCCCTCCGGACCGAACCACTCGCGCCCGACGCCGTCGTTCCACGTCCACTCGACCTTGAAGTTCGAGCAGTGCGCAGCGAGCACAGGTGCTGCAAGCATGAGTTCGACGCGCGACGCGCCGAGTGCGGCTTTCTCAACGCGCGGATACGCCACATAGTGGTTGGTGTTGCGCGCAGCGGCAGACGCAGGGGTCTGCTGCGTGGCGCGAATGCCCCACGGCGCGAGGGTTTGCAGCATGCGAAGCCGCGATGACGGCTCGGTGAAGATCGTCGCCTGCGTGGACGGGATGTACGGAATCACCCGTCCGCCCCCGCCCGGGGCGTACTGGTAGACCGTTTGCGAGAAGATGTCGTCCATTTGCCACTTGCAAATGTCAACGCGCGACGAAGTCCAGAGCGGATCGAACGGTGTACCACCTCCACCAACGGTGGTGAGCGGCGCGGGGTAGACGTTCAACGAGCCGGCGCGCGTGAAGAGGGTTTGCGTGGCGTTTGTGGTGCTGCCGTTGGCAAACGAGCGCGAGCCGAAGCCATCGGTTCCCATCAATGTGGCAATGCGCGCCAGCGGCCACTGACTCGGCCGCGCTGCCGCCACGAATGGCGCTGCGCCAGTCTGTGGAGTGCCGTCGGTCCAGCGCTGTGTTTCGACAGCACCGCTGCGCCACGGAACGAGCGGCGCGTTCGTGCCGTTGTAACTCAGCGGGCCGAAGCCCTCGCGCAGCGTGGGCGTCTGTACGCCATGACCGTAGTACATGCGCGCCACCGCCGACTGCGGCACCCAACGCGATGTGGGCGGCGGATCGCTGCTTGGCGGCTGGAACTGGTCGTAGCCCGTGAACTGCTGCGTGGTGCGCACGCCACGGGTGAACAACGCGATCTGATCGGCACGAATCTCCGAGGTTCCCAGCGACGGGTCGAGCGTCTGCAGGTTCCCGAAGCGATTCACCTCAACCTGCTGCAGAACGAGGAAGCCGTTCTCTGGGAGGTTGGCAAAATCGGCGCGAATCTGCGACTCAATCGCAGCTGCAGTTTGCAAGAGATCAGCGTTGGCTTCGGCCACAGCCGAAACCTTCGACGCTGCGCCGAAGATCTGCGCGACCGCCACGACAACAACCACGAGGACTCCGACCGCGATCAGAAGCTCGGTGAGTGTGAAGGCGGCAACACTGCGGGCAGTGTGTGTGGCGCGGGACATGCGGGTTTTCGCATTCATCAGAGTTCCTCCACCGCTGCGTAGACGGGCGTGAGGATGTTGCCGCGCGCGTCACGCTGCGGCACGTACCAAATGCCCTGGATGAAGGCGTTCGGGCCGCCTGCGGCCGGATAGGCAACGTTCGGCACAGCGTTGTTCACCGGCGACGCCGGCATGATCGGAATCGGTCGCTGCAACTTCACGGGGCCTTGTCCAGGCTCGTTCGCTGCTGCTGCTGCAGTTGGGCCTTGGCGCGTGCGACCGAACAGCACCTTGTGCACCGATCCGTGGTTGTCGATCCACCATGAGTTGGGCAACTGCCAGTCGTCCCAAATCAACTCCGGCGCGAAGGCGGTGCCTCGGTGCGTACCGAAGATTTCGTCTGTCTGCACGGGAGTCGAGTAGCCGTTGGCCGCTGTGTATCCGGTCGGAAGCCCGCCCCGCGCTGGCCACGCCGTGTTCTGATTGAACGAAGGCGCGAGATACAACGCCGGAATCGGCGGCGTCCGGTCTGACGCCGTGAATGCGCCCGCGGGCGCCGGAGTCTGCCCAACGACATTGAGTTGCCCGGCGCCCAAGCGGCGCACTCGGAAATCGGAGGGCTCACCGCCCGGCGCCGTCACGCGGTAGACAAACACGGCCACCTGAATTTTGCCGCCGTAGCGGCGGAACATGCATTCCCAGTAGTAGGTTGGCCGCCCCGACACGCTTCCCCCCTGCGGGAACGAGCGCTCCGCTTGGGTGAAGGTGATGTTCGCTTCGGTCAGCGCCTGTACGTTCGGGTCGTTGAACGGCACGTCTCCCAAAGAGGCCGGGTTGTTGCGCACGTCGTCGACGAACGGATACTTCAGGCGGTTGTATGGAATTCCAAAGAGCGGAATGTCGTTGGTGCCGTCGGTCCAGCCGTTCGGCATTTCTGTCGCCCATGAAGCCGGCGGCTGTGATGGGAGATATCGACTTGCCAGCGAGACACCGAGCTCGGCGGCAAGCTGTCGTCGCATGTAATCGGCTGCAAAGATGTCGATGGTTCCGGTGGCAGCCTCGACGTCGACGTTGTTGGTGGCGTTCACCGGAACGTAGAACGCCGGTCGCATCCAGCCCCAATCGCCGGAAATCATGGCCAAATCGCTCGGCGCTCCGACCGGCCGAATCGTGCCGGCAGGACCTTCGCCGAGAATGAAGGTTGGGAACACACCGAAGTCTTGGGACGGGACAAAGTCACCGAAGTCTTGGAACGCGCCGAAGTCATCCGGCGACAACTTCGATCGAAGCGTGGCGAACGCATTCTTGGCGACGAGTGGCCCAACGGTGTCGTCGGACGCTTGGCGTTGCAGGGCGATTCCCGCTGGAAAGAGCGCTGCGATCGAGATGACGCCGATCCCAAGGATGAAGACCGCGAGAAGCATCTCGACAAGCGAGAACGCGCGCGCGCTTGACGTTCGACGTTGCGACGTGCGCATGATCATGGCGTGGGCTGCGAAGTGTTCGGACATCACCGCACCTTCCTCTCTGGAATGCCGCTGAAGCGGTTGAAGGTGACGCGGTCGCCGAACTGTTGGATATAGCCGGATGGCCCCGTGAGTTCTTGAATCAACTGCGCATCGTTCGCCCAGTTCAATGACTTCACCTCGCGTGCGGCCTTGTCGTCGTAGATCACAAGAAACGGCACCAGAAGGATGTTGTTCTCATCGTTGGGGTGATCTTGCCACCAGAACTTCTCGTAGTTCGAGCTGCTGTTGGCGCAGGTACCTTCGCCCGCATCCTGAACATCGTCCGGATCGTCGTCCGGATTGTTGGGGTCATTGGGCGTCGCAAGCGCGCCGTCATTGTTCCAATCCACAAACATCATGGCGTCGAGAATGGTGGAACCCTGCGATCGCGTGAGAAACTCGCCAGACGAGCCGAAGAGAACAGCGATCTGTCGATTGCAGGTTGCGCTCTCTGTGCAGTCGGCCATCTGCGGAAGTTCGGCCTGGGTCACGAGCACCTGTCCCTCGCCGAACGATGAGCCTCCTGGCGGGAACTCGTAGATCGGGCCGGCCACTTTGATCCCTTCCGGAAGAAGGATCGCAGGAATACCGGGCACGGGGCGATAGCGCTGCTTGTAGCCAATGGTGACACCGCTTGTGTCGAAGAACGGTGTCTGGTCACCTGTCCAACGCACCACCACCATTTCGACGCGTTGGGGAATGAACTTCTTGTTTGGGTCCCACACCGGACGGAAGACGAGCATCGTCGGCTGTGCGTCGCGAATGGCCGCAGCGCGGGCAACGCCAAGTGCGTTCGTGACGGCGTTGGTGCCGGCCGCGAGGCGCGAGGTTGCTGTCAGCCTGCGCGCGCCAAGCGTGGTGAGGGCTGCCAGAATGCCGATCACGCCGATGACAACCAACAACTCAATGATCGTGAATGCGCTGCGGGAGGACGACGCAGCACCGAGGGCACCGCGCGCGCGGGTGCGCGTCCGGGATCGATCGAGGTGTTCGCGCGTACGGTTCATGGTTGCCTCGAATGGTGACGGGTCACGGAGCGGACTTGCATGCACAGGGCAAGGGAAACAGGGCACGGGACTCGCGCCCGATCACGGATCGATATCGATGATCGGGTCGTAGCTGTAGATGTTGTCTGAACTCGGACGGCTCACGCCACCCGCGGGGACGTCACTAAAGCGTGTGTCGTTGCCAGCAGAAACCCACAGGATGCGGCGATCTCTGCAGCGAAGCTTCGCCATTCCGCCTTGCGTCGCCGGCGCGGCCTCGCTGTCGCAGCGAACCGTCCCGTCGATGTCCACCACGTTCGGATTGGCGGCACTCAACTCCGCTTGGGTCGCCTCGCGTCCGGGGAAGATTGCAATGATCGGCGTGTCCCAGCTGTCGACGCAGTGGCGGAGAAGACTGTTCTGCGATCCGGTGCCAATGCGGATGCTGCGGAAGACGCTCTCCGGAAGCTTCTGCACGATCGGCGCAGTCGCCTGCGACTGGGTGAGAAGCCACAGCAGCGTTGCCGTGCGGCGGAACGGAACAGAGGAGTACGCCGGAAGGCCGCCCGCAGGAACGGTTGAATAGGGCTGCTGCAACTGCGTCCACCCTGTGACGCCGTTGCCCGCGGACCCGGCTGGAATGTTTCCAACAGCGCCATCGATGTCGTACACGTTGGTCGCGGACGCGCCCGGATCTGCAGCGATCCCGCCAGAAACGGCCACGCTGCTGCGATAGGTGATCCTTCGATCAACAACGCGCTCGTACTCCTCGACGGCCGCGTTGAGCACTTCGAGCGTGTTGCGCGTGGCGCGCTCTTCGCTTGCGCGAATCACACTGCCCGAGACTGCAAGCACCAAACTCGCAAGCAACACAATGATGCCAATGACCACCAAGAGCTCAAGCAGCGAAAATCCAGCGCGACGCGTCGAAGGTCGGGTGTTGATCGTGTCGTCGTTCATGATTGACTCCTCGCAGCGGACTCGCACCGTGCCGAACTCTTCTTCCCCATACCTGTCACCGTCCCGACTGCACAATGTTGTCCTTGTTGAACTCGCCGATGTCTCGGCGACGAGTTGCATCGAAGCGGCGATCGGGCCCATTTGAACGGAGCGCGAAAGATGCACTCTTCAGTGCGGCGCCCGACGATGGGTCGTTGCCTGCGTCGGCCGCACCATCAGACTGGTCGTTCGGATCGATCGTCCACGCGCGCAGCGCATAGACATCGCCGAGATTGAAGAGCGTTCCATCTGGCTTTGCGAGCGTCGATCGCACATCGTTGCCACCGTAGGGCGCTCGGTAGTACGCGATCGGCTCACCCCAGTAATCGAGAATCACCTTCGGGCGATTGTCGAAGTTGTTGCCGTCCTGCTCAGCAGTCACGATCTGCGGTCGGCCGTTCGCATCGAAGCCGGTGAGGCCACCGATGAGACGCTCGTCTTTGAGGTCAATGTACGGTCCGTAGACCTTGCCTTCGACACGCTCCGTGTTCCACCCAATGTCTCCCACGGCTGGCGGAACCGCCAGGCGACCAGGATTTCGCGCTCGGTAGTAGCCCCAGAAGTTCGGGTTGCCGGCGTAGGTTTGCTGGGGTGCATCAATCGAACCCCACGCGCCGTCTGGTCCGGGGGAGCGGATGCCGAATGGAGGTGACTCGCGGTCACCTGGACCGGCGTTCCCGCCAATCACCCGACCGTAGCCATCCTCGCCACGGTTGCCGGCGCCGAGCAAGAAGTCGGCAAGCGTGGTGTGCGAGAACCAAAGTTGCTGACGCGCGATGTCGTTCACCGCGGTCACCTGATCAAGGCGCACCACGTCGCGCGCGAATCCGCGTGCGCCTGGTGCCTCGGGAGAACGCGCCCCGAGAACGGGCGGGAGGTAGCCGAAGTCTGTCTGAAACTGGCTCAAACCCGACGAAATGGTGTTCATCAGGCTCTGGGTGTTTGCAGACTGCGCACGCTTGGCCGCGGCACCAAGCGCGACAACCAATGTGCCAATCAGAAGCACGATGATCGCCACCACCACAAGGAGCTCCGTGAGTGTGAAGCCGCGGGCGTTGGTGCCGGAGCGAGTTGGTGCGTGGAGCGTTGTGGTCATGGAGATCACCCATCTCGACGGAGGCGCGGAATGCCGCGCCCACCGCGATCACTTCTTCTGCGTGTTGGAAACGCTCTCAATCATGGAGACGAGCGGGAGGAACAACGCAAGCACGATGAGGAGCACGATGCCGCCGAGCACCACAACCATGAACGGTTCAAGCAGCGACAGAAGACTCGCCACCGCCACGTCGACCTCTTCGTCGTAGTTGTCAGCGATCTTCATGAGCATCACGTCGAGATCGCCTGTCTCTTCACCGACGTCGATCATGTTGACGACGATCGCATCGCAGACCTTCGCCTCGCGCAGCGGAACGGCGAACGTCTCGCCCTCGCGGATCGAGTCGTGCACCTTGGTCAGCGCGCGCTCGAACACGTAGTTGCCCGACGTATCACGTGTGATGAGAATCGCCTCAAGAATCGGCACACCCGCACTGATGAGCGTGCCGAGGGTTCGCGTGAAGCGAGCGATTGCCGTCTTTCGCAGCATTGTTCCGAGCACAGGAACGCGCAGAATGATGATGTCGGTTGCGGCGCGGCCGAAATGCGTTTTTCGTATCAGTTTGAAGAACAAGAAGATGAGAACAGGTGAGCAAAGCACCCAAATCGCACCGGGTACGACCTGATCTTTCGATGATGTTCCGGCCACCCACTTCGATGCGTTGATCATGAAGATGGTGAGGTCGGGGAGCTTGACGTCGAAGTCTTCGAAGATCTCTTGGAACTTCGGGATGACGAAGTACATGATGCCGGTCACGATGAGGACCGCGATGAAGATGACCACGCACGGATAGATGAGCGCGCCAATGATGCGGCGCTTGAGGCGCTGACCCTTTTCCATGAAGTCCGCGAGGCGCTGGAGAATGACGTCGAGAACGCCGCCGACCTCGCCTGCCGCCACCATCTTGGTGTAGAGACGGTCGAACGCGCGCGGGAACTTCGCCATCGCTTCCGAGAGGCTCGTGCCCGACTCGACCTCTTCGGCCACGCCTTGGAGAACGTTCTTCAAGGCACCAGGTCGCTGCTGGCTCTCAAGGATCTGGATCGATCGAAGGAGCGGCAGACCTGCATCTTGGAGCGTTGACAATTGGCGGGTGAAGAGCGTGAGCTTCTTCGTACTCACCCCTCCAAGGGTGAACGTCATCGCCTTCTTCTTCTTCTGTTCGCGCGCCTTTTTACCCCCACCGCCACCGCCGGCGCCGCCCGCGACCTTCTGCTCCTTCACGCCGCTTGGAAACAAACCTTGGGCGCGGATCTTCTTGATCGCTTCGTCGGCGGTTGCGGCCTCGACGGTGCCGTTGGTCTTCTTGCCTGCGTTGTTAATCGCGTCGTAGGCGTAGGTTGGCATGGGGCGCTCCAGTCTTCACTCGGTCTTTGCTCGAACGTCGCGGCTCGTGCGACGCGCGTCAGTTGTGTCGTGTCATTGGCCAAACGTCATGCGTCGAACGTCATGCGTCGAACATCATTCATCCGTCATCGTCTCGCGTACCACTTCGTCAATCGTGGTTTCGCCGTTGTAAATCGCGTTGAGACCCGACTCGCGCAGCGTTCGCATGCCGCGCTTTCGCGCCTCTTGGCGCAGGATCGAGGTCGACGCCTGCTTCATCACCAACTCTCGCAGATCGTCGTCCATCGTCATGATTTCGAAGAGACCCTTTCGTCCCTTGTAACCAGAGCGACGGCAGAAATCGCATCCCTTGCCGCGGCCTCGGAAGAACTGCTTGCCCTCCACGTCGCGTGGTCGAAGCGCAAGCTCAAGCAGCTGTTCTTCGTTGGGCGTGAACGGCTCTTTGCACTTCACGCAGACTCGACGCACGAGTCGCTGCGCAACGATCGCCTCGACCGTTGCGGTGAGGAGGAAGGTTTCGACTCCGAGATCGACAAGACGCAGCACAGTGCTCGGCGCGTCGTTGGTGTGGAGCGTGGTCAACACCAAGTGGCCGGTGAGCGACGCCTGGATCGCGATCTGCGCAGTCTCAAGGTCTCGGATTTCGCCGATGAGGATGATGTCAGGGTCTTGACGCAAGAAGCTTCGCAGCAACTTCGCGAAGGTGAGTTCTTGATCGAGGTTCACCTGGCACTGGATCAGGCCCTGCACGTCGTATTCAACCGGATCCTCCGCAGTGAGAATCTTCACACCCGGTTCATTGAGCTCGTTGAGCGCCGCGTAGAGCGTGGTCGTCTTGCCTGAACCGGTCGGTCCAGTGACGACAACAATACCGTTCGGCTTGTTGATCAGCGTTCGGAGCTTCTCAAGGTCATCCGGCGGAAGGCCGACTTTGTCGAGCGAGAGCTGCACGTTCGAGCGGTCGAGGATACGAAGCACGACCGACTCGCCGAACATGGTCGGAAGCACAGCCACGCGAAGATCGATCGGCCCCTGCGGGAGCATGAACTCGATACGACCGTCTTGCGGGAGGCGACGCTCTGCAATGTCGAGCTTCGACATGACTTTCACGCGCGAGACGAGCGCGGTTGCCAGACTCTTCGCCGGTGCGTGCATGTCGTAGAGCACGCCGTCGATGCGATAGCGCACCTTGAACTCGTCTTCAAACGGCTCGAGGTGAATGTCGCTGGCCTTGTCTTCGATGGCAACCAAGAGGAGCCGCTGCACGAGCTGCACCACAGCGTTGTCGTTCGCGGCCATCTCAAGCGCCGCCAAGTCGACCGACTCGCCGCGACCTTCGAGGGCGGAGACAGCTGCGCCGCCAGAACCGAGTCCGTCGAGCGCCGCGCGCGCGTCGCTGCCGCCGCGCTCCGGATACTTCTCCGCGATCACGCGATCGACCTGCTCAGCTGCCGCGTACACCACCACCACGCGGCGCCAGTTCCCCATTTGCTTGAGGTTGTCTGCGGCGCCGAAGTTGTTCACGTCCTTCACTGCAATCACAATGCGGCGCGCCGCAAGATCGACATCGACAGGCGCGAACTGACCCATACGCACAAGGCGGCCGTCGACGGCGTTGATCGCATCTTGTGAGATCTCGATCGTGTCGAGGTCGACGTAGGCAAGCCCCTTCGTGAACGCCAGTGCGCGTTCGACCGCCTTCTGGTTGCAACGACCGAGGCTGACCAGAATCTGCCCAAGCAACTCGCCCTTCCGACTTTCGAGTTGCAGCGCAGCGGCCTCTTCCGCCTGTTCGCGGGTGATGTAACCGAGCTTCCGGAGGGCGCGGCCGATGCGCGCGCCCTTGAGGACGGCGAGCAGTTGCTCGTGCTCGGGAGAGATGATGGAGGACGTGCTGGGCGGCATGGTGGGCGACGGGTGGCGGTTTAGGGGTTGGCGGATCGGTCGGTGGGGTACGAGACGTGTCCGCGTAAGCCGCTTGTCGCGTTGGAGCCGCTTCGCCCGCACCGTGCGGGGAAGACGAGCCAACTGCGTGCTATACGGCACGTTCCAACCCCTCGGACTGCGTTCAGACGAGGGTTTGGTTCAGGACACTTGGATTCGCGCGGAGAACCCAGAGCACGGGAATGGGGATTTTCCCATTCCGGCGCACGGATCGAACGCGCTGCGCCCAGGCACCAGCCGGGCGCGACTTCAAGCCATGGGCACGCTGGTTCAGCCAGCGTCATGGTCGGAGTCGAGCTCGGTGCGGCCGATGACGCCGCCCGATCGGTGAATCTTGTCCTTCATCTCGCCGGGGTTCTTGCACTTATCGATGATCTCCTCGGCCGAAACCTTGCCGTCGGCGTACAGCTTCCAGAGGTGGTCGTCGAGGAGCTGCATGCCGAACTTGCGGCCGGTCTGAATGGCCGAGTCGATGCGGAAGGTCTTGTTCTCTCGGATGAGGTTCGAGATTGCGGGCGTGACCACGAGGAACTCGTAGGCCGCGCAGCGTCCGGGTTTATCGGATCGGGCGCAGAGCTGCTGCGAAAGCACCGCGATCAGCGAGGTCGACAGCTGCACACGCACCTGCTCCTGCTGGCTCACGGGGAAGGCGTCGATGACGCGGTTGATGGTGCTCGCGGCGCCCGAGGTGTGGAGCGTTGCGAACACGAGGTGGCCCGTCTCCGCGGCGCGGATCGCGGACTCGATCGTCTCGAGGTCTCGCATTTCGCCGACGAGGATCACATCGGGGTCGGATCGGAGCACGCGCCGCAGCGCCTCGGAGAAGCTCGGGACATCCTGGCCGACCTCGCGCTGGTTGACGACCGACTTCTTGTGATAGTGGTAGTACTCGATCGGGTCTTCAATCGTCACAATGTGGCGGTCGTACAACTCGTTGATCCAGTTCACCATCGACGCGAGCGTGGTCGACTTGCCCGAGCCAGTCGGTCCCGTCACAAGGAACATGCCGCGCGGGCGGCGGCACAGCTCCTCGACGATCTTGGGAAGACCAATCTCGTCGAAATTCAGCAGCTTGTTCGGAATGAGACGAAGCACCATCGAAATCTGCTGGCGCTGTCGGAACACCGAAACACGGAAGCGCGCGCGGCCCTGGAAACTGAAGCCAAAGTCGGTGCCGCCCATTTCGGCAAGCTCCGCCTGGTTCTTCTCCGGCGTGATCGACTTCATGAGCGCGGTCGCGTCGTCGGCCTCGACCGTCTTCGTTGCCAAACTCTTCAAACTGCCGTGCAGACGAATGGTCGGCGGACGGCCGGTTGAGATATGAAGATCCGACGCACCGAGGGTAACGATGCTGTCGAGAAGACGGTCAATCTGCATTGTGGACATGGCGGGTCTCTGTCGTGTTGTGGTGCGGGCGACGCACTCGTGCGCCCGCGCAGGCAATCAGGAATAGGCAGGAAGTAGGAATGCTTCGTACGCGCGCAGCACCGCGACCACGCGGCCGCTTCGGCAGACATCAGGATGCGTGCACCTCATCTGGGCTGTAACCCTCGATCTGCGCGAAGTTGGCGATTTCGGATGGTGTCGTCATGCCGCGAAGGATCTTGATCTTGCCATCCTCCACAAGGCTTCGCATGCCTCCACGCACCGCAGCCGAGCGCAGTTTGCCAACGCTCGAGCGGTTGAAAGCGAGGTCGCGAATCTCAGAGTTCATCGTCATCAACTCAAAGATCGCTCGACGGCCGCGATAGCCGGTGCCACCGCACGCTTGGCAGCCGACGGCCTTCATCATGGTGCCGCGCGAGGCCTCTTCGTCCGTCATGCCGATGAGGCGAAGTACCTTGCGATCGGGGTTCTCCTCGGGAGCCTTGCACTTCTCGCAGAGCATGCGCACGAGACGCTGACCCATCACGGCCTGGATGGAGCTCGCCACGAGGAACGGCTTCACGCCCATGTCGATGAGACGCGTGATCGCGCTCGGAGCGTCATTCGTGTGGAGCGTCGAGAACACCATGTGACCCGTGAGCGCGGCCTGAATCGCGATGTCGGCGACTTCGCGATCTCGGATTTCGCCGACGAGAATGATGTTTGGCGCCTGGCGCAGCATCGACTTCAGAATCGTCGAGAAGGTCAGGCCGATGTGCTCGCGCACCTGCACCTGGTTGATGCCCTTGAAGGCGTACTCGACGGGATCTTCTGCAGTGATGATCTTGCGATCGGGCGTGTTGAGGTCGTTGAGCGCCGAATACAGCGTGGTCGTCTTACCGGAGCCGGTGGGGCCCGTCACCAAGAAGATGCCGTTCGGGCGGCGGATGATGCGGTTGAACGCATCGAGGTTGTCTTGCTCGAACCCAAGGCCGGCAAGGCCAATGCGCGCGCTGTCGGGGCGAAGAATACGAAGAACAATGCTCTCGCCGTGCACCGCCGGGCAGCTCGACACACGGAAGTCGACGGTCTTGCCGTCGATCGTCTGCTTGATGCGGCCGTCCTGCGGAATACGGCGCTCAGAGATGTTCACGCCCGCCATCAACTTCACGCGCGCGAGCAGCTGGTTCTGCATCGACTTCGGAATGATGTCGCGCTCAATACAAACGCCGTCGATCCGGTAGCGGAGCAACACGTTGTCCTTGCGCGGCTCGATGTGGATATCGCTTGCGCGACCCGTGACGGCCTCGACGATCATGCGCTCAACGAGCCGCACGATGCCCGATTCGTTCGCATCGGCGTCGATTGATCGATCCATCGACCGATCCATCGAGCGATCCTGCGAACGATCCATCGACTTGTCGACGGTGGAATCCATCGACGCCGTCATGAGCCGAGACTTGGAGAGATCGGGTCCAGACGTATCGCCGGAAATGAAGGTGGTGATCTGCGAGCGCGTGGCAATCGCGCCAACGTCGGCGCGCCCGCCTGCAACCATGCCAATCAGGTCAAACGCCTCGATCTCGAGTGGATCGTGAACGCAGAGGAGGAGTGAACCCCGCTCCCTGCGCAGCGGCAGGACGGAGTACTTGCGTTGGAGATCTTCCTTGAGCAGGCTTCGATCGATCTTGGTCAGTGCCTCAGGCTTCTCGAGGTCAATGAAATCAACCCCGAATTGCTCCGCGAGCGCCTTGGCAATGTGCCGCTCGTCGCACTGCCCCTTTTCAATCAGAACTTCGCCGACGCGCTTCCCCGAGGACTTTGCCTCGTTGATCGCCGCCACCAGCGAGGCCTGGTCGATGGAGCCCTGCTCAATCAGGATCTCGCCAATTTTCTTCTTGCTTCGCTTGGCCAAAATCGACACTCCGAAATCAAAACGAACAGGACGGGCGCTCCGCGTCGGGCGGAGTCTCGTAGTATCGCCGTTCGGCCGCTCCGCCGCAACCATCTGCAGCGGTCGGCTTTCTGCAATCGCCGCGCGGCGCCCCTCGCGCGCCCCGCCGAACGCAACCGCGATTCATCCATGCCACCCGCTTCCGAACCATCCGCGCCCCAGCTTTCGACGGTTGCAGTGCCGCCACCAAGACGGGTGCTGGTGACAGCAGGTCCCACCGAAGAGCCGATCGACGAGGTTCGATTCATTGGAAATCGCTCATCTGGGCGTCTCGGGATTGCGATCGCGCACGCGTTTGCGGACTTGGGCGCTGAGGTCGTACTCGCCCTCGGGCCGGTTCGTGTGGCTCCGCCCGATGCGTTCGGTGCACCCGAGCACGCCGGGCGAGTGCGCGTCGAGCGCTTTCGCACGTCGCGAGAGCTTCTCGACCTGATGGCGCGCGAATTGCCGCGCGCAGAGATCGTGGTGATGGCGGCTGCCGTCGCAGACTTCCGCCCCACCACGCGACTTGAGGGCAAGATGCGCCGCGGCGGCTCACTGACCCTTGAACTCGAGCCGGTCGAGGATCTCCTTACAACCACCGCAGCGTTCCGGCGCCCAGAGGCGCGCGTGTTCGGCTTTGCGCTCGAGCCCCGCGAGCGGCTTGCCGCGTCGGCGCGCGACAAACTTGAACGCAAAGCACTCGCGGGCATCGTGGCGAACCCGCTCGAAACCATGGACGCAGCCGACATCGATGCAACCCTTTACCTCCGCGACGGCCGCGCTCGACGCGCCGCGCCCGAGGGCACGCGCATTGCGAAGGATGGGTTCGCCCGCTGGCTTGCAGGCGAGATTCTCGGCGACGCGCCCTGAGCGGTGCTCCGCTACATTCCGCCCATGCAAATCGGAATGGTTGGACTCGGGCGCATGGGCGCAAACATGGTTCGCAGGCTCGTGCGCGGCGGTCACACCGTCGTCGCGTTCGATGTCAACCAGCAGGCGGTCGCGGACCTTGCGAAGGAGGGCGCGGTGCCGGCGACGAGCCTTGCAGATCTCTGCGCGAAACTGTCGGGGCCGCGTCACGTTTGGCTGATGCTCCCCGTTGCGTTCGTCGACGGCACGATCGACGAGATCGTGAAGCATCTCGCGAAGGACGACTGCCTCATCGACGGCGGCAACACCCACTACATCGACGACATCCGCCGCGCGAAGGCGCTGTCGGCGCAGGGCATCCACTATGTCGATGTCGGCGTGTCGGGCGGCGTGTGGGGCCTCGAGCGCGGCTACTGCCAGATGATCGGCGGCGACGCGGCGGCGGTTGCGCGGCTCGACAGCGTGTTCGCGACGCTCGCGCCGGGCGTCGGCACGATCGCGCGCAACCCGGACGCCGGTTCGCTTGGCACCGCCGAGAAGGGCTACCTCCACTGCGGCCCCGCAGGTGCGGGTCACTTCGTGAAGATGGTCCACAACGGAATCGAGTACGGCCTGATGGCCGCGTACGCCGAGGGCCTCAACATCCTCAAGCACGCGGACATCGGTAAGCACGCCTACGAGAAGGACGCGGAGACCACGCCGCTTCGACATCCCGAGCACTACCAGTACGACTTCGACCTCGCGGCGGTCACCGAGCTCTGGCGCCGCGGCAGTGTGGTCGGATCGTGGCTTCTCGACCTCACGGCGCAGGCGATGGCGAAGGACCAGTCCCTCGCGCAGTTCGGTGGCCGCGTGAGCGATTCGGGCGAAGGACGCTGGACGCTCGCCGCCGCGAACGACGAAGGCGTGCCTGCGCCGGTGCTCGCGGCCGCGCTCTTCGGCCGCTTCAGCTCGCGCGGCAACGGCGACTTCACGAACAAGGTGATGAGCGCGCAGCGCTTCGCGTTCGGCGGGCACCTCGAGAAGGGCGCGCACTAGGTTCTGTCTGACGGATGCCTGAAGACCAAAGATCCGCGCGGCGCCCGGATGGCAAGGAGGCGAAACGAA
>JBILDS010000192.1:0-6179 GCA_044352505.1 Phycisphaerales bacterium
CGCCGTTCTTCAAGGGCTACAAGCCGCAGTTCTACTTCCGCACGACCGACATCACGGGCAAGATCGAGGAGCTCGTCGGCGCAGAGATGTGCATGCCGGGCGACAACATCCTCATGATCGTCGACCTTGAGGGTAAGGGCGTGGCGATGGAAGCGGGCGTCCGCTTCGCAGTCCGTGAAGGCGGCCGCACCGTCGGTTCGGGCGTCGTCACCGAGATCATGGTCTGATCGTGGTTTTACCGTTCCGGCCAAGTACTGGCCGGAACTGAGTCGTACCGTTCCGGCGAAGTACTCGCCGGAACTGAGTCGTACCGTTCCGGCGAAGTACTCGCCGGAACTGTGAGCGAGGGCTTCCCGTTCCGGCGAAGTACTCGCCGGAGCCGTGAGAAGCAAGTTCCGAGACCGCTGCGGGGCGGGTCGTGTGCCCCGCAGCGCGTCTCTCGACCGAATGTGAACGCTGAGAAAGCGAGCAAGCAATGGCAAAGAAGTCCATGGATCGCGAATGGGTTTGGCTCGTGTGCACCGAGACGGGCGACATGAACTATCGCACGAACATTCGTGTGAAGGGTGGCATCATCGAGCGCGTGAAGGAGGGCTACAACAAGTACTGCCCCAAGCTTCGCAAGCACACGCTCCATAAGATCAAGCGCAAGTAAGCGTGCGTGGTGTGTGTTGCGCGATCGTCCGTCAAGGTCAACGCGCAGCGCGACTACCTCGTGATAATTGATTCCAGCGTTACGCCGATAGCTCAGCTGGTAGAGCAGCGGATTCCAAATCCGCAGGTCGTGGGTTCGATCCCCTCTCGGCGTGTTTGAAGTGTGCAGCGAGGACTGCGCGCGACGTTGCGTTTCTTGCAACAAGCCGCGGTTCGACGAATGGAGCAGCGCATGGCCGAGCAGACAGTTCCATCAGCCCCCGGAAGCCAACCCGCCGAACCATCGCGCGGGTTCAACGTCTACAAGCCCGGCCAAGGCTACTACACCCGGATGGGTTCGGTTGTCGGAGTGGCGCTGGTCAGCCTTCTCGGCGTGATTTGGCTTTGGGAGATCCTGAAGAGCTTGACGCTTGGCGCGAATCCGATCTACGTCGCCGCTGGCGGGTCGATTCTCGTTGGTGCGATCATCGCGCTCATCACGTACTACTTGGTGTTCGTCAAGCCTCGATCAGTTGACTTTCTGATCGCTACCGAAGGCGAGATGAAGAAGGTGAACTGGTCAACGCGTCGAGAGATTGTTGGCTCGACCGTCGCCGTCATCACCACCGCTGTGATTCTTGCGCTGTTCTGCTGGGTGCTCGAAATCGTCTTCGTCTGGTTCTTCCAGTTGATCAAGGTGCTCGAGAGCTGAGATCGGCGTTTGCCGAAGTCGCTGGCGGCGCGAAACCCGCGCGCGAGCAAGGCAGGCCTTTGCCTGCGGGAGATGCATGGAATGACAGAGAGCGACAACAACCTCGAGACGTCGACTGGTCAGTCGGATTCCGCTCCAAAGACGCTGAAGCGCGGTGTTGATGCGCGGAAGGCCGTGGAGCGCCCGCATGAGGTGCAGGGAGTCTCCACACAGGCGCTCGCCGACAATCGCAAGGGCAAGGCCGGCGAGAAGTCGAAGTTGGAGCAGACCGAAACGTTCGACCCGGCGACTGATCTTCCGATGTTCCGTGAGGGCATGGATTGGTTTGTGCTGCGTGTTGCCAGCAACAAGGAGCGCTCGGTGCGCCAGACGCTGCTCCGCAAGGTGCAGATCGAGGGCATGGAGAGTTACGTCGGTCGCATCATGGTGCCGACCGAGAAGACGAAGACGCTGAAGGGCGGCAAGCAGAAGGTCACGGAGTCGATGCTCTACCCGGGCTATGTCTTCGTCGAGATGCGCCTCGAGCCCGATGGCCGCATTCCGCAGGACATCTTCTTCCTCATCAAGGAAACCGACGGCGTTGGTGATTTCGTCGGCACGGCAGGTCGCCCAACACCGATGGCTGCGCACGAGGTTGAGAAGATGCTCTTCGACTCGCGCAAGCCCGAAGAAGCGCCGCAGGTCAAGATGGAGTTCGCCAAGGGCGACAAGGTCACCATCAAGGAAGGACCGTTCCAGAACTACCCCGGCGAAGTCGAAGAGGTGCTGCCTGAGAAGGGACTCGTGCGCGTACTCGTCACGATCTTCGGCCGCCAGGCGCCCATCGAGCTTGAGTACTGGCAGATCTCGAAGGGCGTGGACGAGGCGTAAAGCCCAACGCGTACGTGGCTTCAAGTTGCGTGGCTTCAAGTTGCGTGGCTTCAAGTTGCGTGGCGTGCGCGTACAAAAATGCACGCGCTCTTGTGGCCGTTTCTGCGCACGTCAACATCGAGCCTAGATGCCGTCCAAAGCGTGGGTGATGGCACCTGCGGGTGATCTGATTTCACGCGATCCGATTTCGGGTGACCTCTTCTTAGGTCACCCAATCTCACGTGTCTGTTGTGACTGCGTGACGCGCACCTTCACGCGCTTGATTCGCGGCGTCATGCGCGCGATCAGCGCCTTCTCAAGCCCGTCACGCAACGCGCGCGAGACTTCAAACGACGCCGACGAACTTGCCACTGACAGCGTCAGCGTGCCCTGACCGAGTCCCTCAATCGTGGCGTAGTCGCGCACGCGATCGGGCGCAAGTTGAATCCAAAGGTCGATCACGTCTCCGAGCGCCCGTTGGCGCTGCGCGGCCGCGTGTTCGACCGATGCTGCCATCGCGCTGATCGAGTGGTCCAACTCCCGCCGCCCGCGATACACGCGGGTTCGCTCGATCCACGCCAGGCGCACGTCGGTGGGCGGTGCGTCACCTCGCGCGGCGCCTTGAGGGTTTCGCGGTGGATCAATTCGGCTCGTTCCCGCGCGTTTCGGCACGGTCGCATCGTACCCGTTCGATCGCGCTCGGGTACCTTTCGCGCCATGACGGCCATCAAGATCGAGGGTCTCATCAAGAAGTTCGGCGACACGGTGGCCGTGTCGAGTGTGAACCTGACGATTCCCTCCGGAAGTCTCTTCTTTTTGCTCGGTCCTTCGGGATGCGGCAAGACCACGCTCCTGCGCATGATCGCAGGCTTTACTGAGCCGACGGAGGGTCGCATCTCCTTCGGCGATCGGAATGTTGCGCGTGTGCCTGCCAATGAGCGGAACACTGGCATGGTGTTTCAGAACTACGCGCTCTGGCCGCACATGACCGTGTTCGACAACGTGGCGTTCGGTCTTGAAGTGCGAAAGCTGAGTCGTGATGCGATTCGCGAGAAGGTGCGTGGTGCGCTGGAGCTTGTGCGCATGGGCGACTACGGCGCGCGAAAGCCGAGCGAACTCTCCGGCGGGCAGCAGCAGCGGGTGGCGTTGGCACGCGCTGTTGTGTTCGAGCCGAGTGTGCTGCTGCTCGACGAACCGCTCTCGAATCTTGATGCAAAGCTTCGCCTTGAGATGCGGCAAGAGATTCGCCGCATTGTCGATACGCTGAAGATCACGACCGTATATGTGACGCACGATCAGGACGAAGCACTTTCGCTCGCCGACGGTATGGCGGTGCTGAAGGGCGGACACGTCATCCAGACAGGTGCACCGCGCGCGATGTATCGACGTCCTGCGAATCGATTCGTCGCGGACTTCCTGGGCGACACCAACTTTCTTCCTGCAGTCCTCGTACGGAGCAGCGCTGGTGAGGCGCTCTATCGCGCTGCAGCCGGCGACCTCGTATCAAGTGCTGCGCCGTTTCCAGAGGCGGGCGAGCTCTCGCTCTCGCTTCGACCTGAGGCGTTCCGCCTACTCCGCGCGGGCGCGCGCGCCGGCGCAAACGCGCTGTCTGGGTCTGTGCGCTCGAGTATCTATCTCGGCGGTGTTGCGCAGCATGAGGTTGTGCTCGACGTTCCAGCGGGTGCAGCTGAGGCGGTGATTCGTGTTGCGGAACTCAATCCGAAGGATCCGCCTGCGATTGGTGAGCGTGTTGCGCTTGAGATCGATCCTGATGATGTCGTGCCGCTTGCGAGTTAACGAGGAGCAATCATGTCGAGTCCACGCAAAGGGCTTCTTCTCGTTGTCTCTGGCCCCTCGGGCGTGGGCAAGACCACGATCGTGCATGAGGTCATTCGCCGCCTTGGTGGCGAGTTCAGTGTGAGCGCAACGACGCGTGCGTGCACGGAGCGCGAGCGCGATGGTGTCGACTATCACTTCGTCGATGAGGCGACATTCCAACGTTGGATCGATGAGCACCGTTTTCTTGAGTATGCGCAGGTCTTCGGCCGCTCGTGGTACGGCACACTGCGTTCGCAAGTCGAGCACGCGCTCGAGTTGGGAAAACTGATTGTGCTCGACATCGATGTGCAGGGTGCACGCGATGTGAAGCAGCGCATGCCCGAGGCATTCTGCGTGTTTATTCTGCCTCCCGATGAGCAGACGCTTCTCAAGCGTTTGCGCGCGCGTGGCCGCGAGGATGAGGCCGCGATCGAGCGCCGCTTTGCCGAGGCGAAGACGGAGATTGAGTTCGCGCGTCAGCCTGGCGTGTACGACGCATTCGTCGTGAATGATGATCTTGAGCTTGCGATCGACGCACTGTGCGATGCCGTACGAGCGCGCATCTGATTGGCGCGCGGATTTGCGTTCGGGGTTCGTCAACCCATGAAGTGATCGACACGGGAGGCGGCGACTGCCATTGCTCAGAATCGCGGGGAAATGCCGGCTTTCATGCGCGATACAAACGCTTCGACCAAGCGCGCGAACACAGTTTCAGGGTCATGCCGTGCGTCAATCGCAACGTATCGCGCCGGATCCTCTCGACACTGCGCGAGATACCCCTGACGGACGCGCTCGTGAAACGCATCGCTCTTGAGCTCCATACGATCGGGTGCGGAGTTGGCGCGTCCGGCCGCCATGCGCTTCCACGCTGTCTCGACATCGACGTCGAAGATGACAATCTCATCAGGCCAGAGTTCGCCGACCGCGACGCGCGCCACATCCATGATCTCGTCGCGCTTGAGGCCGCCCGCGGTTCCTTGGTAGGCAAGCGTCGAACTCACGAAGCGGTCTGCCAACACCAGATGCCCTTCCACGAGTGCGGGGCGAATGCGCTCCTCGAGCAGTTGCGCACGGCTTGCCATGTAGAGGAGCATCTCGCAGCGCACGTTCATCGCCTTGTGACGCGGATCGAGCAAGATCGCGCGAATCTCCTCGCCGATTGGTGTTCCCCCGGGTTCACGCACCTCAGTCACGCGAACGCCTTGCGCGGAGGCCCAATCGGAGAAGCGCCGAAACTGCGTACTCTTCCCTGAGCCATCCGGACCGTCGAAGACCACAAAACGCCCCGCGAGGAAGCGACGCATCGCCTCGCTCGGTGTCTCCGGGGGAATGGTGTCTGAAGGCTGCTCCATCGGGTTCTGCTCCTCGTTCTGCTCCTCGTTCCGCTTCTCGTGTCCTCGGCCAGGCCTCGAGCCGCTCTTTGGTCGAACGCGCGATGCGACGCGACTTCGACCGAGTCCGCGCGTGCAAAGTATCATCACCGACGCGATGCGCATCGAACTTCGGGACACGTCCGGCCGCCGCCTTGCGCGCGTTGAGGTCGAGGAAAGTGCTCGCCCGGCGCGCATCGACGTACCGGGATGCACGCAGGCGATGTTTCCGCGCTGGGACGGGGCGATCGACGACGCGGGATCGCTCCGGCGATGCGTTGTCTGCGGCTGTGAGTCGCTTTACGTGCGCCGCAATCTGCCACAGATGACCCCCGTGGTGGTGGTGCTTGCATTCTCGGGTGCTGCGGTCGCGATCCTTGGCTACGCCGCCCATCCCGCTGCGACGGCGGGGCTTGTTGTGCTGCTCATCGTCGATCTCTTGATTCTCGCGCTGAGTACCAGACGGCTCATTTGCTATCGCTGTGGCGCGATCTACACCCGCGTTCGCATCTCGCGCTTTCATCAGCCCTGGGATCGCGCGATTGCTGAGAAGGTCGTTGCGGAGCCGATGGACGTCCCATCATTTCTCGCACGCGAGAGTGACGCGAAGGAGTTCGATCGATGAAGACACGCGATCTCATCATGCTCGGCGCTGGGGGCCACGCGGCGGTTGTTGCGGAGTGCGCGATGCGTGCCGGTTGGCGTGTGGTTGCGATTGCCTCGCGTGAAGAACCCACCTCGCTTCGCGCCATCGCGGATTTGCAAGAGGTGGAGTGGATCGGTGATCCCGACGCAGC
>JBILDS010000193.1:0-6114 GCA_044352505.1 Phycisphaerales bacterium
TGCCGCGGGCGCGGGGATGGGCGCGCCCACTTGCGGACATCTTTGCGCCGCACTCGTCGGTAGGAGCAGCGCAGCGCGATCAGATGGCTCTCATCCGAACGCAACCACCAACGCGACCAACGCCAGCAACGGGAAGATGAAGCCAGCAAGTACCGCAACTCCGGTCCCGAGGCGTACGGAGGGCGGGCGCGCTTCGGCCACCGCGAACGCCGCCGCGATCAACCACCATACGAAGATCGGCGTTCCGTACAGCGGAATCGCGGCCACCACCAGCGGCCCTGCGGAGTAGCAGATGATTGCGAAATCGTCGGCAATCGTCGTCGGCCGATTCGATGCCACACGCGGCACGATCCGCGCGAATGATGCCGCCGACAGCGCGATCACTGCGAGTGCAACCGGTGCAAGCACGACGATCGCGACCATCAAAATCGCGCTCTCCCACAGTGGTGGTCGCGTGGCAGGCGGAATCGCCGACATCACACCGAACCCGCCGCAACAGCAGGCGACTGGAAGCGCGACGACCCACGACTGGAGCGCAAGGAACGTGAACGCGCGCCACGCTCGGCGTTCACCGCCGATGCGGTTGTGGATCGATCGCGGCTCACCAACTCCCGCGGCAACAGTTCGCCCCCAACGCGAGAACAGACCGCCGGATTCGATCCATGGAATCAGGCGTATACCCATCGCACCTTGGTCGTCGTCGGCATCCACTGGCTCGAGCACCGTCTCGTCCATGTGGATGAAGCGTCGGCAGTTTGAGCATGGAAAGGCGAGAGGCTCAAGATGCCCGCGCGGCGACGTGCCGTAGTAGCCAGTGGCGCAGTGCGGACACGCGAATCGCACCTTTCCGCGCACAAAGTCATAGTCGCTCGGCCCATACCCAGCGCCGCACTCGCTGCAGTGGCGCTCGACACCATCTGCGGGCGGCGGCTGTCGCCAAAGTATGTGGTTGCATGAGCGGCAGCGCATGAAGTTGGTGGATTTCGTGCGCTACGGAGATCGGGTCCGAAGTGAAGCGGGACTGCGATCTCGGCGTTGCGCGCTCAGAAGAGCAAACCGGAAATCGCGCCGGCACCGCACTGGAGAAGCCACGAGAACACGAGTATCACAACGGTGACAATGACCGCAACGGCCTTGCGATCCTGCGGCATCGCCGCAGCAACGGCCTGCGCCGATTGCACGATCCAGAGAATTGGCGCGAGCAACCCGCCGCAGATGGGAACAAGCGAAAAGATCATCACCGAACTTGCGAATGCAAGAACGGCAAACATGCGCGTGAAGCCAACACGTTCGCGACCCGCGACGAGCGCAACAAACCCCGCCGCGCCGACGATGCCGCCGAGAAGGAGAAGCGCGTGCAGCGCGACACCCGCTGCGGACGCCGCCATCATCATTCCAATACCCGGGGCGACCGCAATCGGCGCGAAGCCGCCAGGCCCTGCCCCGCCGCCCGCCCCCCCCATCACGCCGATCATAAAAACGACAGTGACGGCGGCGTAGAGAAGCGAGACACCGCTGATGACTGCGATTTGCAGCACCAGGAATCGCGCTGCTGCACCAGAATCTCCGAGCCCTTCGATGCGTGCAGGAATGGAACCGGGATCGGAGACACACGCACCGATCGTGCGCATCCATCGGCCGAAGACTGAGCCAACACCGCCAAGCCACGGAAGCGGCTCAACACGCATCGCATGCGCTTCGGGGACGTCTCCGAACGGACGCGCCGTGCACGAATTCATGGTGAGCGGCGTGCCGCAGGTGACGCAGTCGAACTCGCGTGGATCGAGATGCCCCTGCTCGTCGGTTCCGAAGTACGTTTGGCTGCAGGCCGGGCAGCAGAACTCGACCCTTCCGTGCGCGAAGGAGAACTGATCCAGCGCATACTCAACACCGCACTCGGGACAACGCCGCGGCGAGCCATCGGTGGGCGCCGGCTGATTCCAGAGGCTGTAGCCGCAACTGGTGCAGCGCATGCAAGGTGCCTCCCGCGCGACGTGCTGGCGCGGTCAATTCTCCGGGGCGTTCGTCGCGACGCGCGACTTGAACTCCGCCACCAATCGTCGTGTCGACGAACCAACCTTTCCTTCACCGATTGCCCGCCCGTCGATCGAACTCACGCCGATCACCTCGGCTGCGGTTCCTGTGAGGAACACCTCGTCCGACGTGAAGAGGTCATCCGTCCGAATCGTGCGCTCAGCGACCTCAAACCCGCAACTCGGCGCGATCTCGTTCATCACGAAGAGCCGGGTCACGCCGTTGAGAAGACCCGCCGTGACGGGCGGAGTGACGATCCGCGACCCGCGCACGAGGAAGATGTTGTCGCCCGTGCACTCGCACACCTCTCCATCGGTGTTGAGCATGATCGCCTCGTGAACCCCCGCTTCAATCGCCTCCACCTTTGCAAGAACATTGTTCAGGTAGTTCAGGCTCTTAATCGAGGGATCGAGACACGCGATGGGAATACGCGGCCGCTTGGCAACGATCACGGGCATGCCGTTGTCGTACATCTCCGGTGGATAGAGCGAAATGCGATCCACAATGACGATCGTCGAGGGCTTCGGACACGTGAACGGACTGAGCCCGAGCGGCCCCGCACCACGGGTCACAACGAGCCGGATGTAGGCATCTTTCATGCCGTTCGCAGCCACCGTCTCGCGCACCGCTTGCTCAATCTCGCGGATCGTGTAGTGGAGCGTGAGGTGGATGGCGCGCGCACTCGCGGCCAGCCGATCAAGGTGGCTCTTCAACTTGAAGATCCGGCCGTTGTAGACCCGGATTCCTTCGAAGACCCCATCGCCATAGAGAAGCCCGTGGTCATACACGGGAACGGTGGCGTGCTGCTTGTCAACGAGATGTCCGTCGAGCCATACCTTCATGAAACCTCCGCGAGCGGCACGCAGTGTAGCGGGTGCGGAACACAGCGATTCGCGCTGGATTTAATGCGATTCTCCCGCGGAGAGGCGCGGAGACGTGCGCGAAGTCGAACGCGGCGCGCGCGATCGTTGCGCGGCTGACGCGCTTCAATGAGCTCTCACGGAGGGTCTCACGGAGGTACGGAGATCAGGGTAAGGCGGACACCACTCGCGCAAGAGTCGATCAGATGAGCAAGGGAGAGAGAAGAGAAGAGCGAAAAGCTCCAACCGCAATTCTCTGCAGTAAACGCATGCCGCGCCAGAGTGCAAGAAGAGGCCTCCGTGCCTCCGTGCCTCCGTGCCTCCGTGAGAGGCCTGTTTCGCGCCGTCCACGCAAAGGTCGCGCAGTGGCGCGGAGGCGGTGCCTCTGTGAGAAGATCAATGCTGCTTGCGCAGCGGAGCAGACAAGATCCCCAGCTGCTCGCGGTATTTCACCACGGTGCGGCGCGCGATTGTGACGCCCTTCTTCTCGAGGGCCTCCGCGATCTCGCGATCTGAGAGCGGCTTAGCCTTGTTCTCCGTGTCGATCACTTCTTGAACGAGCGCTCTCACAGCGTTCCAGCTCATCTCCTCACCGTCGGCGCTTTCGGTGCCGAGCGAGAAGAACGGCCGCAGCGCCACAAGCCCGCGCGGCGTCTGCATCCACTTCTCGCTCACCGCGCGCGACACCGTGGCGACATGAATTCCAAGCATGTCCGCGACTTCCACCATCGGCATGGGCTTCAGGTGCGATGGCCCTTGCTCGAACCACTCGCGCTGGCGCGCGAGGACGACCTTCACCACGCGCATGAGCGTGGTGTTGCGCTGCTCGACCGCCTCGATCACGCTGCGCGCGGCGCGCACGCTCTCGGCCACAAAGTTGCGAGCCTTCGCGTCGAGGTCGATCTCTTTCAGCATCTCCTCATAGTCGGCGGAGACGCGCACGCGCGGCATGTTTTCCTCGGCCAGCCGAGCGGTGTAGTCGCCCGATTCAGGGTCGTACTCGACCACAACGTCGGGGATGATCGCGTTCGACTCTGCCGGGACCAACTCTCGCCCCGGGTTCGGGTCGAGTCGCTTCAGGCAGGCACGCGCGCGATCGACGCGATCCGGCGGCCAGCCGGTCGTCTCGCGGATCTTCGGGATACGGTTTCCCAGAATGTCATCGTAATGCTTGTCGAGAATGTGGATCGCATCGCCCCACGCCTCGGCCATATCGAGGTCGGTTTCCTCATCGAGCTTGTGACGCGCCTCGATCAGAAGCGCCTCGCGCACGCTTCGACCGCCAATACCCTTCGGCTCGAGTTCCTGTTGCAGCCGAAGGAGCGCAGCTTCGAGCGTCTCAAGCGTCCAGTCGCAGCCGGGAAGTTGCGAACTTTGTTCGCGAACCGTCTCAAACGGCGTGGTCATAAGCCCATCGTCATCGATGTACTCGATGAGTCGCGCACCCGCGACCCGAATCGCTGGGTCGGTGACCGCAGAAAAGCTCCACTGTTCCTGCAACTCTTCAGCAAGGCTGCGGCCGCGCGACGGCGCGTTCGCCATCGCGTCCATCTTCGGATCGCGCTCGCGCTTGTCGCGCACGGCGCGGCGGCCGTCGAGCTCCGAGTTCCATTGGTCACCGTATTGTCGCTCAAGCCGTCGCAGGCGCTCGAACTCGGTTGCGCCGTGGCCTTCCTCTTCGCCGCGTCGCTCTGTGGGCGCGCGCTCGCGCCCTTCCTCGCCTCCGCCTGGCATCAACAACTCGAGCGCAACATTCTTCTCAACTTCTTGCTCAAGCCGCTCAGCGAGCTCCATCGAGTTCAACTGCAGAATCTCAGCAGACTGAATCAACTTCGGCGACAGACCCATGGTCTGGCCGAGCTTCATGCCCTGCGAGGTTTCGAAACGCATTCCTGCCATCGGGAGCGGATCCTCCGCCTTCGTGCGGCAAACGAACAATCACGGTGCGCGGTCGACCGTCCTGATCGATGCGCACATGCGATCGTATCGGCGGAAGCCCCGGGAGAAGTCGAGCCTTGACCGCCAATTTTCGCCTTTCCCGGAGATCGTCTTCCGATTCCTCGCTCAGGACTCGTCGACGGCGATCCGAAGCGGCACCCGAACGCCGGCCTCTTCGATGCTCATCGGGACGCCTTGACCGACTCGCGCACCCTGATCAGGCCAGTTTTTCGGGAAAAACTCTGCGTCCGACCCCCGAGCCGGATGCAGTTGATCAAACCACGTGGCCTTCGGGTCGAATGTCGCGAAGAATGGCCGCCGGACAAGTTCCGGCCTCCGACACTGCAAGTACTGCAACATGAAGACATCCATTCCATCGACCGTGTTACGGCCAAGGATGTGCACCTTCCCCGGCGTGGCTGACATGCTGGGGCCGCGAACCGTGCGCGCCAACCCAGAAACGCTGGCGTACGCGTCGCGGAAGATCTCATTGCAGCGTACAAGCGGAATTTCGAAGTAACGCCGAGCGCCCGTGTCGCGCTCCACGAAGAAGTAGTACGGAATGCAGCCAAGCCGGACTCCATTCGTCCAGAGCGCCCGCCAGATCTCGGGGTCGTCGTTCACGTGGCGAATGCACGGACTCTGCAGACGGATGAGTGCGCCAGTCGAACGAATGCGCTGGATGGCTCGGCGTGCCATCTCCGGTTCGAACTCAACCGGATGCGACGCGTGTGCTTGGAACGCAAGCGTGCGCCCGCTCTCGATGACGCGCTCAAACAACCGAAGCAACTCGTCCGCATCAGGATCGGTGACGAATCGCTGCGGCCAGTACGCCAGCGCCTTGCTTCCGATGCGAATGGTCTGTACGTGACGAAGGCGTTCATCTTCGATGATCGGCTCGAGGTACCGCGCGATCACGGAGGTTGACATCACCATCGGGTCACCACCTGTCAGCAACAGATCTGTGACTTCCGGATGCTCCGCGAGATAGCGCACGAGGAGTTCGTGGTCTTTGGCGCGAAACTTCACGCCATCGCCCGACACAAACTGCGGCCAACGGAAGCAGAAGGTGCAATAGGCATGGCAGGTCTGGCCGGCGGCTGGGAAGAACAGCAGCGTCTCGCGATACTTGTGCTGGGCACCGTGAAAAGGCCGTCCGTCGACGAGCGGAACATTCAACGTGGCCTGCCCAGCCGGATGCGGATTCAGGCTTTCTCTGATCGCACCGACCACCGCGTGCAACCGCGATCGATCACCCTGCCCAAGCGCACGTTCGACAACC
>JBILDS010000030.1:0-19974 GCA_044352505.1 Phycisphaerales bacterium
GAGGAGTGGATGGCGGTCGACGCGACCAAGCCTTCGAGCGGCACGCAGAGCGACTCGTCGGCCAGGGCGCGGATCATCGCGTCGAGATCGACTGCCACGGGAGACACCACGGGAGACGCGGCCGGCGGATCAGCCGCGCGGCCGGGCTGCACGGCGACCCAGACGAACGCGCAGAGCGCAAGCATTGCCGAAAGTCCCCGCGTCATCGTGCCTCCCCTGCTTCGGCGTCGAAGGCAGCCGATTCGACGATGCGCACGCTGCCATCCGCGAAGCGCACGGCGAGCGCGCGTCCATCGGGCGACATCGCGAGCCCGACCGCCCGTCGGTCGATGCTCCACGGCGGAACATCGTCGATGGCGAAGATATTCGCGCCCGACGGTGCATCGAACACCCCGAGCTGCCCCGTGCCCGACACCGCGAACGCCGTTCCTCCATCGCTGGAGATCGCGGCACCGAGCTCGTGCGCGTCGCTCTCCTCGCTGATCGGGTGCCGCCAGGACTCGCGCGGAGCCCCGCGGGCGCTCGCGTCGAATCCGACAATCCACGCACCGAACCTGTTTGCCTCGACACCCGAAATCACCGCCGCCACTCGCGTTCCGTCGGGCGTGGCGCACACGCTCCGCACGATTCCATCGAGCGGGTCGGAGCCGATCAGCTCCGCTCGCACGCGGCCGCCCGCCTCGATCACGGCGTGGCGCTCGACGCGCCGCCCGACTCCGAGGACGAAGCCACCCGCGGTCGCTGAAATCGAGGGCTCGGCATCCCCGGGCGCGCGGCCCGTGATCGCCATTCGCCCGAGTTCCTCGCCCGAGGTCGCGTAGAAGACGACGCTCGTCGCATCGGGCGCGACGACGGCGAGCGCTGCGCGCGTGGCCGCATCCGGGCCGGATGCCGCGACCTCGACCACCGCGATCGGCCGCCCCGCGACCAGTTCACGCGCGATCGGAATGCGCTCCGGCCGCGCGCGCGACGCCTGCCGATCGAGGTCCCAGTTCCACCAGAACGCCCCTTCCGCGGTCGTCACGGCCATGAGGCCGCCACCAGCGAAAGCCATCTCGTTCACCTGCATCTCGGCACTTCCCAAGGTCGGTGAAAGGACCTCGCGCACCACGGCGAATCGGGTCAGTTCGCCGAAGGTCTCGCCGACGAAGAGGCTCTCGCCATCCTGCGAGAACGCGATCGAGAACGCCACCGTCCCGAGCCCGAGCGTTCCAACCGCTTCACCCGTGGAGACATCCCAGACCTGCAGCGACCCGCGCCGCTTGTCCGCGCGTTCGCCGGTCGCCGCCGCAAGAAGCCCCCGTGTCGGCTCGACGGCCAGCGCCTCGATCGGGCTCGTCGCGTACTCGTACTTGCGCGCGATCGTGCCCTGCGCGAGATCGATGTCAAGGACCGCGCCCTGCGTCGTGCCCACAAACGCCCGCTGCACGCCTTCGACGCGCACCGCCTCAAGCGATGACACGAGCGACGACACGGGCGATGACACGAGCGACGACACGCCGACACCCGTGCCGAAACCCACGAGCGGGATGACGCGTGGCTCCGCACCGCGCCCGTCTGCCGCGAAGCTCCACACGAAGATGCTCTCCGCGCCCTCGAGGCCGACGACCGCGGCGCCCCCGACCGTGCGCAGGAAGACCCGCTCCGATGCAGCGGCGCCTGCATCGAACCTCGCACGCAGCGCGCGGCCCGTCACAAGGTCGATCGCGGCCAGCTCGCCCGCGCGGTTCGCAAGGAGCAGCATCGCTCCATCGTCCGACCACGCGATCGCATCGATCTCGTCGATCGGCGACTCGAGGACATCGAGCACCGATCCATCGGCGGTCGAGCGCACGAACAGCCCGCCATCGGGCGCGTGGGCCCGCGCCATGCGCGACCCGTCGGGGGAGACGGCGATCGGCGGGCTCGAGGGAAGCGGCACATCGAGCGCCCTGCGCGTTCCGTCGCGCAGGTCGAATACAGCGGGCGAAGTCCCCCCCGCGCCCTCTCGGAAGAAGATGCGTTCGCCGCGCGGCTGGATGTCGCGCGCGGCGTAGAAGATGAAGGACACGAGTTCGCCGCGTCCATGGAAGCGATCGAGCGCATGCCACGCCCAGTTGCGCCGCGACGCGGGAACCTCCGCGAGTTCGGAGCGCGACTGTTCAAGGAGCCCGCGACCAACCGCGAACGCCGCCGCAGAGAGCTTGAGGCGCATCGCGTCGAGTTCGTCCGCGGCGCGCGCACGCTCCGCCAGGCGTTCCGCAGCCACGAGGTAACCTGCGTAGCCCAGAGAACCAAGTGCGACAAGGGCGAGGAGCGCCGACGACGCAATGTAGGCCGGGTAGCGCCGAGCGAAGCGCAGCATGCGAATATGCAGCGGGATTCGCCGCACGCGCGTGCGCTGTCCACGCAGAAATCGCTCAAGATCCTCATGAAGTTGCGGCGCACTTTCGTACCGATCGGCGGGCCTCTTCTCGAGCAGTCGCGAGACGATCACCTCGAGGTCGCCACGGAGACCACGATCGACGCGGCCAATTGTGGTGGGAATCTCGTTGCGAATCACCATCGCTGCGTCTGTCAAAGATCGCAGCGAGAGGTCGTACGGAAGTTTGCCGCACAGCGCCTCGTAGAGCATCACACCAATCGAATAGAGATCGCTGCGTGCATCGACAACTTGCGTGCCCGAAATCTGCTCCGGCGACATGTACGGCAGCGTGCCCACCACTGCCCCTTCTGCAGTCTTCGTCGCGCCGCGGGTCGCGTTGCCGTGGCGGGTGCCTGCAAACTGCAACATCATCGTGAGTGTGCGCAGCGGATCAAGCGAGGGATCGGCGCCCTGCGCCACGCTCGCCACGCCGAAATCGAGAATCTTCGGACGACCATCCGCGGTGACGAGGATGTTGCTCGGCTTGAGATCGCGGTGGATGATTCCGCGCACGTGTGAGAACGCGACAGCGTCGACGATTGCAGCGAAGAGCTCCACAATCTCGCGCGGTGTCCGCGGCTTCGCGCGGCGCCACTCCGAGAGCGTCTTCCCGTCGACAAACTCCATGACGAAGTATGGATGCGGCGACACGCCGGAGCGATCGGTTCCAGCGTCGAGAATCTGCGCAATGCCGGGGTGTGTGAGATGTCCGAGGAGTTTGATCTCCTGTCGGAAGCGACCGAGCGCGCGTGAACTCCACGCACCGATCCCGAGCACCTTGATCGCGACATCGGCGGCTGTCTTCGGGCAGACCGCCTTCAGTACGACGCCGCCACCGCCGTGGCCAAGGAGACCGGAGACGCGATAGTCGCCGACCATCGCCGGAATCTCCGGCGCGGCGCTTGCCTCCGCAATGACGGTTGAGACATCGACAATGGTGCGAACCGCGCGGGTACCAGCGCGATCGGCATCGAGCATGGCCAGCACATCGTCACGCACCTCTTTCGACGGATGCGCAGCCACGTGCGCGTACGCCTCATCACGCGGAAGATCGCGCACCGCGTCAAACAGCGCCGTCACCGCGCGATAGCGCTGTGCGCGATCATCTGCATACGGAGAAGCGTCATTCTGTGGGTCGGAACTCGACATGCGCGTGATCGGGATTCTCTGCGACGGCTGCTTCGGTGTGGATCACGCGATCGGAGATCGCGAAGTCCCACCGAGGCGCGCGTCATGATTCAACAAGAAAATCAGCCCGCCTCCTCGCGCGAACGCTCGAATTTTGGGGTCATCGGCACGATTCGCGCACCCCTCACCGCCCCGGTCGCATCTCCTTGGTCAGCCACGCCCGCGCGGTGCGCCAATCGCTCTCGACCGTGGTGGTCGAGATGCCGAGAACCTCGGCGATTTCCTGATTGGTCATGCCTGCGAACACCTTTCCCTCGACCACCCGAGCCCTGCGTGGGTCGAGTTCTTCAAGCAATTCCAGCGCTTCATGGACGGCGAGCGCCTCGACATGATCACCGTCATCGTTGCTGCCGATTCCGGAGAGATCGAGATCGACGCGCGCCGCCCCCCCGCCGCGCTTGGCTGTTTTGCGCGCAATCGCGTGATTGATGAGTACGTGTCGCATCGCCTTGGCGGCGACCGCGAGGAAGTGCGCGCGGCTCGTAAGTGCCTGCGGCGAACTCTTGGCGATCTTGAGATACGCCTCACTCACCAGCGCAGTCGGTTGCAGCGTGTGGCCGGGCGCTTGCGTCCGCATGTACGCGGCCGCGAGTCCGCGGAGCTCCTCGTAGATGATCGCGTCGATCACTCGACCGCCCGACGTCGGCGACACCGGTTCGGGCGATGCGCTCGAACCGGATGGGTCTTCGGCGTCGGTTGGAGAGAGATCGACCGACAAGGTGCCCCCGAGAGGTGGAACGAAGCGCCCGTCACACACGCGCGGGCTGTGCTACGACGGGAAATGTACTGTCGACAGCGATCAAGGCCAATGAAACGACCGTCCAATAGCGGTTCCCACGCTCGATCCGTGGCTCTCGGGCTTTACCCCGCCACATCGACCCGTTCGCACGAAGCGGCCTGTCACCCACTCGGGTTGTCCACCGCTGCGCCTGAATCAAACGGAACCCCAAGTCCTACACCACGCGCATGCCCTGCGGCACAACGGGCTCCGCAGTATCGATCATGGTTGCCACCGGATACGCGACCGAGTCGACCGCGAAGGCGCCCGCCGGACGATGGTTTCCCGATCGACCGAGCCCGCCGAACGGAAGCTTGCTGCTCGCGCCCGCAGTGCCCGCGTTCCAATTGATGCAGCCCGAGCGCACCCCTGCGAAAAACTCTTCCCACTCGGCGCGATCCTCGGTGAAGATGCTCGCCGCAAGGCCGAATTGCGTGGCGTTTGCCTGCGCAATCGCGTGTGAGAGATTCGACGCCCGTGCGAACTGGACGAATGGCCCGAAGATTTCCTCTTCACTGGAATTGCGCTCGAAACGCTCGACCTCCACAGCGCCGGGCGAGAGGAAGTAGCCCGCGCGATCAAGCGGCGATGCTTCGAGCAAAAGACGCCCTGACGATGCGAGCCGAGCTTGCGCGCGCAGCACCGCGTCGCGCGCATCACCCGTGACAAGCGGCCCCATGAACGCCGGCACGCCGTCGTCGGCCGCAGCAATCAAGAGCGTCGACGCGAGCTTGAGCGCCATTGGGATAAATCGATCTGCAATCGCGTCTTCCACGATGATGCGCCGTGTGCACGTGCATCGCTGACCCGTTGTTGCGAACGCGGCGCGCACACATTCGATTGCGGCGCGGCGGAGATCCGCCTTCGCAGTCACGACGGCTGGGTTCGACCCGCCCATTTCGAGCGCGATCAGACGCCCAGGGTTGTCGAGATTCGCTTCGAGGATTTTGCGCCCCACCGGAAACGAACCCGTGAAGAGAACACCGTCAACCTCCGGATGCGTCGCAAGCCGCGACGCGATCGCGCCGTCGCCCTGCACCACATTCACAACGCCCACCGGAAATCCGGCCTCGTGCGCAAGCTCGGCCAAGAGTTGCCCGACAGACGCGCTCTTCTCGCTCGGCTTGAAGACGATGGTGTTGCCGGCAAGAAGCGCGGGCACGATGTGTCCGTTCGGGAGATGCGCGGGGAAATTGAAGGGTCCAAGCACCGCCATCACGCCATGCGGCTTGAACGTGCAAACGCCCGTCTTGCCCGCACCCGCAGCCACTTCGAAGCCGGCGACGCGCGCAAGCACGCGCTCTTCGAGCGTGATCGTGACCTTTTCGGCCACGATCTTCGCCTCGAGTTCGGCCTCCCACTTCACCTTGCCGACCTCGCGCGAAATCGCAGCCGCAAGTCGACCCGCGTGCTTCACGCAGGTCTCGCGCCAGCGCTCAAGGTGCGCACGCCGCGCGTCAATCGAGAGCGCCGCCCACGCGGGAAGCGCGCGCCGCGCCGCCGCCACCGCCTCCTCGGCGTGCGCCACGACCGGCGAACCCGCCCACACGACGTCATCGGGGCTCGCGGGGTCGCGCGTGACGATGCCGTCATTGGCCAGCGCGCGGAATTGCCCCGCGATGTAGTCGCTCGGCGCGTGCGCGAGATAGCGATTCGAACGCATGCCTCAATCCTTCTTCGCGCCGCGGCGCTTCGTCGGCTTCGACTCTGGAAGTGGAGTGAACCCCACCACAGCGTCCGCTGGCGCGCCGATCGCTGCCAACGTCGCACTCGGCAACGTCACACGCTCGCCCGCGAGGTCGTAACGGGTGCGCGTCGCCCGGAATCCACCACGACCTTTGTAACTCACAAACGCTTCGCTCGACGATTCAACCGTTTTCGCAGCCGCAATCCGTCGGGTGCACGTTGCCTTCACAAGCGGAATGTCCCCAATCGCAGTGTCGAGGTACGGCCCGCCATCGAACGGATCGACATGCCCGTGGTGCTTGAAGCCCTGCTTCTCGAGCATGCGCTTCGCAGACTCCGTCTCTTCGCCGACCTTACCGATCAGGGCGCGCGCCTCGGGCGGCAGGAGCGATGCGTAGATCTCGCCCTTCGGCCAGAGCGACAGCAGGAACTCCTTCGAGCGCGAGCTGAAGAGATCCGCCTCCTTGTAGGAGAGGTTGATGAAGCGCCGCCCGAGGTACTCCCAGAGAAGCGTGCCCGAGTCGGGCGTGAGCGGGCCCATCATTTCGGCGAGAATCCGCTCTGCGAAGCTCTCGCGGTTCAGGCCGATGAAGTGGAAGCGGATGAGGGAGAGCAGCGACCCGAGCCGCTCGGGACGCCCGCGGAACCCCGGCGCGAGGATCAGGCCGCCGACTTCGCTCGGGCCGCTTGTGTCGGTGCCGAGCTCGAGCGTGACATGCGTCTGCCCGAGCTGGAGGTCCTCGCTGTAGAACGAGCGCCTGCCCGTCTTCAGGTAGATGTGCGGCCGCCCCTCCCACGACACGCAGCAGAGGATCGAGCAGGTGCCTACGACTTCGTCGGACTCGCCGTCCTCGAGTACGAACATGAACTCGCGCTGGCGGATGTCGTCGACGTCGCCCGCGAAACTCTTGCGGCTGCGCCCGATCTTCGCGGCGAGGAGCTCTTTGTCTGCGGGGAGGTTGATGAAGTGAACCATCTTCGCGAGCTTCAAGAGCGTCGGAAGGTCGTCGAGGATGGCTGGTCTAATGATGAACATCGCGTGTATCTCCGCGCGGCTCGGCTCAGGCCGTGCGCGCGAACGACTTCTCCATGATCTCGAAGACGGGCGCGAACTCCTCGGGCTTCATCACGCCGATGGGCGGGAGGAAGCGCAGGTGATACGGCCCGTGGCCACAGCTGAAGGCGATGACGCCGTCCTCGAAGAGGTTCGCGAGGAGGCGGCCGATCTTCTCGCGGTTCCCGCCGAAGGGCGTGAGGCGCATCATGCCGCCCGTTCCCGCGACGAGTTCCATCGTCGGGCGTCCGAGCGAGTTGAGCGCGGGCGGGAACCACTCGGGGTGCTTCGCCACGAACGCGGTCGCGTGCTCGCGGTAGGCCGCGAAGAGCCGCGCGATGCGCCCCTCGGGGCCGTAGTAGCCGCCCGACTGGAGCCGCCGCAGGACAGAGAGACCCGTGCCGAACGCGCTTGACGATGCTGCGAATGTGCCTGAGAGGAGCCCGGGCCCCGGGTTCATGTCCGCCGTGTAGAGGCACGCGCAGGCCTGCGTGATCTTGCCGACGCTGACGACATCGATGTACTCGCCGAGGCCAAGCCGCTCGAAGCAGAACATGCTCTCGGTGCGGCCGAAGGTCTGCACCTCGTCGTCCCAGATCGGGATGCCCGCCTTCTTCGCCTCCTCGAAGAGCTTGACGAAGAACTCGCGCGGCGCCGTGTTGAAGCCGCCCTCGCCCTGCACGAGCTCTGCGATGAGGCAGCAGTGCTCGCCCGGATAGCGGTGGATGAGCTGCTTCAGGTGCCAGAGCGTCATGTCGATCGAGCGCTCGACGCCCATCGATGCGTCGAAGAACGGCAGGTAGTCGACGAGGATGTTGAGCGCGAGGCCCTGGCGGTACGCGGCCGTGTCGCCGATCTGCGACATCGTGGTCGAGCGGCCCATGAAGCAGTCGGCGAAGGCGATGATGCGCGGCGCGCCGCCGGTCTTCTGCTGGCAGAGCTTCAGCGCGGCCTCGTTGGCCATGCAGCCAGAGTTCGTGATGAAGCAGTGCTTGAGGCGCGAGCTGCGCGCGGCCTCGTGCGCGAGGAACTCGCCGAACAGAATCGCGTCCTGGTTGTACTGGAGGTTCCCCTGCATCACGAGGTCGGAGAGCGACGCGCGCAGCGACGCCTCGATCAGGCCAGGGTCGCTGTGCCCAAACATATGGACGCCGATTCCGTTGATGAGGTCCCACTTGACGCTCCCGTCAACAAGCTCGACGAGCGCGCCGTTCCCGAGCCCAGAGCCGAGATAGGGGTAGAGCGGCCCGCGCCCGCGCACTTCGGTGGCGCGCTTGAGCCAGCCTGCGAGCGTCTCCTTCGCGCCATCGCGCGCGGGGCGTGCTCCCGTGATCTGGATGCTCTTCGCTGCGACCTCGGCGACGATGTCGCGGATCGCTGCGTCGATGGCGGCGTTGGAACGGAGCGAGGCGCCGAGCGCCTCGGTTGGGTCGAGCGTGGAGTGCATGGGATTCTCAAGTGGCGGCGCACGGGCAACCCGCGCACGGGACCCGAACTGTTTTCGTCCGTCCGTGCGGGGTGGCTGTAGCCTAGGCTATGCGAATTCGCGTGGTTATCAGGCTTTCGTTGCCCGAGCGAGAAGAATCGCCAGCATCGCGGCGCGCGGCGCCAGCGAGTCGAGGTCGATGTACTCGTCGGTCCGGTGGAGGTTTCCGCCGCGCGGCCCCATGGTATCGAGCGTGGGCAGCCCCTCCGCCTGCATGAGGTTTCCGTCGGACACGCCGCCCGACTTCCCGAAGCCGACCTTCTCGCCGAGCGCCTCGCCGATCGCGCGCACCTCGTCGGCCATCGCGCGCAGGGCGGTGGTCTCGGGCTTCGCGGGGCGGTTCGACTCGTACTCGATGCACGTGCGCGGCAAGGGCGCGTCGGCCGCCGTCGCGAGCGCAAGGAGCCCAGCCTTCACGAGATCTTCGCGCGCCGCATCGCGGAAGCGCGCGTTGCCCCACGCGCGGGCGCGGTCGGCCACGATGTTGGTCGCTTTCGCCCCCTCGAGCGGGCCGATGTTGACGACGGTACCTGCGTCGAGGTCGACGAGCTTCGCGGCATCGAGGACCTTCGATGCGAGCGCGTTCACGGCGGACACGCCCTGCGCGAAGTCGCGCCCAGCGTGTGCTGCGCGGCCCTCGCACTCGATGCGGAAGGTCGCGCTTCCGAGCCGCTCGAGGACAAGCGACCCGTCGGGCAACGACGGCTCCATCGCAAGGCCGAAGCCGCCGCGCGCGGCACACGTGCGCGCCTCGGCGCGGATCGCGCGCTGGCTGTGGAGGCTCCCCGTCTCTTCGTCTGAGTTGAGGAGCACCGTCCACGCGGGCGCGACGCCCGCCGCTGCGAGCGCCTCGAGCGCATAGAGCATGGCGACGAGCCCGCCCTTCATGTCGATCGCGCCGGGGCCGACGGCGCGCGCGGAGGATTCGCGTGCAAGCACCTGAAACGCGCCGAACGGGTCGTGCACGGTGTCGAGGTGGCCCGTGATGAGGACGGGCCTCCCCACGCCGCCGCGCGCGACCGCACGCAACGACGACGGCGGCGGCGCGTCGGCCCGCTGCCCGGGCTGCACGATCCACGCGGGCCGCGGGTCGCCCGCGATCTCGTCGATCTCCGCGCCGAGCGCCGCGAGCCGCGCGCGCATGATGGCGCGCAGTTCCGCAAGCCCGGCCTCGTGGCCCGTGCCCGTCGGAATCGCGACGAAGCGCTCGAGGTCGCGCTCCATCGATGCACGCAGCGCAGTGATTCCCTGTGCAAGACGTATCTCGTCACTCGTGAGCGCGGAGGTCGTGTGAGCCGTGACCGATCGCGAGTCTGCTTCGGAAGAGTTTTTCGAACTAGACATGCGCAGCTCCCGCGGCATGCGCCACGCGCGACTCTGCGCGCGCGAGTTGCTCGAGATCAACTTCGCCCTCGAAGACCTCGGTGGCGCCCCCTGTCATGCGCACATCGGCGCCGTCGTGTGGCCACTCGAGCAACAATGGCCCACCCGGCAACATGACATCGAGTGTGCGCGCGCCCTTCCCAAGAAGCACCCCCGCCACACAGACCGCGCTCGCACCTGTCCCGCACGCAAGCGTGATGCCCGAGCCGCGCTCCCACGTACGCATGAGCGCATCACCCGAACGCGGACCAAAGCGCACGAAGTGCACGTTGATGCGCGCGGGAAACCACGCATCACGCTCAATGCGAGGCCCGATTCGTTCAAGCGGCACACGCGACGGGTCATTGCACACGAAGACCACGTGCGGATTTCCCATGGAAACAAGCGTGAGATGCGGTTCGACGCCCGCGTCGCGCCACCAGTCGTCGCCCCAGCGCGAAAGATCGACGCCGTGCCCGACCACGCGCGACTCAGGTGCCACATGATCGATGCGCGCAGGAATGCGTGCGTGTTCAAGAATCGGTGCCCCCATGCGCACGCTCGCCTGCATCACTTTTCCTTCAACGTCGCGCGTCCATTCGACCTCAAGAATTCCACGCAATGTTTCCACGCGCAGCGGATTGACGGTTGCGATCCCGCGATCCACGGCAAACTTGGCCACACAGCGAATGCCGTTTCCGCACATCTCGCCTTCGCTTCCATCGGCGTTGAACATGCGCATGCGCACGTCGGCATCGCGCGACACAGGCGGACATACCGCAATGAGTCCGTCGCTTCCGATGGCTCGATGGCGATCGCTCACGAGTCGCGCGGCCCGCGCGAAATCGAGCCCAGGCTCGATCGAGCCATCAACATACACGTAGTCGTTGCCAATGCCGTGCATCTTCGTAAAACGCATGGCGCGAGTGTACCCGTCACGCGCAAGCAGTCACAGCGAAAGTGCGCGCAAACGCCGGGCGAACCCACGGCAACAGACACACGACCGCTATGCGAAGCTCGACGCGGCCGTCCACGCGACAGCCGCCAGGACGAGCACAATCGAGCCAAGACAGATGGTGGAAACGAAGCGGTCGTTGGGAAGAGCACCGCTCGGCGCGCCCACGAGTGTGCGCAGGTGTCCCTGCCGCCACGCGATCGAGCCGTGACGCCAGCTCGGGCGCTCAAGCGGCACATGGTTCAGGAACGCAACCGATGTCAGCGCGCCCGACATCGCCACCACTGCGCGCGTGGTCAGTTCGCCGCTTCCTTCTTGGGCACTTAAGAGGCGCACCGCGTCGGTGTCGGCCTGCCGTTCGAAGCGCCGGCTCACGAACCCGAAGGCGAGAAGGCCAAACACCGCCATCCCAAGATCGCGAACAAGCGCAATCGACGCAACAAGCGCTTGGACTTCCTCGGCACCGCCGAGTTCGCCGCGTTCTGCAGCCGGTTGCATCAAAGCGTACAGCGCGTGCGCCAACGGGTCTGTGATCAACGCGCCGAGCGTCCAACACGCCACAATCACCGGCAGCATCCAAGCAATGTGCCGTCGCGCCACGTGCCCGAGTTCATGCGCAAGAACCGCAAGAACCTGCTCGCGCGGCATGCACTCAAGGAGCGCATCGGAGAGCATCACGCAGCGAAGTCTTGGAAAGACACCCATCACGGCTGCGTTCGCCACGAGTCCGTCGGTGGGCCAAATCCAAATCTCGCGCACACCAATGCCAGACGACGCCGCGAGACGTTCGAGGTCGTCGCGCATTTCCCCCGGCGGAAGTCGCACGAGACCGAGGAGCGGCGGAATCAGTAGCGGGATCGACAGGAAGAGAAGAAGGATGCCCGTGACGGCGCCGCCGAGTTGCGCGATCGACTCCCAGCCGGGCGCATACGCGTGTGCCACCTGCTGCGCCAACGCACCGAAGAGAATGGGAAGGAGGAGCGGTACGAGTGCGGGTGCAAGACCGGCGCGCACTTGTGCAAGGACATACGCACCTCGCGTGGGGAATGCCTGGAGCGGGCGCGCTCGATCAAGCGTTCCCACAATTCCCGCCTCGCGGATGCGCATTTCAACAAGCCAACCATTCCAACTCGCGGCAAGCGTTCCGCCGATGCCACAACCGAGGAGGTACACAACGACAGACGCACCCCAAACGGGTCCTGACATCGCGGTTGGAAGCTCAGTTGACGCAGCCAGAAAGAGGAAGAGCGCCACGATCCAGCCGGACCGGGCGTTCGATGCGAAGAATTCCTCCGCAGCACCGGACTCCGCGCGATCCATGCGACGAAGCGCGCGGTGTGCGGCTCGATTTCCAAGTATCAGCACCAAGAGTGGACCCGAAACCGCAATCGCGCCGCCCGCCCACGGCCCAAGCGCGATGGCGCCGGCCAATTCGCGCGCGAGGAGCGCGATTGCAAGTTGAACAATGAACGCAAGGTGCATATCGGGTGCGACTCTCGATCACCCCTCTGGTCGTTCGATCGCGCCGAGGTCGACCACAAGGCGACCATGTCGGTAGTAATCGACCCCGAGGAGATCGGTCGAGAGGAACGTGAAGACGAGACCATTGCAACGCGAACTGTCGGCGAACGCGAAGTCACCGAGGTGCGGCCCAGCGTAGCGGGCGTTGTCATAGGCCTGCGCGTGGAAATGTACGTGATAGAGCCCCGTGTAGAGCGCGTCGAAGAGTGTCTGCGGGCTCTCAAAGCGCACGTCGCTTGTCTTCGATCGCGGAGCAAACTCAAGGAACTCAGGCGCGTTCGACGAGGCCGCACCCGACGCATCATCGGCGCCGCGCCGCAGCGTGATCACGCCGCCATACTCGGTCGAGCGATCCTCGCGATCGCGATCGGCAACCTCAAAGAGATGGAGCGCGAGCGCTCGATCGTCAAGCACATCAAGCGCAAGCGCGAGTGCCGCAAGATCGGTCCACGAAAGTCGGCTGCGAACCTGATAGAGCGTCTCTGTGAAACCATCTCCGTAGCCTGTAAAGTCGGGCGAAGCTTTCTTCCGCCCTTTGGTGCGCGCGTCGATCTCGGCGAAGATGTCAGGCTCCGATGCTGAGAGTAACGCCGGGCGTCGCTCAAGAGATGCGACCGCGATTGGAATCCCGCGCAATTCGAGCGCCTCGCGTCGCGCCTTCGGCATCGCGTCGAGTGCTTCTTTCGCTCGCGCAAAGAAACCCGCGCGCGACGACGCACAAAGTTCGCGCGCCCAGAGAATCTCTTCGCGCGTCACCGGCAACACGCCAAGCTCGTTGGCCACCCGTGCCAAATCGGTGAGCATCGCGTCACCCGCGGTCGACGTGGGATCATTGAGCAGCGTGCGCAAGCGCGCTTCATCGCCCGACTTCATGAGAAGCTCCCAGCACCGGGCGCGCAGATTCGCTTGCGTCGTCGGACTCGACTCGCGCATGGTGCGAAGAAGCGTTGCGCTGACGTTCTCTTCACCAACGATCGCGCCAAGCGCCGCGCGTTCGGGGCGTACGTCATCGCCTGCGAGACCAGGCACCGGATTCGCCCAGGCGCGGATGAGCGTGGGCACCATCGCGGTCATCTTTCGCTCACCCACGAGTTGTGACACGCGTCGCCGCCATGTCACATCGCCCATGCGCGGCAAACTGTTCTCAAGCGCCGCCACCACTGCGGTTGGGTCGGTGTCGTACAAGAGATCAAACGCACGCTCTCGCGCGTCAATGGGGAATCCGTCTGCGGAGATCATGCGGCGGAGCGCAGCTTTGGTTGTGTCGTCGACACCGCGGAGACGCGCAGCGTCAATCGCGTCGAAGTAGCGCTCGCGCGCGCGGCCGCTCACCGACAGAACCTCCGACGGGTTCGTGACCGACTCGGGGCCGCTGCTGCAGGACAGCGACCCGATCGCGGCGATGAGCGCAAGTCCGAGTCCGGCGGCACAGAGTCCGCCTCGACGGGCGACAAACGTCGTGCGATCGGTCCCGGGCGCCACTGTGGTGTGCATTGAGGATCGGGAAGTGAGCATTCGGGTTGGACTCCTCAGGGTGACCCACCGGGGCGGTCTAGGTGCTTGCGGAGGCGAGAGGTGGCGGGGGCTTTGGGGTGGCGAGTTTCTGGGTGGCTGGTTTGGCCGCCTTGCGAGGGTACGACCGTGTGGTCGCGGACGCGAGCGGGCGAAACAAACCATCGGCCCCGTTTCGCCCTCCCGACTTCGAGACCGTATCATCGGCGCTTGATGCCGGCTCCGAAGAACGAACCGACCAACCCGGCAACGGGCGCGAACGCAACGGCTTCCGGCGCGATCTCCATGGCCGCGGTCGAGCGCATTCTTGCCATGATCCGACCCGCGGTGCAGGACGACGGCGGCGATGTCGAGTTGGTGTCGGTTGAACAGGACGGGCTCGTCCGCATCCGCCTTCACGGCGCGTGCGTTGGCTGCCCCTCTGCGCATCTCACCCTCCACCATGGGATCGAACGGGCGCTTCGGGCTGAGTTGGGCGATCACATTCGGGTCGAGGCCGTCGCCTGACCGGAGTCCGGGCGGGGAAAGTCGGGTCCGAGACGCGATTTCGGCACTTCCTGCCTGTCCGAAAGTCTGCGGTTGGTGCTTCCGATTGCCCGGTTCGTCGGGTACGCTTCGCAAGTCAGCCATGCGGCAGACAGGTCGCTCGACCTGGGCAGGAGGTCCCCACCATGCTTGTCATCACTCGTCGTGAAGGTGAAGAAGTCGTGATCGGAGACCCATCGTCGCCGCTCGGTGTTGTTCGCATCGTGGCGATCAAGGGCGATCGGGTTCGCGTGGCGTTTGACTTCCCGCGCACCGTCGAAGTGCACCGCCGCGAGGTGGCGAACCAGATTCTGTCGACCAACACCGACGACAGCCGCAACGTGATCGGATCGATCCGTCCGGCAACCGAAGGCGGCTGAGTCACGCACCGTCGTGGGCGGCCCGATGGCAGCCCGATGAAGGGTGCGCAATGCGTACGCGCGAGAGCACCGCGCGTTCCGTCAACGAAGCGACAAACGCGACACACGCAAAAAGAAAGCGGCCCCGGTCCCTTCGGACCGAGGCCGCACTTTGCGCAGGTTCGCAATCCATGCCAACCCCGCTGAAGGCCTGGCCATCCTTGGCTAGGCGGAGCGAAACGCTCGGGGCCTGCACGCACCCGTGGTGCAGGCGATGCCGGGTTTCAGCCGTTGCCTCAACGACTGCGTGCGCGTGCATCCGTGCACACCCACGATCCGGCACCATATTGGCTTCCGTTTCCGGAGCCCCTTGCGACTGACCGGGCGACGATTCCATGTCGACCCGTCAGAGTGTTCGTTCCAATCACGTCGGCGCCCTGCCGGGCTCCGTCGCGCGCATCCACTTCATGCACACACACGCGTTGATGTTCTGCGCTTGTCGACCTGTGGCACGCGTGCCACGCGCTACGCGGCACCCTGCATGAGGTCCTTTGCGCGAGCCTCCGGAGAGAAGAGCTCCAAGTGGTCGCGCACGCCCAGAATCACCACAGTTCCGCTCAACCCAAACTCAGCGAGGAGCCGATCCGGAATCCGAATCCGTCCTGCGCTGTCGAAGGGAACCCGCGCGGCGCGCGAGAAGAGCCTTCGGTTGGCGCGGGCGACCTCATCTGCCGTCATCAGCCCGCTCTCGATCTGATCTGCAAACTCCTCGAACTTCTTCTCAGGCCACAGGCAGAGTCCGCCGGTCTGCCCTGGAGCCGCAATGAGCATCGATCCGTGACGCTCTGGCTTCCATTGGTCTCGCAGCTCGGCCGGGATCGCCAGCCGCTGCTTCGAGTCCAGGGAGTGTTCGTACTCGCCAAGAAACATGACTGTCCTAAACGTCTCGCGTTCGTTGCTCTGCGTTCGACGCCTTGTTCTCGGCGCGTTCCGGCCAGAGGCTCAGTTGCGCGCCCAAACTCGGGAAAGCCGGCCTGCACTCCACGGCCGCCCTTTGGGGGCGACGGGGAAGATACCACACCGCGCCCCACCTTTCCACACCTTGGCACACATTTCTGCACTTTTTGATCCCTAAATTTTTCGCTTCCCGGGGTGAATTCGGTGGCAGAATCACATAAGCGCAGCATATTCAGGGGGTTAGAGAACGCAGCCGCTCACCAGGGCACGCAGATGCCAAGGCGGGATTCGCGCGCTGCTCCCCCACTTTCTTTGTACCCGTGCCCGCCGGCTCGACCCGACACATGCTCCCGCCCCCCACCGAAGAGACCATTGCTGCGCTCGGCCGGATTCCGGCCGCGCAGTTCCTGATTACGACGGCATACGGCGAGGTTCGCGACGGGCGGTTGGTGGAGCGCGTGCAGCAGTGCGGAACGGCACCGCCGATGCTGCTTGTGGCGATGGAGAAGGGTCATCCGCTGTCGCCGCTGATTCGCGACAGCCGAACCTTCGCGATTTCGCTGCTCGACCCAGCTGAGCGACTGCTGCAGCGCGTGTTTGGGCCGGATCGCCGCATCGGCGAGGATCCGTTTCTCACCTACCCGCACACGGTCGGCATGATGGGTGCGCCGATCGTGACCCGAGCCGTGGCGTGGTTCGATTGCGAAGTGGTGCGGCACCTCGATATGGAGACGAACTTTGAGCTCTACGTCGGCCTTGTGCACAGAGCCGGTGCGGGCGACGCCCCAGCGCAGCGACTCAACGCGGCTCTGACTGCTGCGCGCCGGGGTGAGCCCCGTGTGGTTCGCCCGCGGGCGTCCATCGACCGCGCGCCTGCCGCAGAGTCGCCGACCGAGCGGGGCCGCTCGGTTGGCGCGAGCAAACAGCGCTTGCCCAAACCACACTGAAACCACGCCACGCTGAATCCACGCCGCACTGAATCTTGTGCCGGGCACCCGCTGTGCACTTGCCGCGCCTTTGGTGACGCGCCGGGTGACGCGCCGGGTGACGCGCCCGCGCACACCGACCGACGCAGCGGGTGATCTACAGTGTCGCCCCATGCTGCGGATTCCGTCATCGCTCGTCACGCTCCGCAATCACCCGTCGAACCGGCTTGGGCTCGACTACGCGCGCGAGGCGTCCTCGCTTCCAGCGCTCGGCTACGGCATCATCGATGTTCACGCCCACATCAACGGCCTTGAGGCGGCTGCACTCTGGGCACCGATCGCGCGGGCCTACGGGGTCGAGTGCACCTACTCGATGAGCCGTGTCGAGGACATCCCCGCGCTGCGCGAGCGGTTCGGCGACAGCCTCGAGTTCATCGCCTTCCCCGACTTCATGCACCCCGATCGCCGCGAGGGCCACGGCGAGGGCTACCTCCGCCGCATCGAGCGCTACCGCGAGCACGGCGTGCGCATCGTCAAGTTCTGGAATGCGCCGCGCATCACCGAACTCGCGGCAGAAGCGGGCGACCCGCGCCTCTTCGACCTCGGCGAACCCGTACGGCTTGAGCAAATGAAGCTCGCGGAGAGGCTCGGGATGATGTGCATGGTGCACGTCGCCGACCCGAACACGTGGTTTGCAACCAAGTACAGCGACGCCGCGCGCTACGGCGCGAAACTCGACCACTACACGCCGCTCCGGCGTGCGCTCGACCGCTTCTCCATGCCGTGGATCGCGGCCCATATGGGTGGGTTCCCCGAAGACCTCGGGTTCCTCGACGCGCTGCTCGAGTCGCATCCAAACCTCCACCTCGACACGAGCGCGACGAAGTGGATGGTGCGAGAGCTTGGGCGCCACCCGCGCGACGAGGTCGTCGGCTTCCTCGAAAAGTGGCGCGGGCGCATCCTCTTCGGTACCGACACCGTGACGACCGACGACCATCTGCGCGCGGGCGACAAGGCCAGTGAAATGGCAAAGAAGGCAACGAGCCGCGACGAAGCGCACGACCTCTACGCCAGCCGCTACTGGGCGCTGCGCATGCTGTGGGAGGCGTCGGGCGAAGGTCCGTCGCCGATTTCTGATCCCGACCTCCACATGGTCGAGCCCGAGCGCCACACGCCGCTCGACGCGCCGCCCCTGCGCGGGCTCGCGTTGCCGAGCGACCTGCTCCGAAGCCTCTATCGCGACGCTGCAGCGAAACTCCTGCGCTGAGCCCGAGTGATCTGTCTGACGCCGACACAGAAGAACACGGAAAGCGGCGAACGTTGCCCCCGTTCATTGGCGGTGATTCGACCCTCCCCACCACCACCACGGCGCCGGGAACCCAAAGCCAGTCAGGCACGCGCCGCTTACCTAATCGCGCGGCGCAGCGAGCCGCCGTGCGACGCGAGCGTGCGCTCGGCTTCGGCGCGCGACTCGCTGCGTGCCCGCATGACGAGTGCGATCTTCAGCATGCCGCCAGCGGCCTCAAGTTGCGCGAACGCCTGCTCGCGCGTGTCGCTTGGGAAAAACGCGCGGTAAATCCGGAGTGCGCGATCAACGAGCTTGTCGTTCGTCGCCGCGAGATCAACCATGAGATTGCCGTAGGTCTTTCCGAGGCGCACGAATGCTGCCGTCGTGATTGCATTGAGTGCGATCTTCGTCGCCGTTCCCGCCTTGAGCCGAGTGGATCCTGTCACGATCTCGGCACCCGTCGCAAGCACGATGCGATGGTCGCAATGCGGCGGATCGGCGTGCGGCGCACAGGTGAGGAATGCCGTGGTCGCGCCACGCGCTTTCGCCAAACGCAACGCACCGAGCACATACGGCGTGGTACCGCCCGCTGCGATTCCCACGAAGCAATCGCGCGCATCAAGCGCGAGCCGCTCAAACTCGGGCGCGATGCCGTCCTCTTCATCCTCTCGGCCTTCGCTTGATCGTCGCAGCGCCGAGTCGCCGCCCGCAATGATTCCGACCACCTGCGCTGGGTCACTTCGGAAGGTCGGCGGACACTCGCTCGCGTCCAATACTCCGAGTCGGCCGCTTGTTCCGGCGCCCGCGTACACCAAGCGGCCGCCGCGCACGAAACCTTCAACGACGGCGTCGACGAACTGCGCAATCGACGGTGCAGCGTGCTCGACGGCCGCAACCGCGCGCTGCTGATCGCGGGCAAGAAGCGCCACCAGTTCATGCGTGGGCAACGTGTCGAGCGCCTCAGACTCCCCGTGTCGTTGTTCGGTGGCAACGTGCGACCGATCAGGCGGAAGCTTCATGGCGCTGCTGCTTTCTGTGCGGTTGGCGACTCGGCGGATGACGCACGCGACTCGGGGGATTCAACCGTGCTTTCCTTGTTGCGCCCCCACTCCGGCGCTTGCGGACGCAGTGCCTCCACGAAGAACGACCATTTCACGCTTTCAACCGATGGACTCCAAATGCCGTGATCGGAGTTCGGAAAGATCATCATGGAGAACGGACGATTGAGCGTTTGAAGCGCATTCGCGAGTGCGAAAGCGTTGTTCGGATGCACGTTGTCGTCGAGCATGCCGTGCAAGATCAGCAGCTTTCCCGCGAGTTTGCCCGCGTGCTTCACGCAGCTGCCCGCGTCGTAGCCGTCCGGGTTTTCCTGCGGCGTGCGCATATAGCGCTCGGTGTAGATCGTGTCGTATTGCCGCCAATCTGTCACCGCTGCGCCCGCAACCGCAGCGTGAAACACATCACCTCGGCGAATCACGCCGATCGCGGCCATGTATCCGCCGTAGCTTGAGCCTGTGATGCCAACACGCGTTCCATCGATGTACGGACGCGTGGCCGCAAGATGCGTGACGGCCGCAGCTTGGTCGTCGATGTCGACCTGCCCAAGTTTGAGATACGCGGCACTCTCAAACGCTTTCCCGCGTCCCGGCGTACCGCGATTGTCGACCGTGACCACAATGAAACCGAGTGCTGTGCGTGGATCGCCCGCACTGAAGCGATCGGTGACGAGCCGAATCGTCGGGCCTCCATAGGTGTCGACGATCACTGGGTACGCGCGCGTCGGATCAAACGCCGGCGGAAACGCGATTCTCCCGTAAAGATCCGTCGTGCCATCGGCAGCCTTCGCCGTGAAGAGTTCGCTCGGCGTCAGGCCGTGTGTGGCGAAACCCTTCGTGGAGCCCTCCGCAAGTGTGGCAAGCGAGGCTGCTTCACCGCCGGCCATCGCCCCGCCACTACGCGCATACACCACCGTG